>JBIOUF010000122.1:0-23265 GCA_044866695.1 Nocardioidaceae bacterium | reverse complement strand
CGCACCGACCTCGCCGACCTCATCTTGATCTGCGGCAGACACCACGCCCTCGCCCACACCACCGGCTACCTGATCCGCCGACGACCCGGCGGCCAGTTCCACCTCGAACGGCGCGAGTAGCCAGCGCCCCGCCGCAAACCGCGGCCCACGTGAAGCGCTACGCTCATCCGGCGGGCGGGGCGGCCTCTTGGGTCAGGCCCCGCGGCTCCCGACCGACACGCCTACGTCACACATGTCACACCAGCCACTCTGGTGAGAACACCTCAGGTTCAGGGCTGGGAGCGCGTGAGGAGGTGACCGTGGAGGTCTTCGTCCGGATTCTCCTCGGCGTGCTCCTCGTTGCGCACGGCCTGGTCCACCTGATGTGGTTCGCACCCAATAGCGACCCAGCATGGCCGTTCCGGCTCGACCGGTCGTGGCTGATGCCAGAAGCGCCCCGGAAACCGGTCGCGGTTGCCCTCGTCGCGATGACCGTCGCAGGGTTCGCGCTGCTCGGCCTCGCCGTTTGGGGAGTACCGGGCCTGGCTTCGATCTGGCCGGGGCTGGCGATCGGGGCCGCCGTCGTGTCTCTCACCGCCCTGGTGCTGTTCTGGGATCGCCAGCTCCTGTGGGGCGTTGCGATTGACGTCGCCCTGATTGCCGTGGCGTTGTGGCGTCCCGGCTGGACGGATCGCCTCTGGTAGGACGACGACTGGCCACCACCGAGCCGAAACGGCCCACTACCACCGATCGCGCAGTCGAAGCCGTTCGCGGGTGGTGTCATCGATGATGCCCATGTTGTAGAGATGGTCGACGAGCGCAGTCGGGGACACGCCGAGCTGGTTCGCTGCTGCAACAAGCGACTGCTGGTTGGGAGAGTCAAACGGGTGTTTCGAATCGATCCGGCGTAGGGATGCCGATGGCATGAGCAGCATCGCGGCAAATGCATTGGCACGTTGCTCGAGGGCCCGCGGCGCCCACGGCCCGCTCGCGACCGCCAGCTGCGCGCCGTACGTTCGGTCGTGGAGCAGATGACAGAGTTCGTGAGCCATCGTGAAGCGCTGCGCGGCGGTGCTGCCGTATCCCACCCAGCTAGCGTTCATCAACACTGTCGGCCTGTGGCGAGGGCTCACGAAGCTGACGGCTCGAATGCTGTCATCAGCGAGCTCGACCGGAGCTACCGAAACACCGTAGTCCTTGAAAAAGCCTGCGACATCTGTGGCGGTATCGATCAGGAGGCGACTACCGGCGGAGCTGTCGAGCAGGTCCTCAGCGAGGTCGTACCCCTGGGCCCAAGGCTGAGCCGCGCTGGTGAGCGGTTCGTCGCGGACGAAGGTGTCGAGGTCCGTCGTGGGCTCTTGCGTGTAAGCCTCGAGGAGTCGCTCGGCCAGGTCAAACGCGTCACTGTCAGTGAGGGTTGGAGATGCAGACCCGAAAAGCAGTGCCGCTTGGCAGGATCCGTCGAGAACGAGCTTATTGCTCGTGGTAGCGCGAAAGGAGGCCTCGAGTGCTTCTGGCGCCGCGGTCTCCTTCACGCGGTCAACGAGGACGCGCCACCGCTTGACTACTGCATCAGCCGTTGCGCCGAGACCAGCTATCCATGCAGTGCGGACCTCCGTCCTTTCCGGCATCTGCAATTGCGCTACGGCGCCCATCAGTCGTTTCACTCGATGAGAATCGGGGCGCGACTCCACCAGGGCGGCGGCTGCCGCTGAGATGACGTCGTAGAGGGCGGTCGAGGTCCGGACGGGGTCGGCGTAGAAGGATCCGCTAGGAGCCTGCCATTCGATGTCTGTCGCTCCGGGAATCGGGGCCCGGCCCCAGGAGAACTCGATCTTCTCGCGAAAGCGGCGAATGCGGAGGTCGGGCAGCACACCTCCGTCGCGGGCAGCGCGGAGGCTGTGCCTTCGGTCCCAGTCGTACCTACGCTCTTCTCGTTCCCAATAACCTGGAAGGTCGAAATCTGCTACCAGACCGCTCTCACCTTCTGCGTAGTGCGCCGCTGTCACGAACCGTGCGAGCGGGAGCCGTTCCTCATGCAGCATCGGGTCCCATGCGTCAACCAGCCACTCCAGGATCGGCAGTACATACCAGTGCACGGCCTTCAGAGTCTCGCCCTGATCGGTGTGGGCGCACAGATTGATGCCGCCCACCCAGATCTCAATGGCTCCCCAGCTGGCGGAGGTGTCTGCGTCCGCGCCCCGCAGGCCGTCCGGATCGTCATGCAGGCTCAGCCGGATGGCGAAGTGGCTCGTGTCGCCGGCGAAACGCTCCCATCGCAGGCTCATCGCCGCCCTCCTCGCCTGATCGCCCGCCGCAGTTCTGGCGTCTCATCGGACCATGCGCGGCGAACGGAAGGCGGCACCTCGGACCAGCTGATCGGGTATCCGTGCCACAAGTCGCGTGCCACGTCGTGGCACTGCGCGCAGAAGGCCTGCACGCCGTCGGTGGCGTACCGCTTCTGTCCATGCACGACGCTGACGGCCAGGAGGGCCGCCCCGTCGGCCTCTGACGGGCAGGTTGCACCGCGCCGCCCCGGACTAGGCAGCGGCTTGTGCTTGGGGCTCGGTTCGTATTGCAGGGGAACTGCTCCTGGACGTGCGGGGCCGGTCCATGCCAAGGCTAGGCCAGCCGCACGAAGGCGACGTCCACTGCCCGGATCCGCAGCGGACCGCGACTCGTCCGGTGTCGTACAACCGCGTTGTTGTGCGAAGGGCATGGCGCCGGGACCTTGTCTGTTCGCACCTCGTGGAGTGTTGTGGCTGTTCTCGACAGGGTCCCTGCGGGGTCCAGGGCCGCGCGTGTCGATGGCCGAGCTTCCCGGCGCACCGCTGGTCCGTCACGGAGCCGGGTGCCGCGGCTCGTGGCCGGGTGCGCCATGCGGGCGACGAGCGTCCCGGAGCGGCCAGTGCTCAGACCGTCACCACGGTCACCGGCAGCGAGGAGTCGGCCGGCAGGTCGGGCGGGGAAGGTGGCCGGCCGCGGCGTACCAGCTCAGCACCGAGCGCGGCCACCATGGCGCCGTTGTCCGTGCACAGCCCCGGGCGGGGGACCCGCACGCGGATGCCGTGCCGGGCGGCACGCTCCTCGGTGAGCGCCCGGAGGCGGGAGTTCGCCGCCACCCCGCCGCCGAGCAGGAGGTCCTCGACGCCCTCGCCGAGGGCGGCGTCGACCGCCTTGCGGGTGAGGACGTCGCAGACCGCCTCCTGGAACGACGCCGCGACGTCGGGGACCGGCACGGGCTCCCCGGTGGCCTGCCGGGCCTCGACCCACCGCGCGACGGCGGTCTTGAGCCCGGAGAAGGAGAAGTCGAAGCGGTGTCGCCTCAGGTCTCGCTGCGAGCTGAGGCCGCGGGGGAAGTCGATGGCGACCGACGAGCCGGACGCGGCGGCCCGGTCGATGTGCGGCCCGCCGGGGAAGGGCAGCCCGAGCAGCCGGGCCACCTTGTCGAAGGCCTCCCCCGCCGCGTCGTCGATGGTGGCGCCGAGCGGCTCGACGGACCGGGTCACGTCGGCCACCCGTAGCAGCGACGAGTGCCCGCCGGAGACGAGCAGGGCCAGGCACGGCTCCGGCAGCGGCCCGTGCTCGAGCTGGTCGACGGCCACGTGCGCGGCCAGGTGGTTGACGCCGTACAGCGGTCGGTCCAGCGCGGCGGCCAGCGCCTTCGCCGCGGCCACCCCCACGAGCAGGGCCCCGACCAGTCCGGGACCGCTGGTGACGGCGACCGCGTCGACGTCGGAAAGCCGTGCCCCCGCCGCCTCGCAGGCGCGGCGGACGGTGGGCGTCATCGCCTCCAGGTGCGCCCGGGCGGCCACCTCGGGGACCACCCCGCCGAACCGCGCGTGCTCGTCGACCGAGCTGGCGACGGCGTCGGCGAGCAGGGTGGTGCCGCGGACCAGGCCGACGCCGGTCTCGTCACACGACGTCTCGATGCCCAGCACCAGCGGCTGGTCGCTCACCGAGCCTCCTGCGACGCCCGCAGCCGTCGTCGGAGCACCAGCGCGTCGCTCCCGTCCCGGTAGTACCGCCGCCGTCGCCCGAGGTCGGCGAACCCCGCCGCGGCGTAGAACCCCGCGGCCGCCACGTTGCCCGCCGCCACCTCCAGGAGCATGCGCTCGGCACCGTCTTCGACCGCCTGGCTGGTCAGCCTCGCCAACATCGCGGTGGCCAGGCCGGTTCGCCGCAGCCGAGGGACGACCGCGATCCGGTCGAGGTCGACGGTGTCGCCGGCCAGCGCCGTGACCGCGTATCCCACCACCTGGCGGCCCTGGACCGCGACCACCGCCCGGCGCCGCGGGCCGGTGAGCTCGGCGGCCACGGCGGCGGGAGACCACGCGTCGGCCCCGAACAGCGCGGCGTCCAGGGCGGCCACCGCCGCAACGTCGTCGGCGGTGGCGGGGCGGATCACGACGCCCTCTTGGCCGGGCCCGGCGTGACCGCGTCGGGCCGGCGCAGGTACCAGGGCTCCGCGTCGTACGGCGCACAGGTCCCCTCGGCCAGGCAGCGAGCGAGGGTCGCCGCGGACGGCCACGAGGGGCCCGCGGTGCGGCCGAGCTCGTAGAGCCGCCCTCCTGCCCCGACGACCGGCCGGCCGGCGAGCACGAGGTCGGCCGGGCGGCTCACGCCGGGGCCCTCGACCCGGACGCCGCGGGCCGTGTAGCCGGCCCAGAACACCTCCTTGCGGCGGGCGTCGGTGGCGACCACGAACGGCTCGTCGAGCCCCTCGCCGACCGCCTGCGCCGCCAGCACGTCCAGGGTGCACGCTCCGGTGACCGGGACGCCCAGCGCCAGGCCGAGCATCCGGGCGGTCACCACACCGACGCGCAGCCCCGTGAACGGACCGGGGCCGACCCCGACGGCGACCCGGGCGACGTCGGCCATGACAGCGCCTGCCTCCGCGAGCACGTCCCGGACCGTCGGCGTCAACAACTCCCCGTGCCGCATCGGCCCGACCCCGTCGCGCGCGCCTCCGACCACGCCTCGCTCCGGGTCGTACGCGCACACGGTGACGTAGGTCGTGGCCGTGTCCATGGCGAGCAGCACGACCGGCAACCCTACGTCGCCCGGCGAGCCGGGCCGCGTGCGGCGTCGGCGACGCCGGTGCCGACCCAGCGCGCGCCGACCGGCGTGACCAGCGCGGTCCGGGTCTCGTCGCCGTCGCGACGAGAGCGAGTGAGCGCGACCTCGAGCCGGTCGTCGGCGAGCGCCTCCGCCAGGCCGTTGCCCCACTCCACGACCGTCACCGAGTCCTCCACCGACGCGTCGAGGTCGAGGTCGTCGAGCTCGGCCGTGTCGCCGAGACGGTAGGCGTCCACGTGCACCAGCGCGGGACGGCCGGCGGGAGCCGGATGGACCCGGGAGATCACGAAGGTCGGGGAGGTGACGGCGCCGCGCACGCCCAAGGCGGCCCCGAGGCCCTGGGTCAGCGTGGTCTTGCCGGCTCCGAGGTCGCCGCCGAGGACCACCAGGTCACCCGCGCGCAGCACCCGGGACAGCCTGGCGCCGAAAGAGCGGGTGTCGTCCGGGGTCGGCAGGTCCAGCCCGAACGCCAGCTCCTTGGCCATGGTGAGGAACGTGCCGTGGTGCTCGACCTCGCCGTACCCGTGGTGCTCCCAGAACCGGATCGTCGCGGGCAGCTCCGCGCGGGCGGACAGCTCCACCCCGGCGTACCCGCGCTCCGCGGCGACCCGCTCCGCCGCGTCGACCAGGGCGGTGGCCACGCCGTGTCCCTGCGCGCGCGGATGGACCGACACGCGGCGCAGGCCGAGCCGCTCGCCGCGTGGTTCGAGCAGGACCGAGCCGGCCGGCCGGCCGTCCAGGACGGCGAGCACCCCTCCGTGCGCCGCGAGCGCCGCCGCCACGGTGTCGGCGGTCTCCTCCAGCGCGGTGGAGGGCGGGTCCAGCCGCTGCCGGGCCCCGAACGCGGCGTGCACGAGGGCGAGCACCGCGCCGGTCTCCTCGGCGCCGACCAGCGCGGTGACGGTGGTCGTCGCGGGACTCTCAGCCACCCAGCGCCTCGGCCACCAGGGCGGTCAGCTCGGCGTTGAGCCGGTCCTTCTCCTCGAACAGCAGGATGTGCCCGGCGCCCCGGTACTCCACCAGCCTCGCCCCGGGGATCTCCTTGGCCAGCTTGCGGGAGTGCCCGACGGAGGTGAGCCGGTCCTTGGTGCCGCAGGCGACCAGGGTGGGTACGGCGCTGAGCGCCTTGACCGCGTGGAACTTGTCCAGCAGGTCGAACTGAGGGACGAAGGCGAACAGCACCTCCCCCGGAGTCCTCGCCAGCATCTGGTCGACCGCTTCGACATAGGCCGCGGGCACGTCACGGCCGAAGGCGAACAGGCCGGTCAGCAGGTAGCCGATGTTGGAGCCCCGCGTCCGGGCACTGTCCACCAGCTCCGGGGCCTTCGCCAGCAGCGCGGTGACCCGGGCGAGGACCTCGCCCCCGAGCCGGTCCGGGACGATCGGGGCGATGATCCGGCTGGTCGAGAGCCCACCGGCGGTGGTGGAGATCAGCGCCACCCCGACGACCCGGTCCCCGAACAGCGCGGGGGCCTGTTCGGCCAGCGCGGCGATGGCCATCCCGCCCATCGAGTGGCCGACCAGCACGACCGGCCCGTCCGGCGCCAGCGTGTCGAGGACCCGCTCGAGGTCGCGGCCGAGCTGGTCGATGGTGGCGTTCTTCGCCTCGGAACGGTCCGAGCGCCCGTGCGAGCGGTGGTCGTAGAAGACCAGCCGGTGCTTTCCACGGAAGAACAGCCGCTGGAAGTGCCAGCTGTCCAGGTTCAGCGCGAAGCCGTGCACGAAGACCAGCGTGGCGCCGTCGTGGCGCCTGCCGAGCCGGCGGCTGCGCGACGGCGCGGAGGACCCCGAGGCGTACGGCGCCACCTCGTCGACCTCGGCATGCAGGGTGAGCCCGTCCTCGGTGCGCACCGGGTGCACGTCTCCGCGCACCGCGACCAGCTGCTGGGCCTCGTCGGCCGCGGCGCGGCGCCGGCGGACCACCTGGCGCTCCACCACCACGCCGGTCGCCACCGCCGCACCGGCGGCCGCCAGTGCGGTGGCCGCCGCCCGCTGCCACGGCGAGGTCACGCGCTGCCCCCTCCCACGTACCGGCGCCGGAACCTGCCGCCGACCCGGGTGACGATCTCATAGGAGATCGTGCCGCACGCGTCGGCCCAGTCCTGTGCGGTGGGGCGCGTCGGGTCGGCGCCGAACAGCAGCACCGGGTCTCCGGCGGCCGCGTCGGTGCCGTCGAGGTCGACCAGGAACTGGTCCATGCACACCCGGCCGGCGATGCGGCCGGTGCACCCGGCCACCCAGACGGGGGCCAGCGAGGACCCGTGCCGCGGCACCCCGTCGCCGTACCCGACCGGCACCAGGCCCACGGCGGTGTCCCGGGGCGCGGTCCAGGCGAGCCCGTACGACACGCCCGCGCCGGCGGGGACCCGCTTGACCAGGGCCAGCCTGGCGCGGGCGGTCATGGCCGGCACCAGCCCGAGCTCTGCGGCGGTGTGCAGCTGCGGGACCGGCGACAGCCCGTAGGCGGCCAGCCCGACCCGCACCAGGTCGAACCACGAGGACGGCCGGGTCAGCGCGGCCGCTGAGTTGGCCAGGTGCCGCAGCTCGGGCCGCAGGCCGGCCTGCGCTGCCATGGTCAGCGCGTCGCGGAAGGCGCGTTGCTGGGCGTCGTTCGCCGGGTGCTCCGGCTCGTCGCTGCAGGCGAAGTGCGACCAGATCCCGGTGACCCGCAGCACGCCGTCGGCCTGAGCGGCGGCCGCCGCTGCGAGAACGTCGGGCCACTGGTCGCGAGGGGCGCCACCACGGAAGAGCCCGGTGTCCACCTTGAGCTGCAGCCTGGCCGGACGACCGACCGCCCGCGCCGCGACCGCGACGGCCCTGACCTGGTCGGTGGAGGAGGCGGTCACGTCCACCCCGGCGTCGACCAGCTCGGCGAAGTCCTCGCCGGGCACCGCGAGCCAGGCCAGGATCCGGCCGGTGTCGCCCGCGGCCCGCAGCGCGAGGGCCTCCTCGCGCACGGCCACGCCCAGCCAGGTCGCGCCACCCCGGCGGGCCGCCGCCGCCGCCTGGACCATGCCATGCCCGTAGCCGTCCGCCTTCACGACGGCCATCGTCTGCGCCCCGCCCACCCGGGCGGCCATGGTGGCGACGTTGGCGGTGATCGCGTCGAGGTCGACCAGGACCTCGGCGCGCGCCTCGGGAGCGGGTGCGGACATGACCCGGTCATTGTCGCCCACCGGGCCGTGCCCGAGCGCGTGCGGGGTTCAGCCGGACGGCGGGGCCGCCCCACCTGCCCGGTGCAGCACCCGGACGGTCTCGGGCAGGGCGGCCGCGACAGCCGGCGCGGTGACCGGGCCGCCGCGGCTGGCCAGCGCCCCGGCCGCGCCGTGCAGCCAGGACCCCGCCGTGGCGGCGTCGTACGGCGTCAGGCCGGCGGCCAGGAGCGCGCCCACCAACCCGGCCAGCACGTCCCCCGCGCCGGCCGTCGCCAGCCAGGGCGGTCCGACCGTCGCAACGCCGACCCGCCCGTCGGGACGCGCCGCGAGCGTGTGCCGGCCCTTGAGCAGCACCACCGCCTGGTAGGCGTCCGCGGCCTCTCCGGCATACCGCAGCTGCTCGGCCTCGACCTCGTCGCGTCGCACGCCGAGCATCCGGGCCAGCTCTCCGGCATGGGGGGTCAGCACGGCCGGCACCGGCAACGGTCCCCTCACCGCGGCGAGCGCGTCGGCGTCGAGCACGACCGGGACGCCGTCCGCGACCGCGGCCGCCACCTCGTCGACGGCGGCCTCCCCGCCCCCGGAGCCGACCACCCAGGCCTGCACCCGCCCGGCTCCGAGCACCACCTCCGGATGCGCGGCCTGCACCAGGTCCGCGGCGCCGCCCACGTAGCGGACCATGCCGGCCAGCCCGCACGACGCGCCCGCGGCGGAGAGCACGGCGGCGCCCCGGTAGGTCGCCGAGCCGGTGCGCAGCCCCACGACGCCGCGCGTGTACTTGTGCGCGTCGGGGGCGGGAACGGGAAGCAGCGCCGCCACGTCGGCGGCCTGCAGCGCCTCCACCGGAGCCTCGGGAAGGTCCAGGCCGATGTCGACGAGGTGGACGATCCCGCAGGCCCGCGCAGCCGGGTCGACCAGATGGGCGACCTTGTGGGTGCCGAACGTCACGGTGAGCGTCGCCTCGACGTGCGGACCGCGCACGGTGGCGTCGTCGACGCCGACCCCCGACGGGGTGTCCACGGCCACGAACGGCACGTCCGCGAGCCGGCCGACCACCTCGGCCGCCTCGGGACGCAGCGGCCCGGACCCGCCGATGCCGACGATGCCGTCGACGACCAGGTCCGGGCTGGTCACCGGCACCGCGTCCACGACCCGCCCACCGGCCCTCCGCAGCGCGGCCAGCCCGCCCGGGTGGGTGCGGTCCGCGGCGAGCAGCAGCGACTCGACCGCGACGCCCCGGCGGGCGAGCATCGCACCGGCGTGCAGCGCGTCGCCGCCGTTGTCGCCGGAGCCGACCAGGAGCAGCACCCGGCGCCCGTACGCCGAGCCGAGCAGGTCCACCACGGCGCTCGCCAGCCCGGCCGCCGCCCGCTGCATCAGCGTCCCCTCGGGCAGCCGCGCCATCAGCGCCCGCTCGGCCTCCCGCACCTGCTCCACCGTGTGAGCCCGCCGCATGCCGGCCACGCTAGTGGGTGAAGACTGCCGAGCCGGCGCATCCTCCCGCGCAAAGACTGCCGAGCCGGCGCATCCTCCCGGGTGAAGACGGCCGAGCCGGCGCATCCTCCCGGGTGGAGGCCAGGGCGGTCAGGCCTCGAGGACCACCACGGCGGAGGCGATGCCGGCGTCGTGGGACAACGACAGGTGGACCGAGGCCACCCCGAGCGCGTCGGCGCGAGCGGCGACGGTGCCGCGGACGTCCAGCCGAGGGCGTCCGCTGGCCAGGCTGACCACCTCGGCGTCGTGCCAGTCCAGGCCGGTCGGCGCGCCGAGCGCCTTGGCCAGCGCCTCCTTCGCGGCGAAGCGGGCGGCCAGCGAGGCGACCGGACGGGACCGCTCGTCGGGGGTGAACAGCCGCTCCCGGAGCCGGGGGGTGCGGTCCAGGGAGGCGGCGAAGCGATCGATGTCGCAGACGTCGATGCCCACCCCGACGATCACGGGGCGGTCACTCGACGGTGACCGACTTGGCCAGGTTGCGCGGCTGGTCGACGTCGTGGCCGCGCACCGTGGCCAGCTCGCAGGCGAACAGCTGCAACGGCACGACGGCGACCAGCGGCTGGAGCAGGGTCGAGACGGCGGGCAGCCGCACCAGCACGTCGGCGTACGGCGCCACGACGTCGTCGCCGTCCTGGGCCAGCACGATGGTCCGGGCCCCCCGCGCCCGCACCTCCTGGATGCCGCTGATCATCTTGTCGTGCAGCAGGTCGCGCCCCGGAGGGGGCATCACGCAGAACACCGGGAGCCGGTCCTCGATGAGCGCGATCGGGCCGTGCTTGAGCTCGCCGGCGGCGAACCCCTCCGCGTGGAGGTAGGCGAGCTCCTTGAGCTTCAGCGCGCCCTCCAGCGCCACCGGGTAGCCGGCGTGCCGGCCGACGAAGAGCACCGACCGGACCGTGGCCATCTCCCGCGCGAGCGCGTACACCGACTCTGCCTCGTCGAGCACCCGCTGGATGGCCGACGGCATCGCGTCGAGCTCCGCGACGACCTCGGCGATCTCGTCGCCGAACCGCGTGCCCCGCACCTGCGCGAGGTAGAGCCCGAGCAGGTAGCAGGCGACCAGCTGGGTGAGGAACCCCTTGGTGGAGGCGACCCCGATCTCGGGGCCGGCGTGGGTGTAGATCACCGCGTCGGACTCGCGGGGGATCGTCGACCCGTTCGAGTTGCAGATCGCCAGCACCCGCGACCTCTGCTCCCGCGCGTGCCGGATCGCCATCAGGGTGTCGGCGGTCTCGCCGGACTGGCTGATCGCGACGACGAGGGTGTCCCGGGTCAGGATGGGGTCGCGGTAGCGGAACTCCGACGACAGCTCGACCTCGCACGGCACGCGGGTCCAGTGCTCGATGGCGTACTTCGCCACCATCCCGGCGTAGAACGACGTCCCGCAGGCGATCACGATGATCTTGTCGACCTCACGAAGATCCTCCTCGCTGAGCCTGACCTCGTCGAGCTGCAGCAGCCCGTCGGCGTCGTGGCGGCCGAGCAGGGAGTCCGCGACCGCGCGCGGCTGCTCGAAGATCTCCTTGCGCATGAACCAGTCGAAGCCGCCCTTCTCGGCGGCCGACAGGTCCCAGTCGACGTGGTACGGCGTGGCCTCGGCCGGCGTCCCGTCGAAGGACGTCACCGACACCCCGTCCCGGGTGAGCGTGACCACCTGGTCCTGGCCCAGCTCGAGCGCCGACCGCGTGTGCTCGATGAAGGCCGCCACGTCGGAGGCCAGGAAGCTCTCGCCCTCGCCCAGGCCGACCACCAGGGGCGAGCTGCGGCGGGCGGCCACCACCCGGTCGGGGTCCTCGGCGTCCACGGCGACCAGGGTGAACGCGCCGTCCAGCCGGCCGCACAGCCGCTGCATGGCGGCGGTGAGGTCGTGCCCGGCCTGCACCTCCAGCTCCAGGAGATGCCCGGCCACCTCGGTATCGGTGTCGGAGCGCAGCTCGTGGCCGCCGGCCTCGAGCTCGGCGCGCAGCGCCGCGAAGTTCTCGATGATGCCGTTGTGCACCACGGCGACCCGGCCGTCGCGTCCCCGGTGCGGGTGCGCGTTGCGGTCGGTGGGCGGTCCGTGGGTGGCCCACCGGGTGTGGCCGATCCCCACGGTCGAGGGGGGTAGCGGCCGGTCGGCCAGGGCCTTGTCCAGGTTGGCCAGCTTCCCCGCGCGCTTGTCCCCGACCAGCGCGCCGTCGTGCACGAGCACGACCCCGGCGGAGTCGTAGCCGCGGTACTCCAGCCGGCGGAGCCCCTCGACCACCACCTCCTCGGCGGACCTGGTGCCGACGTAGCCCACGATGCCGCACATGGCGACCATGCTACGAGGGCGGCCCGCCCGACGTGCTGGTTCGGCGGTGGAGTCGGCGCTGCGACACAATGCCGCACATGGGGCAGATGGGAGGGCCGGCGGACGACGGCGACCTCTCGCCGTACGTCGAGCTCGGCCGGGCCGACTGGGCGACGCTGGGCACGGCCACCGAGCAGCCGCTGACGGAGGCGGAGATCGAGCGGGTCCGCGGGCTCGGCGACAACCTCGACCTCGACGAGGTCCGCCAGGTGTACCTGCCGCTGTCCCGCCTGCTGAGCATGTACGTGGAGAGCGCCGGGGCGCTCTACCGGGCCCAGCGGGGGTTCCTCAACCAGCCGCAGCCGCCCCGGACGCCGTTCGTCATCGGGGTCGGAGGCTCGGTTGCGGTGGGCAAGTCGACGACGGCCCGCGTGCTCCAGCTCATGCTGGCGCACTGGCCGGCGCATCCGGTGGTGTCGCTGGTCACCACGGACGGGTTCTTGTTCCCCAACGCCGAGCTGCGGCGCCGCGGCATCCTGCAGCGCAAGGGGTTCCCCGAGTCCTACGACCGCAGGGCGCTGCTCCGGTTCGTCGTCGACATCAAGTCCGGCAAGGACGAGGTGCACGCCCCGACGTACTCCCACCTCAGCTACGACGTCGTGCCCGGCCGGACGGTCAGGGTACGGCGCCCGGACATCGTCATCGTCGAAGGGCTCAACGTGCTGCAGCAGGCCCGCGCCCCCGTCGACGGGCGGACCAGCCTCGCGGTCAGCGACTTCTTCGACTTCTCGGTGTACGTCGACGCGGCGACCGCCGACATCCGCCGCTGGTACGTCGAGCGGTTCCTCCGCCTGCGGGAGACCGCCTTCCGCGACCCCCGCTCCTACTTCACCCGGTACGCCGACCTGACCGAGGAGGAGGCCGTCGCGGAGGCCACCCGCATCTGGGACGAGATCAACGGCCCCAACCTGCGCGAGAACATCGCGCCGACCCGCAGCCGGGCCACCCTGGTCCTGCGCAAGGCCGGCGACCACTCCGTCGACTGGGTGCGCCTGCGCAAGGTGTGAGGATCAGGCGTCGGGCGGCTGCCAGGGGGTCAGCCAGTCGGTCGCTGGCCAGCCCTCGGCGGCGGCCATCAGCTCCATCGCGGTCGCACCGTCCACGTGCTCGCGGACGATGTCGGCGTGCCCGGCGTGCCGAGCCAGCTCCTCGATCAGGTGGAGGAGCACCCAGCGCAGCGACCATGCCTCGACGTCGGGCGGGTTCCACGGGGCGGGCGGGACGGGGACCGGGTGGTCCAGGTCGCCGATGTCGGCCACGACCGCCTCGGTCTCACGGCCGGCGGCGTCCAGGTCGTCGGTCAGGGACTGCAGCGTGTCCTGCTCGCCGGGCCGGAACCCCGTCTCGTACCCCTCCTCGCCGTAGCCGCGGTCGCGTTGCAGGACCGTGTCCATCCAGCCCCGTTCGGTCGCCGCGCAGTGCTTGAGCAGGCCGCCGACGCTGAGCGCGCTGCGGCTCGGGGTGGCCCGGAGCTGTTGCTCGGTGAGGCCGTAGGCCGCGACCTTGAGCGCGTCGCGCTGCTGGGCGAGGTAGGCCAGGAGCGCCTCGCGCTCGTTCGCGACGGGCGGCACCTGACCGGGCATGGGGTCATCGTGCCGTCCGGCACTACGGCCGGTCCAGCGCCAGCCGGGACCGGACCACGTCGGCGAGCTCCTGGGCGACCCGCTGCGCCTCGCCCGCGGTGGCCGCCTCGACCATCACCCGCACCAGCGGCTCGGTGCCGGACTGGCGCAGCAGCACGCGTCCGGAGCCGTCCAGCCGCCGCTCGGCGTCGCGCACCGCCGCGAGCAGGGCCTCGTCGGTGTCCGCGCGCGCCTTGTCGACCCCGGGGACGTTCAGCAGCACCTGCGGCAGCCTGGTCATCACCGATGCCAGCTCCGCCAGCGGCCGGCCGGTCCGGGCCATCCGGGCGAGCACCTGCAGCGCGGTGAGCAGCCCGTCGCCGGTGGTGGCGTGCTCGCGCAGGATGACGTGGCCGGACTGCTCACCACCCAGGGTGCGGCCGCGGGCGTGCATCGCCTCGAGGACGTACCGGTCGCCGACCTTGGTCTGCTCCACGGTGACGCCCTCGCGCTGCATGGCCTGCACGAACCCGAGGTTGCTCATCACCGTCGCGACGACGGTGTCGTCGGCCAGCCTGCCGCGCTCGCGCAGCGAGAGGGCCAGGATCGCCAGGATCTGGTCGCCGTCCACGACGTCGCCGGCGTGGTCGACCGCCAGGCACCGGTCGGCGTCCCCGTCGACGGCGAAGCCGACCTGCGCGCCGTGCTGGACGACCGCCTTCTGCAGCGGCTCGAGGTGGGTGGAGCCACAGCCGTCGTTGATGTTCAGGCCGTCGGGCTCCGCACCCAGCGTCACGACGTCGGCACCGGCCATGCTCAGCGCCGCCGGCCCGGCCACGGAGGCGGCGCCGTGGGCACAGTCCAGCACCACTCGCAGCCCGTCGAGCCGGGTGTCCCCCAGCGTCGAGACCAGGTGCCGCGTGTAGTCGTCGACCGCGGGCGAGTACGCCGAGACGCGGCCCACCTTCGCCCCGGTCGGCCGGTCCCACGGCTCGCGGAGCCGGGCCTCGATGGCCTGCTCGATCGCGTCGTCGAGCTTGACCCCGCCGCGGGAGAGGAACTTGATGCCGTTGTCGGGCATGGGGTTGTGGCTCGCGGAGATGACCACGCCGAGGTCGGCGTCGAGGCCGTCGGTGAGGTAGGCGACCCCCGGCGTCGGGATCACCCCGAGCCGCAGCACGTCGACGCCGGCCGACGCCAGTCCCGCGACGACCGCCGCCTCGAGGAACTGTCCTGAGACGCGGGTGTCGCGACCTACGACGGCGAGCGCGCGGTGACCGGCGAACGCGCCGCCCTCGGCCAGGACATGGGCCGCGGCCACGGAGAGGTCGAGCGCGAGCTCCGCGGTGAGCGTGCCGTTCGCCAGGCCGCGGACACCGTCGGTGCCGAAGATGCGTGCCAAGAGCCGCGCCCGGCCCTCAACGCTTGCTGTACTGCGGTGCCTTGCGGGCCTTCTTCAGCCCGGCCTTCTTGCGCTCGATCACCCGTGCGTCACGGGTGAGCAGGCCGGCCTTCTTCAGGGCCGGACGGTTCGCCTCGACGTCGACGGCGTTGAGCGCACGGGCGACGCCGAGCCGCAGGGCGCCCGCCTGGCCGGTGATGCCGCCGCCGTGGACCCGGGCGACGACGTCGAAGCGGCCGACCAGGTCGGTGGTGACGAAGGGCTCGTTGACCACCTGCTGGTGGAGCTTGTTGGGGAAGTAGGTCTCCAGCGTGCGTCCGTTGACCGTCCACTCCCCGGTGCCGGGGACCAGCCGGACCCGGGCGACCGCCTGCTTGCGGCGGCCGGTGGCGGCCGCGGGCGCGATCGTTGCGGGCCGCAGGGGCGCGTCGGCCGACGGGGCGCTCTCCGAGCTGTAGGCGACGCCCCGGTCGTCGACCTGGTAGGTCTCCTCTGTGCCCGCGGCGGCGTCCAGCGTGGTCTCTGTCACGAAACGGTGTCCTTCTCGGTCCTGGGTCTCGGGTCGCCGTCGCCTAGGCGGTGGGCTGCTGCGACAGCTGGGTGATCTCGAACGGCTGGGCCTTCTGGGCCTGGTGCGGGTGCTCGGGCCCGGCGTAAACCTTGAGCTTGCGCATCATCTGCCGGCCGAGCCGGTTCTTCGGCAGCATGCCCCATACCGCCTTCTCGATCGCCCGGCGCGGGTCCTTCTCCAGGAGCTCGCCGAACGTGGTCGAGGACAGGCCGCCGGGGTAGCCCGAGTGCCGGTAGGCCAGCTTGGTCTCGCGCTTGGTGCCGGACAGGGCGACCTTCTTGGCGTTGACGACGATCACGAAGTCCCCGCCGTCGACGTGCGGGGCGAACGTGGGCTTGTGCTTGCCGCGCAGCAGGTTGGCGGTCTGCACGGCCAGCCGGCCGAGCACCACGTCGGTGGCGTCGATGACGTACCACTCGCGCCTGATGTCCGCGGGCCTGGGGCTGTACGTGCGCACGGGGCTGCCTTCTGGTTGGTCGGGTGTCCGGCGGTCGGTTCCGTCCTCCGGTGTCTCGTCCGGGCCGCCGGAGCGGACCGGACGCGGGCCAGGATCCGGCGGTGCCCGCGCCGAGAGGGCGCAGACAGGCCGGAACACACGGGTGTGGCCGCGACCGTCAAGACTACCGGGGGCGCGGGTGGCCGGTCAAAACGCCCGTCGCTTGCCGGGCCGCTCGACCTGGGGGTTAGGTTGACCGGTATCCACGCGTGCAACGAGAAGCGACTACAGCCGCCACCAGAGGAGCCGCCGTGACCGAGACGCTGAGCGCCGACACCCCCCGCGGCGCGGACTCCGCCGACTCCCTCACCGTTCGCGACAACCGGACCGGGCAGGACTACGAGGTGCCCATCGTGGACGGCACGATCAAGGCCACCGACCTGGGCAAGATCCGCACCGGCGACGAGGACCCTGGCATCGCGGTCTACGACCCCGGCTTCACCAACACCGCGTCGTGTCGCAGCGCGGTCACCTACATCGACGGCGAGCAGGGAATCCTCGAGTACCGCGGCTACCCGATCGAGCAGCTCGCCGAGAAGTCGACCTACCTGGAGGTGGCCTACCTGCTGATCCACGGCGAGCTGCCCACCAAGGAGCAGCACGACGCCTGGGTCCACGAGATCACCTACCACACGTTCGTGCACGAGAACATCCGCAACTTCATGCAGGGGTTCCGCTACGACGCCCATCCGATGGGCATGCTGCTGGCCTCGGTCGGCGCCCTCTCGACGTTCTACCCCGAGTCCAGCCGGATCGCCGACCCCGACAACCGGCACATCCAGGTGGTCCGGCTGATCGCCAAGATGCCGACGCTGGGCGCCTGGTCGTTCCGGCACGCGCAGGGCAAGCCGTACGTCTACCCCGACAACGACCTCGGCTACGCGGCGAACTTCCTGTCCATGCTGTTCAAGATGAGCGAGCACAGGTTCGTCGCGGACGAGCGGCTGATCCACGCGCTCGAGGTGCTGTTCATCCTGCACGCCGACCACGAGCAGAACGCCTCGGCGAACGCGGTGCGCGCGGTCGGGTCGACCCAGGTCGACCCGTACTCCTCGGTGGCCGCGGGGATCGCCGCGCTGTACGGCCCGCTGCACGGCGGCGCCAACGAGGCCGTGCTGCGGATGCTCCGGCGGATCGGCGACATCGCCCAGGTGCCGGACTTCATCGACGGGGTGAAGAACGGCAAGGAGCGCCTGATGGGCTTCGGGCACCGGGTGTACAAGAACTACGACCCGCGGGCCAAGATCATCAAGCAGGCCGCCGACGACGTCTTCGAGGTCACCGGGGTCAACCCGCTGCTGAAGATCGCCCAGGAGCTCGAGCACATCGCCTTGGAGGACGAGTACTTCGTCAAGCGCAAGCTCTACCCCAACGTGGACTTCTACTCCGGCCTCATCTACGAGGCGCTGCAGTTCCCGCCGGAGATGTTCACCGTCCTGTTCGCGATCCCGCGCACGTCGGGATGGCTGGCCCAGTGGCTGGAGCTGGTGCAGGACCGCGAGCAGAAGATCGCCCGCCCGAAGCAGATCTACACCGGCGACCGGACCCGCGACTACGTCTCCTTCGACCAGCGCACCGCCGGAGGTTGAGCAGCGCCCCCCTCCCCGAGGCCCGAGGAGCGAGCTTGCGAGCGTCACGACTTGGGCTGAGGAGCGAGCTTGCGAGCGTCGCGAAGCCAACCACCGGACCCGGGCTGGGACTCTGCCACGGTCCCGCTGGTTTCGAGACGCCTCCGCTAGCGCTCCGGCTCCTCAACCAACGCGGCTTCGGTGGTTGAGGAGCGAGCCTGCGAGCGTCTCGAAACCACGAGTGCCTGAGCGCGCTGCCCCGGCGGGGGGAGCCTCAGCGGGCCCGGTGCACCCGGCGCTCGTCCCAGACCGGCACCGGCGACTCGTAGACCTCGCCGTCCTCGCCGAACACCGCGAACCGGTCGAACCCGCGGGCGAACCAGCAGTCGTGGGTGACCGCGATGACCGTGCCGTCGAAGGCCTCCAGGCCGTCCTCGAGCGCCTCGGCGGACTCCACGTCGAGGTTGTCCGTGGGCTCGTCGAGCAGCAGCAGGGTCGCGCCAGAGAGCTCCAGGAGCAGGATCTGGAACCTGGCCTGCTGGCCACCGGAGAGCGACTCGAACCTCTGGTCGGCGGCGTGGGCCAGCTCGTAGCGGTCCAGGACGCGGGAGGCCGGCTCACGCGGCATGCCGTCGCGGTGCTCGTCGCCGCGGTGCAGGACCTCCAGCAGGGTGCGCCCGACCAGCTCGGGATGGTCGTGGGTCTGCACGAACCAGCCCGGCCGCACCCGGGCGCCGAGCTTCGCGCGGCCGGTGTGGCGGACCGGCTCGACGGGACGGTCCTCGACGGGTCGGTGCTCCACGTCGGGGTCCGAGCCGCCGGCGGCCAGCAGCCGCAGGAAGTGCGACTTCCCCGACCCGTTGCTGCCCAGGACCGCCACCCGCTCGCCGTACCACACCTCGAGGTCGAACGGGCGCATCAGCCCCAGCAGCTCGAGCCGTTCGCAGACCACCGCCCGCTTGCCGGTCCGCCCGCCGCGCAGCCGCATCCGCACCTGCTGCTCGCGCGGGACGGCGATCGGCGGCCCGGCCTGCTCGAACTTGCGCAGCCGGGTCTGCGCGGCCTTGTACTGCGAGGCCATCCCGTCGTTGTACTCGGCCTTGATCTTCATCCGGAGCACCAGCGCCTTGAGCTTCGCGTGCTCCTCGTCCCACCGGCGCCGCAGCTCCTCCAGCCGGGTGAACCGGTCCCGCCTGGCCTCGTGGTAGGAGCCGAACCCACCAGGGTGGGTCCACACCGTGTTGCCCGCGGCGCCCAGCTCGACGGTCACCACCCGGGTCGCGGTGTCCGCGAGGAGCTGCCGGTCGTGGCTGACGAACAGCACGGTCTTGGCCGACTCGCGGACCCGGCGGCTCAGCCACTCCTTGCCCGGTACGTCGAGGAAGTTGTCGGGCTCGTCGAGGAGCAGCACCTGGTCCGGGCCGGCCAGCAGGAACTCCAGCACCAGCCGCTTGCGCTCCCCGCCGCTCAGCGTCGCGACGTCGCGGTGCTTCGCCCGGTCGTACGGCACTCCCAGAGCGGTCGTGCAGACGACGTCCCAGGTCACCTCGATGTCGTAGCCGCCCGCGTCGGCCCAGTCGGCGAGCGCCTCGGCGTACCGCAGCTGCGTGGGCTCGTCGTCGGCGTCCATCAGCGCCAGCTCGGCCCGCTCCACGGCGGAGGCGGCGGAGCGCACCCGGGGAGGCGACACCGACAGCAGCAGGTCGTGCACCGTCCCGCCGTCCTGACCGACCATCTGGGGCATCACGCCGAGGCCACCGGAGCGGGTCACCGTCCCGGCGTGGGGGGCCAGCTCCCCGGTGACGATCCGCAGCAGCGTGGTCTTGCCCGCGCCGTTGGCCCCGACCAGGGCCACCTTCGCGCCCTCGCCGACCCGGAACGAGACGTCGTCGAGGAGCACCCGCCCGTCCGGCAGCTCGAACCGCACCCCTTGTACGTCGACGTGCCCCATGGGGGAACGCTACCGACCTGGGGCGAAGCCCGAGGAGAGGCGAACCGGCTCAGGGCTCGACGGTGACCTTGATCGCCTCGCCGTTCTTGACGATCGAGAAGGCGTCCATCACGTCGGCGAGCGGGATGTGCCGGGTGATCAGGTCCTTGACCGGCACCTGCCCGGTGGAGATGTAGGAGAGCGCTCGCTTGTTGTGCTCCGGTGCCGAGCCGTTCGCGCCGTGGATGTGCAGCTGGCGGTAGTGCACGATGTTGGAGTCGCAGGTGATGGTCGGGTTGGTCTTGGGCAGGCCGCCGAAGAACGAGATGCGGCCGTTGCGGGCCGCCATCGCGATCGCCTGCTCCTGGGTGACGTTGGCGGCCGTCGCGGTGATCACCACGTCGGCTCCCCGGCCGTCGGTGAGCTCGCGGACGCGCTCCACGACGTCGACCTCCGCGCCGTTGATGAGCTCCTCGGGCTGGACCGCCTTGGCCGACATCTCCAGGCGCGCGTCGTTCACGTCGACGAGGTAGACCGGCCCGCAGCCGTAGGCGCCCCGGGCGATGCGCACGTGCATGCAGCCGATCGGACCCGCGCCGAACACGACGACCGAGTCGCCCTCCTCGATGCCGAGCAGCTCCTGGGCGTTGATGGCGCACGCGAACGGCTCCGCCGCCGACGCCTCGTCATACCCGACGTTGTCCGGGATCTTGTTCATCCCGTCCACCTTGAGCACCTGCCGGGGCACGATCATGTACTCGGCGAAGCCGCCGTCGTACTGGTAGCCGACGGAGGTCTGGTTCTGGCAGACCGCCATCCAGCCCTTCCGGCACTCATGACAGTCGCCGCAGGGGACCGCCGCGATCACCTGCACCCGGTCGCCCACCCGCCAGTCCGAGCCGTACGCCGCGTTGACGTCGGCGCCCACCTCGACGACCTCGCCGGCGATCTCGTGGCCGATGGTGCGCGGCGGGCTGAGGTTCTGGTGCCCGTTGTAGAGGATCTTGACGTCGGTGCCGCAGGTCGAGCAGTTGCGGACCCGGAGCTTGACCTCGTCGGGACCGCACTGCGGCTCCGGCACGTCCTCCAGCCGTACGTCCTCGGGGGCGTAGAAACGCAGTGCCTTCATCCCACCTCCACACGTCGAGGACGGCCGGTCGGCCGTCTCCTGCCGACGCTAGTACCCCCTGAGGCGGCCCGCCTCTCCCGGTTGCCTCGCCACCGCCGGTGTAGCCCTGGGCCGGGGCGGTCCTGGAGCGGAAAACCACAGAGTCGGGCAGAAAACGCGTGCCCGATCGCTTGGCATCGTGTCCGGCGTTGTGCATACTTGTCGGCTGCGGGGGTAACCGGAGCACAACACACCTCGACTTGGGGAGGACGTAGATGGCGACAGCGGCGACTGCGCGGACCGGAGGCGGGGTTCGCGTCCGGGTGCAGAAGTTCGGCACGTTCCTGTCCAACATGATCATGCCCAACATGGCGGCGATCATCGCCTGGGGCCTGATCACCGCCTTCTTCATCCCGGACGGCTGGACGCCGAACGCGAAGATTGCCACGACCGTCGGTCCCACCATCTACTACCTGCTGCCGATCCTGATCGCCTACACCGGCGGCAAGATCGTCTACGACGTCCGGGGTGGCGTCGTCGGCGCGATGTCGGTGATGGGCGTCATCATGGCCACCAGCGACCCGATCTTCATGGGGAACACCCCCGGCTCCCCGATGTTCCTCGGTGCGATGATCATGGGCCCGCTCACCGCCGAGATCATGAAGCGGCTCGACGCGCTGTGGAGCCACAAGATCAAGCCCGGCTTCGAGATGCTGGTCAACAACTTCTCGGCGGGCATCCTCGCCGCCCTGATGGCGATCGCCGGCATGTTCCTGCTCGCGCCGGTCCTGCGGGTGATCATCGCCAGGCTCGGTGACGCGGTCAACTTCCTGGTCGACAACGGGATCCTGCCGCTGACCTCGATCTTCATCGAGCCGGCGAAGGTGCTGTTCCTCAACAACGCCATCAACCACGGCGTGCTCACGCCGCTCGGCATCCAGGAGGCCACGGAGCAGGGAAAGTCGGTGCTGTTCCTGCTCGAGGCCAACCCGGGCCCTGGGCTCGGCCTGCTGATGGCCTACACGTTCTTCGGTCGCGGCATCGCCAAGGCATCCGCCCCCGGTGCGGCGATCATCCAGTTCTTCGGCGGCATCCACGAGGTCTACTTCCCGTTCGTGCTGATGAAGCCCAAGATGATCCTGGCCACCATCGCCGGCGGCATGACCGGCATCTTCTTCTTCGTGCTGACCGACATCGGGCTGCGCGCCCCTGCGGCTCCGGGCTCGATCTTCGCCGTCTACACCCAGACCCCCGGAGGCGACTTCTTCGGTGTCACCCTGGGCGTCTTCGGGGCCGCGATCGTGTCCTTCCTGGTCGGCTCGGTGCTGCTGAAGCTGGACCGGAGCGACGACGGCGACCTGATGGACGCCACGGCTCAGATGGAGTCCATGAAGGGCAAGCAGTCCATCGCGTCCGCCGCGTTCGCCAACGCCGAGCGCCAGGGCGGGCACCCGATCCACAGCATCGTGTTCGCCTGCGACGCCGGGATGGGCTCCTCGGCGATGGGCGCCTCGGTGCTGCGGCGCAAGATCCAGCAGGCCGGCCACCAGGACGTCACCGTGGTCAACAAGGCCATCTCGAGCCTCACCGACGACTACGACCTGGTGGTGACCCACCGCGACCTGACCGAGCGGGCTCGCCAGCGCAGTGGGTCGGCGATCCATGTCTCGGTCGACGACTTCATGAACAGCCCGCGGTACGACGAGGTCGTCGCGCTGGTCGACCAGGCCAACAGCGAGGAGCCTGCAGCGCAGCCCGCCGCAGCGGCAGCGCCTCTCCCGGCCGAGGGCCAGGCTTCCGGGAGCGACGTGCTGGCCAGGGACTCGATCCGCCTCCAGGGCTCCGCGCGCACCAGGGACGACGCGATCACCGAGGTGGGGGAGCTGCTCGTGGCTGCCGGCGCGGTCGACCGCTCCTATGTGGAGTCCATGCACGAGCGCGAGCAGTCGGTGTCGACGTTCATGGGCAACGGGCTGGCGATCCCCCACGGCACGAACGAGTCGAAGGACTCGATCAGGCGCACCGCGCTGTCCTTCGTCCGCTACCCCGACGGGATCGACTGGAACGGCAAGCGCGCGGAGTTCGTCGTCGGCATCGCCGGCGCCGGCGGGGACCACCTCGCGGTGCTGAGCCAGCTGGCGACGGTCTTCGCCGACAAGAGCCGGGTCGCGGAGCTGGAGGCGGCGACGTCGACGGACGACGTCCTGGCCGTGCTGAACGGGGTGCACGCCTGACCGGGTCCCCCCCGCTGGTTGAGAGCCGGAGCGGTAACGAAGGCGTCTCGAAACCAGCGGAGCCATGGCACGGACTGCGCCCAGGCACCCCCGCTGGTTGAGTTGAGGAGCCGGAGCGTTAGACGGAGGCGTCTCGACTCGGGCTGAGGAGCGCCCTTCGAGACGGGCTCCTTCGTCGCCCTCCTCAGGAACCGCGGAGCGAGCGTCACGAAGCCAACCAGCGGGACCGTGGCAGGACCCGAGCCAGGGTGCCGGTGGTTTCGAGACGCTCGCAAGCTCGCTCCTCAACCACCGTTTGGCTCGCAGGCTCGGCCTCCTCGGGCCGCCGGGGGCTCGCATGGGAACCTGTCACCCA
>JBIOUF010000121.1:0-10808 GCA_044866695.1 Nocardioidaceae bacterium | reverse complement strand
AACGGGTCGGGGAAGTCGACCCTGCTCTGGGCGCTGCAGGGCGCCGGTCGCCGCGACGCCGGCCGCGTGCTGGTGGCCGGGGAGGACCCCGCTCGGCTGCCTCCCGAGCGGGCCCGCGGACTGGTCGGCCTGGTGCCGCAGACCGCGGTCGACCTGCTGTACCTGGACACGGTCGCCGAGGAGTGCGCGGCCGCGGACCAGCAGGCCGGCGTCGAGCCGGGCCGGTGCCGGGGCCTGCTCGACCGGTTCGCGCCCGGGGTCGACGCCGGCGTCCACCCGCGGGACCTGTCCGAGGGGCAGCGGCTGGCCCTGGTGCTGGCCATCGTGCTCACCGCCCGGCCAAGAGTGGTCGCGCTGGACGAGCCGACCCGTGGGCTGGACTACGCGGGCAAGGCGGCCCTGGTCGAGGTGGTGGCGGGGTTGGCCGCGGACGGCCACGCGGTGCTGGTGGCCACGCACGACGTCGAGTTCGTCGCCCAGGTCGCTGTGCCGGTCGCCGTGCCGGTCGCCGGCCCGGTCGATGGGCGGGTCGATGGGCGGGTCGATGGGCCGGTCGCCGGCCAGGCCGTCGTGCTCGCCGCCGGCGAGGTGGTCTCGGCCGGACCCGTGGACAAGGTGCTCGGGGAGTCCCCGGCGTTCGCGCCGCAGATGTCGAAGATCCTCGGCCCCGGGTGGCTCACCGTCGACCAGGTGCGCGAGGCGCTGAGGTGACCGCCGGTCCGGCACTGGTCCGCGTCGGGCCCAGGTCCACGCTGGTCCTGGCGGTCGCCGGGGTCGCCGGCCTGATGATGTTCGGCTGGCCGCTGCTGCTCGTGCCCGACCCGGACGCCGGCACCGTCACCGCGCCGTTCCTGTTCCTGGCGCTGCTGCCCGTCGTGGTCCTCGTGGTCGTGGTGGAGCTGACCGAGGGCGGCATCGACGCCAAGGCGCTCGCGGTGCTCGGGGTGCTCACCGCCGTCAACGCCGCGCTGCGCAGCCTGGGCGCGGGCGTGGCCGGGGTCGAGACGGTGTTCTTCCTGCTGGTGCTGGCGGGACGGGTGTTCGGCCCCGGCTTCGGCTTCGTGCTCGGGTGCACCTCGCTGTTCGGCTCGGCGCTGCTCACCGGTGGCGTGGGCCCGTGGCTGCCGTACCAGATGCTCGCCTCGGCCTGGATCGGGATGGGCGCCGGCCTGCTGCCGGCCCGGGTCCGCGGGCGCGCGGAGATCGCGATGCTGGTGGCGTACGGCGTGGCGTCGGCGTACGCGTACGGGATCCTCACCAACCTGTCGTCGTGGCCCTACGTGCTCGGCGTCGCGGCGCCCGGGACCGACGACGGCCTCGCCTACGTGCCCGGCGCCCCCATGGTGGAGAACCTGCACCGGTTCGTCGTCTACACGCTGGTCACCTCGACCGGCGGATGGGACACCGGCCGGGCCCTCACCACCGCCGTCGCCGTCGTCGTGCTCGGTCCGGCCGTCCTCGCCACGCTGCGGCGGGCGCTGCGCCGGGCGTCGTACGGCGGGACCGGGGCGGCCCGGTAGCGCTCTCCCGCCAGGGAGAACGGCCCCCCGGGCGGGACGGGTGACGCCGGTGTCCGTGGGGTGCCCCACAATGAGGCCCATGCCCACGCCCGGCCCCCGGCTCGTCTCGGTCAACGTCGGCGTCCCCCGGTCCGTGGGCTACGCCGGCACCGTGGGACCTCCATCGACAAGCGCCCGGTCGACGGGCCGGTCGCGGTCGGGCGCGACGGGCTGGCCGGCGACACGGTGTCGGACACCGCACACCACGGCGGGACGTTCCAGGCGGTCTACGCGTTCGCCCGGGAGGACCTCGACCGGTGGACAGAGCGGCTCGCCGAGCGCGTGTCCCCGGGGGGCTTCGGCGAGAACCTGACCACGGCCGGCCTCGACGTCACCGGTGCCGTCATGGGGGAGACGTGGCGGGTCGGGTCCGCCCTCCTGCAGGTGGTCTCGGTGCGCATCCCCTGCTCGACGTTCCAGGGCTGGATGGGCGCGTCGGGGCACGACCCGCGCGGGTGGGTCCGGCGGTTCACCGCCGAGGGGCGGCCCGGCGCGTACCTGAGGGTCCTCCAGGAGGGGACGCTGCGGGCGGGGGACGCCGTGCACGTGGGAGACCGGCCCGGCCACGGGGTCACGGTGGGCACCATGTTCCGGGCCCTCACCACCGAGCCCGCGCTGCTGCCCGGCCTGCTGGAGGTCGACGGCCTGCCGGAGGAGGCCTACACGCGGGCCCGCCGGTACCTGGCCCGCAGGGCCGGATGAGTGCGACCGGTTTCCCCCAGCCTCTCCCGCTGGGCGCTACCTGTGGGTAGGGTCGGGGACCTACTGGTGCGGGACGCCACCGCCCCCACCCTCGACCACACTCTGTACACCGTGCCGAACCCTAGCCCGCGGGTCGATGCGACCCGGCGGGACGATCTGGAGAGAGCCGTGAGCGTCGCCGCCGCCGACATGACCGTGATCGAGAACCGTCCGTCCAGCGTGGGCCGGATGTTCCTGGACCGGGTGCGCGCCAGCGCCGACCGGGAGGCCTACCGCTACCCCGTCGGCGACCGCTGGGAGTCGGTCACCTGGGAGGAGGCCGGCGAGCGGGTCACCCGGCTGGCCGCGGGCCTGGTCGCTCTCGGGGTGGAGCCCGAGCAGCGGGTGGGGATCTTGTCCAGCACCCGCTACGAGTGGGTGCTCGCGGACCTGGCGGTCATGTGCGCCGCCGCGGCGACGACCACGGTCTACCCCTCCTCGATGTCCGAGGACTGCGCCTACATCCTGGCCGACTCAGAGTGCCGCGTGGTCTTCGCCGAGGACGACGGGCAGATCGCCAAGCTCAAGCAGCACAAGGCCGAGCTGCCCCACCTGGTGAAGGTGGTCACCTTCGACGGCGCCTCCGACGGCGACTGGGTGATCAACCT
Source organism: Nocardioidaceae bacterium (assembly GCA_044866695.1). Classification (GTDB taxonomy): domain Bacteria; phylum Actinomycetota; class Actinomycetes; order Propionibacteriales; family Nocardioidaceae; genus JBIOUF01. The sequence goes on along the minus strand of JBIOUF010000121.1, from coordinate 7,900 downwards.
GGCCGAGCTGGAGAAGCTCGGGGAGCAGCTGCTCACCGACCAGCCCGACGTGGTCGACCAGCGGGTGGAGGCGACCACGGGCGACTCGCTCGCGACGCTGATCTACACCTCCGGCACGACCGGCCGCCCGAAGGGCGTGCGGCTCACGCACTCGGCGTGGACCTACGAGGGTGCGGTCATCCAGTCGCTGAACATCCTCGACGAGACCGACCTGCAGTACCTCTGGCTTCCCCTGGCGCACTCCTTCGGCAAGGTGCTGCTGTCCACCCAGCTGGCCTGCGGGTTCCCCACCGCGGTCGACGGCCGGGTCGACAAGATCATCGAGAACCTCGCCGTGGTCAGGCCGACGTTCATGGGCGCCGCCCCGAGGATCTTCGAGAAGGCGCACGGGCGCATCATCACGATGCAAGCCGCCGAGGGTGGGCCGAAGGAGAAGATCTTCAACGCCGCCTTCGCCGTGGGCCGCAAGGTCAAGTCCCTGGAGATGGAGGGCAAGTCGGTCCCGCCGCACCTCCGGCTGCTCAACGGGGTCTTCGACCGGCTGGTCTTCTCGAAGGTCCGCGACCGGTTCGGCGGCCGGGTGCGGTTCTTCATCTCCGGCGCCGCGGCGCTCAACCGCGAGGTCGCGGAGTTCTTCCACGTCGCCGGCATCCTCATCCTCGAGGGCTACGGCCTGACCGAGTCCTCCGCCGGCTCGTCGGTCAACCATCCCGACGACTACCGGTTCGGCACGGTCGGCCTGGTCATGCCGGGCACCGAGTTCAAGATCGCCGAGGACGGCGAGATCCTGATCAAGGGACCGGGTGTCATGGAGGGCTACCACAACCTGCCCGAGCAGACCGCGGAGACCCTCGACGACGGCTGGCTGCGCACCGGCGACATCGGCGAGATCACCGAGAGCGGACACGTCCGGATCACCGACCGCAAGAAGGACCTGTTCAAGACCTCGGGCGGGAAGTACATCGCCCCGTCGGCCATCGAGTCCCAGTTCAAGGCGATCTGCCCCTACGCCAGCCAGTTCGTCGTCCACGGCGCCGAGCGGAACTACTGCGTCGCGCTGATCACGCTGGACCCCGACGCCCTGGCCGGGTGGGCCGAGCACAACGGCAAGTCCGGCTCCTACGCCGAGCTGGTCGCCCTGCCGGAGGTCCAGGACCTGGTGCAGGGCTACGTCGAGGAGCTCAACCAGCGGTTGAACCGGTGGGAGACCATCAAGAAGTGGATCCTGCTCGACCACGACCTGTCCGTGGAGTCCGGCGAGCTCACCCCGTCGATGAAGGTCAAGCGGAAGGTCGTCGAGGACAACTACCAGGACCGGCTGGACGCGCTGTACGCGTAGGCACCGTCGCCGACCTGCCCCGCTGCCGGTGCCGGACCGGGTCGTCATGACACCACGCCTGCCCGACGGCGACCCGGCCCCCGCCGACGGGTCGCTCCCGGCGTCCGCCGTCGGGCCGGTGGGGGCGGGCGGGTTCGGGGTCTACGTGCACGTGCCGTTCTGCCGGGTGCGGTGCGGCTACTGCGACTTCAACACCTACACCGCCGACGAGCTGGGTGACCTGCCCGGGGCGGGGCGGGCGTCGTACGCGCAGGCGGCGGTGGCCGAGCTCGACCTGGCCCGCCGCGTCCTGGGGGACGCCGACCCGGCCGTCGACAGCGTGTTCTTCGGCGGCGGCACGCCCACGTTGCTGCCCCCCGAGGATCTGAGCAGGATCCTCGCCGCGGTCGGCGAGCGGTTCTGGCTGACTCCGGGCGCCGAGGTGACGGTGGAGGCCAACCCCGACAGCGTCGGACCCCGGAGCCTGGCGGCGCTGCGAGGCGGCGGGGTCACCCGCATCTCGTTCGGCATGCAGTCCGCGGTCCCCCACGTGCTCGCCGTGCTGGACCGGACCCACGCCCCCGAGCGCGTGCCGGAGGCGGTCCGGTGGGCCCGTGCGGCCGGGTTCGACGAGGTGAGCCTGGACCTCATCTACGGCACCCCCGGGGAGTCGCTCGACGACTGGCGACGGTCGGTGGAGACGGCCCTGGCCTGCCGGCCCGACCACCTGTCGGCGTACGCGCTGGTCGTCGAGGCCGGCACGGCGCTGGCCCGGCGGGTCGGGCGAGGCGAGCTGCCGCTGCCCGACGACGACGACCTGGCCGACAAGTACCTCCTCGCCGACGATTTGCTGGCCGGTGCCGGGTTCGGCTGGTACGAGGTCTCGAACTGGGCGCGCCGGCCGCAGTCGCGGTGCCGGCACAACCTGCTCTACTGGCGCGGTGGCGACTGGTGGGGCGTGGGGCCCGGGGCGCACTCCCACGTCGGGGGGGTCCGCTGGTGGAACGTCAAGCACCCCGCGGCGTACGCGGCGCGGCTCGCCGGCGGGGTGAGCCCGGCGGCGGCGCGGGAGTCGCTGGAGGCACGGACCCGCTGGACCGAGCGGGTGCTCCTCGAGACCCGCCTCTCCGACGGGCTCGCGGTGTCCGTCCTCACCGACGAGGGCCGGGCGTGGCTGCCGGACCTGCGCGCCGAGGGGCTGGTGCAGGAGCGCGAGGACCGGGTCGTGCTGACCGCCCGCGGCCGGCTGCTCGCCGACGCGGTGGTGCGCGACCTGGTCAGCTGACCAGCCGGATGCAGAGCGGGTAGCGGTAGTCCTCCCCGTTGGCGGCCTTCACCGTCGCGACCACGATGACGACCAGGGCGAAGACGCCGAGCGCCATGAGCATGAGGATCCCCACCAGCAGGAGCACCAGGATCGCGCTGACCACCAGGTAGATGAGCAGCGAGATCTGGAAGTTGAGCGACTCCACGGCGTGCCGGCGGACGAACGGGGAGGTCGAGCCCTTGGTCAGCATGATCACCAGCGGCACGATGAACCCCATCGCGACCCAGGCCGACACGATCGCGCCGGCATGGCTGATCCAGGCCCAGGTGCGCTCGTCGGAGCTGGGTGGGTAGCCCTGTGACGACCCCGGCTGGGCCCACGCCGGCTGGTACTGGCCCGGCTGGTACTGGCCCGGTGGGATCTGGCCCGGTGGGATCTGGCCCGGCGGGACCTGGCCCGGCTGGTAGTAGCCGGGCGGCCGGGCCTGCGGGGCGGCCCCTGCCTGGTACCCGGGCGGCGGGCCGGACCCGCCGCCGGGCGGTCGCTGTGGCGGTCCCGGGGGCGGTGCTGGGGCCGACGGCGGCGGTTGTGCCGGAGCCGATGGCGGCGGCGCTCCCGGTGCGGGCGCCGCAGGACGTTGCGGGTCCGGCGTCGCCGGGCGGTGCGGGTCGTCGGGCGGGGGCGTCGGCGTGGTCATGGCCGCTCCTCGGTGACGAAGTCGATCAGCGCCTCGACCCTACCCAGCCCCCTGTCCAACCCTTGCGGGCCGCGTCGTCGCGACCTATCGTCTGAAGATCGCGACCGGTCGTGGAGTGTCGCGGGAAGGAGGGACCGTCGTGGGTGGACGAGGCTGGGAGGAGTGGGGACGCGACAGCCGGGCGTGGCGGCACACGGGCCCGCCGCCGTGGGTCGCCGGGCTGATCGGTCAGCTGCAGGCCGGAGCCGGGCCGAGGGGCCCGCGGGCGCCGAAGGTGCGCCGCGGGGACGTTCGCGCGGCGATCCTGGACGTGCTGGCGGTCGAGCCGATGAACGGCTACCAGGTCATCCAGCAGATCGCGGAGCGCACCGGCGGCGCCTGGAAGCCCAGTCCCGGGTCGGTGTACCCGACCGTGCAGCAGCTCGAGGACGAGGGGCTGGTGACCGGTGACGAGTCCGCCGGGCGGCGGCTGCTCAGGCTGACCGACGAGGGCCGCGCGTACGTCGAAACGCACCTCGAGGAGCTGGCGGACACCTGGCGCCCTTTCGAGGAGGACCCGGCGACGGGCGGCAACTACGACATGAAGCCGGTGATCGGCCAGGTGATGTCGGCGGTCTGGCAGGTGGCGACCTCCGGCACCCCCCAGCAGCAGGCGGAAGCGGCCGAGGTGCTGGCCGATACCCGCCGCCGGCTGTACGGCCTGCTGGCGGAGGGCGACCCCGAGTGAGCCCAGAGGTCCGCATCGGCGACGAGGAGCGGGAGCGCGCGGTCGCCGCGCTCGGTGAGCACTATGCCGTCGGGCGGCTGACGAAGGAGGAGTACGACGAGCGCGCGGCCGCCGCGTGGGCGGCGCGCACCGGGTCCGGGCTGCAGCCTTTGTTCGTCGACCTGCCTGCTCCGCACGGCCTGGTCACGCCGAAACAGCCGCAGCGGACGCAACGGCCACCCGCTCCGGGCGCCTTTCCGCGGCCGCCCCGGAGGCGCGGCCGCGGTGCGTGGTCGGTGTTCCCGGTGGTGCCGGTCCTGGTCGGGCTGTTCCTGCTGGCGCTGCTGACCGGGTTCCCCTGGTTCCCGTTCTGGGTGCTGTTCGGGCTGACCTGGCTGGTCCGGTCCGGCGGGTGTGGCGGCCACCGGCGGCCCTAGCCGCAGAGCTCCCCTGGGGTCCCCCCGCGCGGTGAGTGCCGGTGGACCGCCTGCGTCCCATGGGGACCGGGGCCTCCTCACAGCAGGGGCAGCGAGCGGCCCTCGGGAGGCAGCTGGGCGTACCCCCGGCGTACCGCGTCGGCCAGCCGCTCGGCGGGGTACGGCCAGGTGCCCGCGGACGGGGCTGCGCCGGCCGGGACCCCGGACCGGGCCAGGGCGCGGATCGTCTCGGCGACGGCACCGACGTCGTCGCGCTGGGACTGCACGAAGCGGCGGTCGACCGGGTCGCCGTGGCCGGGCACGACCACGGTGCGCTCGCCGAGCAGGCCCAGCAGGAGGTCCAGCGTCGCAGGCCACTCCAGCGGGTAGCAGTCCGGTCCGTACCCGGGTGGGCCGGACTGCTCCACCAGGTCCCCGGCGACCAGCACGTCCGCGTCGGGCACCCGGACCACCGCGTCGCCCCCGGTGTGGCCGCGGCCCAGGTGGGCCAGCTCGACCAGCCGGTCGCCGAGGTCCAGCGCGGACACCGAGGAGAACACCCGGTCCGGCGCCACCACGGGTGTCGCCAGCACCTCCTCGCGCAAGGGGTCCGTGGCGAGATCGTCGCGGACCGTCGCCAGATGGCCGGCCAGCTCGGCCGCGGCGGTCTCGTGGGCATGGACCGCGAGACCGTCGTACGCCTCCCGGAAGGCCGCAGCGCCGAGCACGTGGTCGTAGTGCGCGTGGGTGTAGACCACGGCCAGCACGTCTCCCGCGCCGAGCCGGCGTACCCGGCCCAGGAGGTCCCGCCCCCGGGCGAGCGAGGCGTGCGTGTCGACCACGAGGAGGCCGCGCGTGCCGGCGACCACCGACACGGTGACGTCGAGGTAGGCGTGCCGGGCCGTCCACACCCGGTCGGCAACCTCGGCCCAGCGGTCGGCCCAGTGGTCGGCCCCTCGGTCGGCCCGGTGGTCGCCCGGGGGTTCGTCGGTCGCGCTGCCCATCGGCCTCAGCGTAGAGAAGTAGCATTGGCACTCCGAGACATGGAGTGCCAGACGGCCCGGGTCAGGGCTGCGGCCTGCCGGCGGGGGCGGGTGGCGGACGAGCGGGTAGGCGAGGAGGCGGCGTGGCGGCGGAGGAACGCAGGATGGCCGTGCTCCGCGCGATCGTCGAGGACTACGTGGCCACGCGCGAGCCGGTCGGGTCGAAGGCCCTGGTCGAGCGCCACCAGCTCGGGGTGTCCCCGGCGACCGTGCGCAACGACATGGCCGTTCTGGAGGAGGAGGGGCTGATCGCCCAGCCCCACACCAGTGCCGGCCGGGTCCCCACCGACAAGGGCTACCGGCTGTTCGTCGACCGGCTCAGCCAGCTCAAGCCGCTCTCCGTCGCGGAGCGGCGGGCGATCACCACGCTGCTCGAGGGAGCGGTCGACCTCGACGACGTCGTACAGCGCTCGGTGCGGCTCCTGGCCCAGCTGACCCGACAGGTGGCCATCGTGCAGTACCCGACGCTGTCGCGCTCGACGGTGCGGCACGTCGAGCTGGTCACGCTGAGCACCACCCGGATGCTGCTGGTGCTGATCTTGTCCACCGGCAGGGTCGAGCAGCGCGTCGTCGAGCTCGCCGACGGCGTCGCCGACGAGCAGGTGGCCGAGCTGCGTAGCCGGATCAACCGCGCGGTGATGGGCGAGCGGCTCGTCGACGCTGCCGAGCGGCTGGTCGACCTGCCCGAACGGCTGGGGCCCGCGGACCGGGCGACCATGACGCTGCTGGTGGCCACCCTGGTCGACGCGATGTCCGACCACCGCTCCGACGAGCGCGTGGCCGTGGGCGGGACGGCGAACCTGGCCCGGTTCGGCGACGGGTTCGAGATCTCCATCCGGCCGCTGCTGGAGGCCATGGAGGAGCAGGTGATCCTGCTGACCCTCCTCGGTGAGGCCAGCGCCCCGGACCGGGTGACCGTCCGCATCGGCCACGAGGTGCCCTACGCCGGCCTGGGCGGGACCTCCGTGGTCGCGACCGGGTACGGCCCTGGCGACGAGACGGTCGGCAACCTAGGGGTGGTCGGGCCCACCCGCATGGACTATCCGGGGACGATGGCCAGCGTGCGCGCCGTGGCGCGGTACCTGTCCAGGATCCTCGACCAGCGCTGACACCGACCATCCCGGCAAGCCGCCGGGCCGGGAGGCCCGACCCGCGGACGGGGAGCGCCGACCGGAGCAGAAGGACGACGAGAGACAGTGAGCACGCACCTGTGAGCACCGACCTGTACCAGCTGCTGGGGGTGTCCCGTGACGCCGACCAGGAGACGATCAAGCGGGCCTACCGCAAGCTCGCCCGCCAGCTGCACCCCGACGTCAACCCCGACCCGGCCACCCAGGAGCGGTTCAAGGAGGTGACGCGCGCCTACGAGGTGCTCTCCGACCCGGAGAAGCGCCGGATGTACGACCTCGGCGGCGACCCGCTCTCCGCGTCCGCCGGCTTCGGCGGCGCCGGCGCGGGCTTCTCCTTCACCGACATCATGGACGCCTTCTTCGGCGGTGGCGGGGGCGCCGCGGGCGGCGGGCGGGGACCCCGGCCCCGGGTACGCCGCGGCCAGGACGCGCTGATCCACCTCGACCTGCAGCTGGCGGAGGCGGCGTTCGGCACGTCCCGGGAGCTGGTGGTCGACACCGCGGTCCTGTGCTCCACCTGTCACGGCGAGGGCACCGCCCCTGGGACCCATCCCACCCGGTGCGGCACCTGTCAGGGCCGCGGCGAGGTCGTGCAGGTGCAGCGGTCCTTCCTCGGCGAGATCCGCACCACGCGGCCGTGCGCGGCCTGCCGCGGCTTCGGGACGCTCATCCCCGAACCCTGCCGCGAGTGCTCCGGGGACGGCCGGGTCCGGTCTCGCCGCACGCTCACGGTGAAGATCCCCCCCGGCGTCGACAGCGGCACGCGCGTGCAGCTGAGCGAGCAGGGCGAGGTCGGTCCGGGCGGCGGGCCCCCCGGGGACCTGTACGTCGAGCTCAGGGTCGCCGAGCATCCGGTGTTCGCGCGGCACGGTCGTGACCTGCACTGCCGGGTCACGTTGCCGATGACCGCCGCCGCGCTCGGCACGACCGTCGACCTGCCGACGCTCGAGGCCGACCTCGACGGCGAGGACGCGGCGGCGGCCGGGTTCACCTCCGGGGTCGATGCGACCGTCCCGGTGGAGGTCCGCGCCGGCACCCAGTCCGGCGCGCACGTCGTCGTACCGGGGCGCGGTGTGCCGGGCCTGCGCGGCGGCGGACGGGGGGACGTCGTCGTCGAGGTCGTCGTGGAGACCCCGACCCGGCTCGACGACCAGCAGGAAAGGCTGCTGCGCGAGCTGGCCGCCCTGCGCGACGAGGAGAAGCCCGACGGCAACCTCAACCAGCCGCACCGGACGATGTTCGACCGCCTCCGCGACGCGTTCGGCCCCCGATGACCCTTCCCGTCTTCGCCGTTGCGACCCTGGAGGGGCTCGGTCCCGGCGT
>JBIOUF010000120.1:0-4091 GCA_044866695.1 Nocardioidaceae bacterium | reverse complement strand
ACCGCGATCTTGGTCTCGCGGCCGGACTGCCGCGGCTCGCCGGCGTCGAGGATCTTCAGGGACTGCTGCCGCCTGACCAGCTTCTCCTTGAACACGTCGAGGACCGCCTTCGCCCGCTCCTCCGCGTTGGCGGAGATCTCGACGGCCCGGTCGCCCTGCCACCTGATCTGGGCGCCGGTGCCCTTGAAGTCGTAGCGCTGCGCCACCTCGCGGGCGGTCTGGCTCAGCGCGTTGTCGACCTCCTGCCGGTCGATCTTGCTGACGATGTCGAACGACGAGTCGGCCATGGCGGCAGGCTCCTCCCGGGTTCTGTTCGGTGGCGGGTGCTGCGCTATCCTTGCGTCTCGCCGCGCCCGGCTCAACGCGGGGCCACGGCACGGCATGGCAGGTTGTCCGAGCGGCCAATGGAAGCGGACTGTAAATCCGTCGGCGTATGCCTACGCAGGTTCGAATCCTGCACCTGCCACCAGCGGAAAGGTGCCTCTGACCTGCACGTTTGTCCGGTCGGACCGGGCGACCGATGTCCGGCCAAGTCCGGTCGCGTCCGGTGAGTTGCGGGTGTCCGTGCGCAATGCGTGAGCAAGTTGGGCCTCAGCCCAGCGTCGCCTCGATCCGATGCCTTGCGGCCTCGTCTTCCCCATCGACACACTGCGCGTAGACGCGCAGCAGGACGGGGACGGAGTGTCCTGCCCACTCGGCGACCCGCGCCGGCGACACGCCTGCGTTGAGCCATGTTGAGAGACAGGCATGCCGCAGGTCATACGGGCGACGCGCGAGAGAGGTTCCATACTGCTCAGGTGACAGCACGGCGAGTCGTGCGCGGTCCCAGGCCCGGTAGACGGTGCCCATTCCGACCGGGCTGTTGAACGGCGGTGAGATCGGTGCTCCTCGTCTTCCCGTCCTGGCCACGAACAGCCTGTTGTCCACGCCCGTGCCGTACTGCTCGATGTGCCGTGTGAGGGTGGCCACCAGCTCTGGGTGGGCTGGAACCCGCCGCCGGTGACTTCGGCCCCGATGCTTGAGCCCTCGCTCCTCCGTGGGCCTCCCTGAGTCTGTCCAGGCGCTCCCCGCGTCAGACTGTGAACCGCGCAGCACCAGTTCGCCCCATCCTTCACCGGGGAGGGCACAGTCGGTCCGGCGCAAGCTCCTTGCCTCGGAAGGGCGTAGGCCGGCGAAGTACAGGCAGGCGAAGAAGGCCGCCAGGGGAGGGTCACTGGCCCAGACGCTCGCGAGCAGCCGACGCGCCTGGTCAGGGTTGGCGACCACTCCACGGTCGATGTGCACGTCGGGAGCCTCGGCCCTCCTGTGGATGCGCTTCAGCGCATTCACCTCCAGGACCTCGAGCTCGACGGCGTACTCCAGAGCGTTGTGAAACGTGGCGCGCTTCCTGGCGACCGTTGATCGAGCAGCTGGCCTGCCGTCAAGGGTGAGCGACAGCGCGTCGAGCACGCGACGGAGGGTCGCAGCGCTGCTCAAGGCCGACAAGGGTAGGGAGTTGTCCTCGAGCCAGCTGAGGGCCGCAGCATGCTTCTCGGGCACTGGACCATCTCGCGCCGGCCGATGAAACGCGTACGAGTACATCGCCCGCCGAAGGTCGTGCTCGCTCGGCCCACCACGTCGCTCCATGGTGAGTGCGAGGGTCGCGCCGACAAGTGCCTCAGCGATCCCCTTCCGGTGCCGCGGCGAGGCCGCTGGCCACTTCATCCCTGCGAAGTCAACCGCGTGCGCAAACCAGGTCCGAGACCGCTCGGCGACCAGCATCGTCAGGGGCAGTCCCGTGGCGCTGTCAAACGACTGGCCATCTCGAGCCGCGACTACCAGGTCCGTCCGAAACCCCTCCGCGAGCTTCGCGGTCGCGAAAGTCCGTTGGGACCGGCGCCCCGAGACAGCCCATCTGACGATGTAGCTGGTTCGCCGACTTCCCCGATAGCGCACGATCGACCAGATGCGAACGTCATGGCTGGCCCGGACCTGACTCATCGCGCGCTGACGTCCTCCAAGCCGCTGAGCCAGCGCTCAAAGTCGGCGCGCCTGATCCGGATGTCTCCGTTCGGCAGCTTGATGCACAGGGGCGCCTTGCGGGCCGCACGCCAGTCGTAGAAGGTCGACCGTGCGATACCGAGCTCGGCGCAGACATCGGTGATCGTCATGTGGCGGCGCCGAGCCGACTCCACACTGCGATCGGGCGCGGCTGCCATGCACCCTCCCCTCGAGGTCCTGCGTACATGGGACCCGGCGCGGACCCAATTCCGAACGCCCCGGACGTAGTCCGCTTCTAGTCCACAGGCCCGCCTGTGACCATGCCCCCTTGTCGGCGGTGGGGCCTAGGCTCGAGTCTCTGGGTCTCGGGAGGAACCATGGCTGCGACGGGCAACTTCTCCGGCACGGCTCTTCGCGCGCACCGGCACCGCATGGCTCTGACTCAGCAGGACGTCGCCGAACGCCTCGTACGCCTGAGCTGGGCGCAGGAACAGCGCCATGTCGGCGTCAACGCCGACATGGTGTCCAAGTGGGAGCGTGGTGAGAAGACGCCCAGTAGGTTCTACATGCGGTTGCTGTGCTCGCTGTTCGGAGTCACACCGGAATTGCTTGTCCCGGATGGGCATGCGGACTGCGATCCTCCTCGAGCCCCGGTCCTTGCACACCTCCAGCCGCCGCTCCTGCTGTCGCCCGAGTGGAGCGGCATCGAGCTGCTTCTGCCGAAGATGATGGAACAGTGGAGGGACGACTTGCTCAGCCGCCGCACGCTACTGATCTCGATGGGTGTCGCGCCAGCGGCTGTCGGCCTCGAGCAGCTCGACGCCAGCAGGATGGCCCTCGGATCGTACGGCCGGGCGGATTTCAGAGGGGCCGAGACCGTCGAGCGGCTCTCGTCACTTCTCAGCGGGCTGGAGACGTCGTACCACTCGCTTGACCCAGGGGCCTTGCTGAAGCCTCTCCGCGCCCTGACGGCAACCGTGGAGGACATGCTTCCCGACGTTCCGGACCAGCGGCTGCGGCAGTCATTGCTCAATCTGCTCGGGCGGGCCAACCTGCTCGCGGGCCGACTGTCGTTCTTCGACCTCCACAACCCCTTTGAGGCCCGCGCCTACCTTGACCTCGCACGCGAGGCAGCCCTCGAGTCCCGCGATGCCGTTCTGGTCGCTGTCGCCCTCGGGCACATGGCCTTCCTGCCCGCCTCCAAGCGCAACATCGCGGCCTCCCGCTCGTATGTGGCTGCCGCCAGGAACGCGCTGACGTCGCGACCGGCGCCTATCGTGGGCGCCTGGGTCAGTGCCGTGGAGAGCGAGTTGGCTGCCCGACAGGGTGACCTTGCGTCCGCGTTCCGCGCTCTCGAGCGTTCTCGCAGAGAGCTCGCGGCCAGTCCGACGTTCTCGTGTCCAGCGTGGTTCGACTTCTTCGACGCCAACCGCCTCTCGGGGTTCGAGGGCTTCGACCTGCGGCGCGCCGGCCGGCTGGAGGAGGCGAAGGCCAGGCTCACCGAGGCGCTGGGGGCCGGCTCGACTCTCGGTGTGAAGCAGCGGGCTGTCGCATCGATCGACCTCGCTGTTGCGCACGCCGTCTCCGGTGATATGGATGAAGGCTGCCGGCTCGCCACGAGCGCAGCCGCCGTGCTCGAGAAGGCGAGCTACGCCACGGCACGCGAGCGTCTGGTCGAGTTCCGGGCGGTGGTGCCCGACCCGCGTCACTCGGCGGTTAGGGTGCTAGACGAGCACCTCCGCCGTCACGACTAGGAGCAAGCTTGCCACCCATCCGGACCGTCGTGTTCGACGTCGGCGAGGTCCTCGTCGACGAGTCGACCGAGTACGGGACCTGGGCGGATTGGCTCGGCGTTCCCCGCCACACCTTCTCTGCCATGTTCGGCGCGGTGATCGCCCGAGGCCAGGACTACCGGCAGGTCTTCCAGCACTTCCAACCGGGCTTCGACCTGGCCACCGAGCGGAAGAAGCGCCTGGAGGCCGGCCTCGGTGAGTTCTTCAACGCGCGCGACCTGTACCCGGACGTCCGACCTTGCCTGGAGGCGCTGCGGGCCGAGGGCTACACCGTGGGGATCGCTGGCAACCAAACCGCCCGGGCCGGGGTACTCATCC
>JBIOUF010000119.1:0-4104 GCA_044866695.1 Nocardioidaceae bacterium | reverse complement strand
GTCGAGCTTGGTCACGACCAGCCTGTCGCCGCGCCGGCACGCGGCCAGGGCCTCGCGCAGGCCGCGTCGGTCCCGGTTGGTGCCGGTCAGGCCGTGGTCGACGTAGCGGCGCTCCGGGTCGACGCCGGGCGCGATCAGCGCGTCACGCTGCGGGGTCAGGTCTTGGTCTTGGTCGACCGTCGAGACCCGGGCGTTGCCGACCTTCAGTACGGGCACCCGGACACTATGCCGGTTGGCTGGCCCCGCTCACCGGGAAGGTTCACCGAACCAGTCTGACGGGACCGCCTGCCGCGAGGTCGGTTCCGATGACGCACCGCCGATCCGGTGTGCCGTCTGGGGTCCGGGCGTGCGGGACGGCTAGCCGCTAGGGGGCTCGCGCGCTCAACGAAAGCCGCACAGGCGTATCACCGGCCGAGTAGTACTCCGGTAGCATTGTGGTATGAAACTCAGCGTCAGTCTGCCGGACGAGGATGTGGCCATCCTCGACGAGTTCGCCCGCGCCGCCGGCCTCCCGTCGAGGTCGGCGGCGTTGCACCACGCTGTGCGCATGCTGCGCCTGCCCGAGCTGGAGCAGGACTATGAAGCTGCGTGGCAGGAGTGGGAAGCATCGGGTGACCAGGCGACGTGGAGTGTGACGGCGGCCGACGGGGTCGCCGATGCTGCGCGGTGAGATCCGGCTCGTCGATTTGGACCCTGTGCGCGGTAGCGAGGCCAACAAGCGACGTCCGGCTGTGATCGTCAGCAATGACCGGGCGAACTCGACTGCGACGCGGCTCGGCCGTGGGGTGGTCACCGTCGTACCGGTCACCAGCAACACCGACCGGATCTTCCCCTTCCAGGCGTTGTTGCCCGCGGCCGCGACCGGCTTGCGGCAGGACTCCAAGGCCCAGGCCGAGCAAGTCCGCTCGATCGCGGTCGAGCGGCTGGGCCTGGTTCTCGGTCGGGCGCCAGCGGACGTCATGGCGCAGCTCGACGACGCGCTGCGCCTCCACCTGCAGCTGTAGCGACACCGCCGTTACCAGACCGGGATCCCCGTCGCTCGACGCGCTGCGTCTATTCCGGTATCGCTGGCGAAGCGTCTTGCGGTTGGCGCCGCGCCCTGCCCGACGCCCGAGCCAGCCGGCCGCTGAGTCCTGACGGTTCGCTCACGCCGCCAACAGTGGTCACTCCGCCGGAGGACGTGTCATCAACCGCCGTCATCGCAGGGGTGACGGACATCAACGCCAGGGAACCGTCACTGGACAAGACCGGGTCGACCGAGCTCACTCCGGCGACCCCGGCGGCGGCGATGTCACGTACCGCGGTGGCGTCATCAGCTGGGGCGATCACCTCGGCCGGTGCGGAACGGCCCGCCCGGCAGCGCTGCTGGAGCAGGGCCGCAGCCCAGCGCGCAACCCTGGCTTGCCGGAGAAGATCGCCGCGGCCTGCGTCGAGTTCATCTTCGGGCCCGTTGCCGTCAATCCGCGACGGGTAGGCAAGTCCCTCCGTGCAGAGCTTGCCGGCCTACACTCTGCGCGGCGAGGTGACTACCGCGTTACCTACGGCATCGTTGAAGACACTCGCACGGTGGAGGTCGTACACATCAACCGCCGCAGTGACATCTACAGGCGATGATGCGCCGGAGCCGTCCCGCTCACGGATCCGGCTACGGGACTTCTCTCGGGCCAAGCCGGATGTTGGCCGTCTCGACCGCGGCTCCCAATCGCTTGTCCCAGACCGCGAACAGCAGCTGATCGGGCCCGATCGCAAGGGCGCTGGCCATGTGGATGGCGTCGGCGCCTCGCAGTGCGTGCCCCCCGCCAGCTCGCCGGCGTGAGCAGTGACAGCCTCGGTGAGCTGTACTGGCCGGGTCGCCTCCCTGTACCTCCCCAGGCCATCTCGGCCTGCGGTGCGCCTCCGCGTCGAGGCGATGGTCGCGGCGGGCCGCCGCCAAGGCGGCCGGAGCAGCGCTAGCTCGCGGGCTCGGCCACGGACACGAAACCCGCGGCGACACGGCGGAGGCGTGCGTCGGTGGTGACAAAGGTGGCGTCCAGCGTCGCGGCAAGCGCGACGTAGAGGGCGTCTCGGGTGGTGATGCGGTCGGTCAGCGCCCACGCGGGCGCCAGCAGCGGCCCCAACGGCCAGCGCGTGGCGCCGAAGGCGGCCAGGGCCTCGACGCGCTCGGAAGGGCGCGAAAGTCGGCCGGCGCGTTGGAGACGACCCAGCGCAGACAGGACCTCGGCATCGAGATGGGCCGGCGCCGACACTGCGTCAAGCGGACGCGAGGACCCCCACGGTAGCCCTCGGCCGCAGGGAAGTCGCAGACCAGATCGGCGACGAGGGCGGCGTCGACGACGAGGACCATCACCGAGCGACGCGCTCGTCGTCCTCATCACGCGCGGCAGCGACCAGGTCAGGACCGGTCGGACCACCGCTGTCCACTGCGCCAAGGCCACGCACGCGCTCGAGCCACTCCTCCATCGAGGGAACCGCGACATGCCGAGTGAGCACCTCGCGCAGATGGCCCCGCGGGCTCCTCTGGCTGGCCGCTGCGCGCCGAGCCAGCTCGGCATGGTCGCCATCCACCTCCCCGATGACCGCACGCTGATCCGCGACGGTCGCGTTCACGAGTCGGTCGGTTGCTGCCCTGAGCCGAGGAGCTGCATCACGCCGTCTCGCGCTGCTCGTCGGTCGAAGGTCACCGTGTGGTCGCAGCCGGCGACTCGGCCGAGCTCGGCGATCACGGCATCCGCGAAGTCGAGTCCGCCGCGGCTGGCCGGGATGGCCGCTCGCACAATCGCGTCCCGATCAACTCGGAGCTCTCGCGCGTCCAGCAGACCTTCCAGCAGGTCGGCGCATCGGCCGGCGCCGACGCCGTAGGCGCGGCGCAGGACCCAGTAGGTCTCGACGACGGTGATCAGGCTGAGGTAGCCCTGGTCGCTCTCGGTGAGCCCATCCACCAACGCGGAGGCCAGCGCGGACTGGTCGGCGTCGTCCTGGACCAGGTAACGGACTACGACATTGGTATCGAGCCCGATCACCGGGCATCCGCGGTGGCGGCCTCAACGACAGCCTTGTTCATCTCATCGACGCTGACTGGGTGCGGCCGCCGTGGCACGGCGCCCTTGAGGTCCTTGATCGACGCGGCCTCCAGGTGGATCTCGAACCCTCCGGTGTCGGTGGGCACGAAGGCGAGCCGGGATCCAGGCCGAAGGCCGAGCTTGGTGCGCACTTCGACCGGGATCGTGACTTGACCCTTGCTGGTGACGGTCGCCGACGCCATCGCCCCTCCTTACTAACGGTAAGGCAAGCATACCCGCTGCGAGCGCTACGGGCTTCCCGCAGCAGCAACGACCAGCCGTCATGCTCGGTCGTGTGCCGGCCAAGCCATTGACATGCCACCGTCGGAGTGTCAGCTCTGATCGCCGCGGGACTCAGAACCCCAGCCGGCGCAGCTGCTTCGGGTCGCGCTGCCAGTCCTTCGCGACCTTGACGTGCAGGTCCAGGAACACCGGGGTGCCGAGGAGGGCCTCGATGGAGCGGCGGGCGGCGGTGCCGACCTCGCGCAGGCGGGCGCCGCGGTGGCCGATGACGATGCCCTTCTGGGACTGGCGCTCGACGAAGAGGTTGGCGTGCACGTCGAGCAGGGGGGCGTCGTCGGGCCGGCCGGGTCGCAGGCCCATCTCCTCCACCACCACCGCGATCGAGTGCGGCAGCTCGTCGCGGACGCCCTCGAGCGCGGCCTCCCGCACCAGCTCCGCGACGAGGGTCTCCTCGGGGGTGTCGGTGAGCTCCCCGTCGGGGTAGAGCGGCGGGCCCTCCGGCAGTCGCGCCACCAGCAGGTCGGCGAGCAGGCCCACCTGGTCGCCCGCGACGGCCGAGACCGGCACCACCTCGGCCCAGGGCAGCCCCGCCTGCTCGCCCAGCGCTGCGAGGTCCAGGAGGTGCTCGGCGATCCGGGCCGGGCCGGCCAGGTCGGTCTTGGTGGCGACGGCGAAGGCGGGGCTGCCGGTGGCGCGGCGCACCTTCGCCAGCTCGCCGGCCAGGAACCGGTCGCCGGGTCCGACCCGCTGGTCGCACGGGAAGCACGCGGCGACGACGTCGACCTCGGCCCACGTCGTGCGC
>JBIOUF010000118.1:0-2197 GCA_044866695.1 Nocardioidaceae bacterium | reverse complement strand
CGAGCGACGGCCGGGGCCTGCGCCGCGCCGCGTCGGGACGGCTGGCGATGACGGTCATGACGACCTCCTTCACCCTCGATCCTTCCGCGGTACGCGCGCCTCACCAGGGCCGTTCGACCGTGTGCGCAGGCAACCGCGAGCGGGCGCCGCCCCCGGGGGTCCAGTGGCCACGTGGCTCAGGCCCTCCGCACGAAGGCCACAGGGCCACCTGAACCACCCGGTCATGCGCGGATCCATGGGGCACACCGACAGGAGCATCCGCGGAACACCCCGGCTCAGGCCACCGATCCGGGCTGTGATCTGCGTTCTTCCGGTCCGCCCGCCCCCTCTCGCCCGGCTGATCATCGAGTGAGGAGCAGCGGAGGCGAACCCTCTGGGCCTCGCTCGTCGCCCCGGAGCGGGGAATCCTTGGACCCTACGCGGCGACGGTCACCACGACCTTCCCGGCCGGCCGGCCGTCCTTGACCAGAGCAACCGCTTCCGCGGCCCGCTCCAGCCGGTACTCGGAGTCGATGACGGGCTTGAGATGGCCCGCCTCGATCAGGTCGCGCAGCTCCTCGAGCGTCTCGGCGTCCTCCTTCGCGACGAACGAGGTGATCCGCTGCTTGGCGACCAGGTTCAGCAGGACGCCGGAGACGATCCCGCCGATCGGTCCGAGCCACCGGCTGCCGTCCCCGTAGGACTGGACCAGGGTTCCGCGAGGGGTGAGGACCCGCCGCAGGGCGCGCGGCGAGTACGTGCCCCCGAGCTGCAGGACCAGGTCGTACGCCGCCGGTCCCGAGGCCGGATCCTGCGCGGTGTAGTCGATCACCTGGTCCGCGCCCAGGCTCCGGACAAGCTCGAGCCGGCCCGAGCTGCACACGCCGGTGACGTGCGCTCCAGCATGCTTGGCAAGCTGCACGGCGAACGTCCCGACACCTCCGGAGGCGCCGACGACCAGCACATGCTGCCCCTGGGCCAGACCGCCCAGCCGGAGGCCCTGCAGCGCCGTGACAGCCGCCAGCGGGACTGCCGCCGCCTCCGCGAACGTCAGGTTGGCCGGCTTGCGCGACAGGCGGCCCGACGGTGCGGCGACGAGCTCCGCGAACGCGCCGTCGGCGAAACCGTAGACCTCGTCGCCGGGGACGACGGTTCGGACCGTGCTCCCGACGTCTTCGACGACACCGGCGAAGTCGGCTCCCACGACCCGCTTCGGTGCCCGGACTCCGCCGAGCCCCGGGCGCATGAGCACCGGCTCACCGCAGATCAGGTGCCAGTCGTAGGGGTTCGCCGAGCTCGCGTGCACCCGCACGAGCACCTGGTCGGCGGTGATCTCTGGGACCTCCACCTCCGCCACGCGCAGCACCTTGCGCGGATCGCCGTACCCCCGCTGCTCGATCGCTTGCATGGGACGTCCCTCCCGGACCTCGATCCCCGTCGGCAGTACTGCGGCGCCTCGGTGCGTCACACCTCGACCGGCGCCGCCAGGTCGACCCGCTGGTCATCCGCATCGACGCTCACCGGGTTGAACCCTTTGACCAGCAACCATACGGCCATGACCATCTCCTGGGGAGCGATCGGGATGTTGAGCACGGTGTTGAGCGTCGAGAACCCGAAGCCCTGGGTGAGACCGGAGTAGACGGTCGCGACCAGGGACAGGCCGACTGCCGCGAGACCCCAACCCGAGAGCCACCGGGGGAGGAGTCTCGCGCTGTGGAGCACGCAGTAGTACAGCAGGGCTCCGGTGAGGAACGCGAGCGCCCCGACGAACCCGTGCACCCAGTCGCGCGCCGCGAGCAGGGCGTCTCCGGTGGTCTGGAACGCAGGCGTGGCGGACCCTTCTGCCAGCGAGTCCTGGCTCACGGTCAGCAGCACCAGCAGGCTGAGGGTCCCGACCATCACGAGCACCCCCTCGGCCACCCTGCCCGCAACGGACCCGAGAGCCAGAGCGCGGTTGTGCCTCCTGATGACCGGGTAGAGCGCGATGGCGATGCCCGCCGCGGTCGCAGCCCAGACGAACTTGATGAGTGCCGTCAGCACCACGCGGCCGTGGCTCGCCGCCAGCTTGCTCAGGTAGTCCGGAGCATCCAGGGTCGAGCCGAGGGGTGCTGCGCTGAGGATGCTGCTGACGGTGCAGGCGATGAGCAGGACTCCGACCGCGATCGCGTTGCCTCGGTACGTCTTCATGGCTTCGGCCTCCCGTTCTGAGCACAGCCCA
>JBIOUF010000117.1:0-2112 GCA_044866695.1 Nocardioidaceae bacterium | reverse complement strand
TATGAGCGCGAGGTCGTGCACCGCGACGACCTGGTCCTGCTGCGTCCCTGAGCCCCGGGCCACCGTCCACAGATCCCGCCGAAACCCCGCCGGCAGGCCCGCCGACCGTCACACTGGTCGGCACGGGGGTCCGCAACGAAGAAGAGGCGCGCATGGTCGACGACGTCCGGCTGTGGCATGTCGCCCTGACGCTGGCCGGCGCCCCGGTCGAGCCCCTGCTTGTCCGCGGCGCGCTGCTGCGGCTGAGCGCGCAGCGCCCGTTCCTGCAGTCCGTGCGCTTCGCCGGCGACCGCGCCGTGGTCGAGTACTGGGAGGAGGCGGAGTCGCTGCTCGACGCGTCCTCCCTGGCCCTGCGGGTCTGGAACGAGCACCGCGACACCGCCGGCCTGCCGCACTGGGAGGTCGTCGGCCTGGAGGTCCTGGAGCGCGACCTCTACACCGGCCGCGAGTGCGCCGACCCCCGCGACAAGCTCCGCCCGGTCACCCCGTTCCCGTACTAGGCCGCTGATCGGCCCTTCCGGAGCCGGCCATCGTGCGGGCAAGGCGGGGACCGCCGGTCTGTCCGGCTCTTCCACTCTCGGGGTTCACGTTCATTGGTGCTCGCCACGATCGGGGGCGGGCTCACGCAGGCTGAGCGGACGGACGCCGGATGGGCTCATCGCCAGTGCCCACGGACCGGGGCCACGCTTTGTGATCACGCGTTGGAGACGCTCCTCGTGCTGGAGGAAGAGCTCGACCTGCTGTCGCGGCCCGAGATCCTGCTTGGCGCCGATCCACACCGACCTAATGCCGTGCTCCCAGTAGGCCCGCAGCTCCGCAGGTCGGGTGCGGATCCGCCTGTCCCGCGTCACGACTATGAGGTTCCGTCGGGCGATCACCGGCATCCAGTCCAGGTCGGGCGTGCCGACGGGAACCTCGGACAGATCCTCGTGTCCGGGATAGACGACGTCATCACGGCCGGCACGGCACAGCAGCTTCCCAAGACCCAGGGTGTTCTCGTCGGTGAAGTACACCGGCACCCTTGCCGCCTTGCTCAGGCAGCGCGCTCGGAACCGGCGATGAGTTCGAAGCGGATCGCTTCCTCGACCTGTTCGAGAGTGAGGTCGTAGAGGTCGGCGAGTTCGTCGCGGCTGGTGCCCGCTCGGTAGTCCTCGGCAAGCGAGTCGGTGCGGACGTTGCGCACTGCCGGCTGACCGAACGCCCGTCGTGGGTCCATGACAACGTCGGGGGTCCGCAGGTCGGGACGCAGCAGGCCGGCCACATAGTCGTCGTACTCCACCGCAGAGCTAAAGCGCTGCACAGCGTCAGTGAGCAAGTACTGACCGTCACGCACTACGACGAGCTGCAGACCTAGCTCTAGCCCCACTTCCTGCTGCACCACCTGGACCAGCTCGCGACCCTCGACGTCGAGGAACGGCCGAGCGCGCGCCAGGGGGTAGCCCCCGAACTCCTCGCGGAGTTTCACGATCGCGGGACGCATCCGCTGCACCGGCACCTTCAGATCGCGGAACTCGGCCAGCAGCCGTGCCTCTACCATCTCGCCCCAAGTGACGGCGTCGGAGCCGGTCGGCTCGGGCCGAAGGACCGGGTCGTAGAAGCGCCCCTGGCGTTCGTATCCCTCCAGCCAGCGGCGCGCGGTGCCGGTGTGCAGGCCAACGAGCCGATCTACGTCGGCGTACGAGTAGATCGCGCGATCGAGAAGGGATGCGGCCATTCCGCCATCTTCGCACCAGCTGCCGCCCAGTCGGCGATCCGGTTGATTGGTGTCGCGCGCACATCGACGCGATCATCCGGAACACGCCACGGACCGGAAGGTTGCCGCGTGGCTGGAGGACACCGAGGACGAGGCCCAGGTGATCCGCGACGCGACGAAGGCGATCCTCGCGGGCCGGTCGCTGCGCGCGGCGACAACCCGTTGAACGAGCAGGGCCGCAAGGCCTCGACGGACAAGCCGTGGATGTACATGCGCCTGCGCGACGTGCTGGTCCGCCTTCGCAACGCCGGGCCGGTCCACCGAGGGCGCGCCGACCGCCGTCACGAGAGCCGCGAGGACTACCCGATGCGCTTCGGGGTGATCGGCAAGGCAACTGGCCCGATCGTGGACGAGCACAC
>JBIOUF010000116.1:0-15857 GCA_044866695.1 Nocardioidaceae bacterium | reverse complement strand
GGCTCCTCGACCAGCGGGGGGCCGTCAGCCGACCGGTGGTTGAGGAGGGCGAGCCGCCGCGAGCCGACCGGTGGTTGAGGAGGGCGAGCCGCTAGGCGAGCCCGTCTCGAAACCACCGGCGCTCCGGCTGGGACCTCTGCCACCGGTCACCGGGTCTCGGGACGCCTCCGCTGGCGCTCCGGCTCCTCGACCAGCGGGGGGCCGTCAGCCGACCGGTGGTTGAGGAGGGCGAGCCGCTAGGCGAGCCCGTCTCGAAACCACCGGCGCTCCGGCTGGGGGGCGCCGTTCGCCCTGGGCGAACCGGGAACAACCCGGTCGCCCTCAAAGTTGAGTCTTCATGTGTCAAGCCCGAGCGGGCTGACCAGGAAGGCGAAGAGACGTGGCGAACACCCAGAGCCCGGCCGAGCGCGCGCTGCCGGTGCTGTTCCTCTCCGACGTCGTGGTGCTGCCGGGCATGGTCGTGCCGATGGAGCTCGACGAGGCTGCCCAGGCCGCCGTCGACGCGGCCCGGGCGGCCAACCCGGACGGCCGCCCCGAGCTGCTGGTGGCTCCCCGCCTGGAGGACCGCTACGCGTCGTATGGCGTCGTGGCGACCGTCGAGCGGCTCGGCCGCACTCCCGGGGGCGGGCCCGCGGCGGTGCTGCGGGCCGGCTCGCGGGCCTCGATCGGCTCCGGCGTGACCGGGCCGGGCGCGGCGCTGTGGGTCGAGGCCACTCCCGTGCCCGACGCCGAGCCGACCCCGCGAGCGCGTGAGCTGGCCGAGGAGTACAAGAAGCTGGTCGTGGCCGTGCTGCAGAAGCGCGAGGCGTGGCAGATCGTCGACTCGTTCGTGAGCCTCGGCGACCCGTCGGCGATCGCGGACACCGCCGGCTACGCGCCGTACCTGTCCATCGACCGCAAGCGCGAGCTGCTGGAGACCCCGGACGTGGAACGGCGGCTGGAGGCGCTGGTCGGCTGGACCCGGGACTACCTCGCCGAGGTCGAGGTGAACGAGAAGATCGGCGAGGACGTCCGCGCGTCGGTCGACAAGAACCAGCGGGAGTTCCTGCTCCGCCAGCAGCTGGCGGCGATCCGCAAAGAGCTCGGCGAGGGCGAGCCCGAGGGCGCCGACGACTACCGGTCGCGGGTCGAGGCCGCCGACGTCCCCGACGCGGTTCGCACCGCGATGCTGCGGGAGGTCGACAAGCTCGAGCGCGCCAGCGAGCAGAACCCCGAGGCGCAGTGGATCCGCACCTGGCTGGACACCGTCCTCGAGCTGCCGTGGGGCACCACGACCGAGGACTCCACCGACGTGGCCGCCGCTCGCGCCGTGCTGGACGCCGACCACCACGGGCTGGAGGACGTCAAGGACCGGATCGTGGAGTACCTCGCCGTGCGGGCCCGCCGCGCGGAGCGGGGGCTGTCGGTCATCGGCGGGCGGGGCTCCGGCGCGGTGATCCTGCTGGCCGGGCCTCCCGGCGTCGGCAAGACGTCGCTCGGCGAGTCGGTCGCGCGTGCGCTCGGCCGGCGCTTCGTCCGGGTCGCCCTCGGCGGCGTCCGCGACGAGGCGGAGGTCCGCGGCCACCGGCGCACGTACGTCGGGGCGATGCCCGGACGGATCGTCCGCGCCGTCAAGGAGGCCGGCTCGATGAACCCGGTCGTGCTGCTCGACGAGGTGGACAAGATCGGCTCGGACTTCCGCGGCGACCCCGCCGCCGCCCTGCTGGAGGTGCTCGACCCGGCGCAGAACCACACGTTCCGCGACCACTACCTCGAGCTCGACCTGGACCTGTCCGACGTGCTGTTCATCGCCACCGCCAACGTGCTGGACACCATCCCGCCGGCGCTGCTGGACCGGATGGAGCTGGTCACGCTGGACGGCTACACCGAGGACGACAAGGTCGCCATCGCCCGGGACTTCCTGGTGCCCCGGCAGCGCGACCGGGCCGCCCTCACCGAGGACGAGGTGACCGTCACCGAGGACGCGCTGCGCGAGCTGGCCGCGAACCACACCCGCGAGGCCGGCGTGCGGCAGCTCGAGCGGCTGCTGGCCAAGGCGTTCCGCAAGGTGGCGACCCGGCTGTCGTCCGGCGCCTCGGCCCCGGTGGTGGTCGAGCGCGACGCGCTGAAGGACCTGGTCGGCCGGGCCCGGTTCACTCCCGAGGCGCACCAGCGCACCTCGGTTCCAGGGGTCGCCTCCGGTCTGGCAGTGACCGGCATGGGCGGCGACGTGCTCTACGTCGAGGCGTCGGCGCTGCCCGACGGCCGGGCCGGGCTCACCCTCACCGGACAGCTGGGCGAGGTGATGAAGGAGTCGGCGCAGATCGCCCTGGCCTATGTCCGCTCGCACGCGGCCGAGCTGGGCGTCTCACCGGCGACCCTGGACGTGCCGGTGCACGTGCACGTCCCGGCAGGGGCGGTGCCGAAGGACGGGCCGTCCGCGGGCGTCACCATGACGACCGCCCTGGTGTCGCTGGCCACGGGCCGCCCGGTCCGCGGCGAGGTGGGGATGACCGGCGAGGTGTCCCTGACCGGGCGGGTGCTGCCGATCGGCGGGGTGAAGCAGAAGCTGCTCGCCGCCCAGCGGGCCGGCCTCACCGAGGTGTTCCTGCCCGCCCGCAACGAGCCGGACCTCGACGACGTCCCCGGCGACGTCCTGGAGGCGGTGACGGTCCACCTGGTGTCCGACGTACGGGAGATCCTCGCGTCCGCACTCGAGCCGGCCCCGTCGGCTGGCGCGCCGGCCAGCCACGCCGCCTGAGGTGGCGACGGGCGCCGGGCCGGGAACCATGAGGCAGTGACCGCCCGGCCCGCGTTCGTCCTGCACGAGCACCACCGCCCGCGGCACCACTTCGACCTCCGCCTGGAGGCCGACGGGGTGCTGCGGTCGTGGGCGCTGCCCAAGGGGCTGCCGGGCTCACCGCGCGAGGACCGGCTCGCGGTACCCGTTCCGGACCACGACCTGGACCACCTGCGCTACGAGGACGAGCACAAGTCCGTCGCGGACACCGGCTGGTGGGAGGACGTCGGCAGCAACGAGCGCCGGCTGCTCTTCGTGCTGCACGGCCGGGCCGGCTCGGTGCGCTACGCGCTCATCGACACCGGCGGGAGCTGGCTGCTGCATCGCACCAAGGCGCAGCCTGGCCACGCCACCTGACCGAGTCGAGACCTCCGCGACGTACTCGGTTTCCGGGTGTCCCGCGCGGCCGTCTGGAGGCGTCATTCCGCGTGCGTGCGCACCCACTCCACCAGCGGCCGTCCGGCCCGCCAGTCCCGCTGCACCATCCGCAGCAGCTGCCGGGTGTGGATGACCGGCTCGAAGCCGTAGGAGCGGCTGAGCACCAAGGACCGGTGTCGCAGCAGCTCGATGCGGGGGTGGTCGGCGGCGTAGCCGCGCGGGCTGGTCTTCAACCGGTCGCCGCCGACGGTCCAGCCCTTGCGGGCGAGTGCGGCCACGATCCGCTCCAGGTCATTGCCGGACGCGTCGTGGTCGATGGCGGCCCGGATCCGGGTGAGCCGCTCGGGCTCGGCGTGGTAGTAGCCGGCCCCCACTCGTACGCCGGGCGCGCCGACCTCGACGTACCAGCCGGTCGCCGGAGCGGCCTCGACGTACGCGCCCTGATGGTCCTTGTAGGGCGTCTTGTCCTTGGCGTAGCGCACGTCGCGGTAGGGACGGAACACCTTGGCCGGGCCGAACTCGGGTCCCAGTGCCTCGGTCAGCGCGACCATCGGCTGCCGGACGGCCGTCTCGTACACCTCGCGGTGCGCCTGCCAGAACGACCGGGTGTTGTCGCGTTCCAGGTCGTCGTAGAAGTCCAGCGCCGCCTCGGGGAAGCCGGTGAACTCGACCACGAGGTGATCCTAGGGAGCCGGTCCCGGCGCCACCGGTCACGGGCTGAGGATGGTGCAGCGCAGGCCGGGGGCCGGGCAAGCCGGGCATCCAGCGTCACCAGCTGCGCACCCGCAGCCTCGGCAACGGCCGCATAGCTGGCGTCGTAGGCGGTCAGGTTGCGGCGGAGCTCCCGGACGCGGTCGGCGACGGCTTCGTAGGGCCACAGCTCCCTCGCCAGCTCCAGCAGGTCGGCGTGAGCCAGAGCGGCCTGGTCCGCGCTCACCAGGCCCGCCAGCTCGAGCCTGCGCACGATGTTGGCGGCCTCGAACGAGACCAGGGACGGGGCGACCAGGTCCTGAGTCCCCCGCAAGGCCTCGTCCACCCACCGACCTTCGGGTCCCGAGTCCAGGGTCAGCGCCACCAGGGCCGAGGCGTCGCAGACGATGCGTGACACCGATCAGCGCCGGTCGGCGTCGCGGGCGGACAGGATGGCCTCGCGGGACACCCGTGCGCCCGTCGCCGCCACCCGCGCACGGGCGCGGGCGGCCAGCTCGGCGCGAACCGGCTCGGGCACGTCTCGGGAGGTGATGGCTGGCATGCATGCATTCAGCAGCGCTGCTGCTGGTTTGCTGCCCGCCGCGGGTCTCGCACAGACGCGTGCCGCCTGGGTCGGTCAGTCCAGGTGGTACGGGCTGGGCCCGGGCACCCAGGTGACTGAGTGGCCGGCCGCATAGGCCTCGACCGCGGTTCGGATGGTCGGGTAGAAGCGGTCCTTGCTCAGGGTCGGGAGCCCGTAGCTTCCGACCTTGGTTTGGACGGCGTCCTTCAGCTCCGCGAAGACGAGTCGTGTCCCGGCCTGGTCGAGGTCGTCGTCGAGGTCGTCGAGCATGTCTGCCGCGGTGCTGTCGACGTCGGTGATCGGTTCGGCCGCGACGATGATCCACACGGGCCGGGGTTCGATGGCTGCGAGGCGGCGCACCTGGTTGCGGAACGTGCGTGCGTTCGCGAACAAGAGCGGTGCATCGAACCGGTAGATGGCCAGGCCGGGCAGATGCTCGGTTGTCTCCCGGTACTCGGTGTCGTGGTAGCCGCGAATGTCGCCGGAGCGGCCGAGGAGCGCCTGGTGAGGCCACCAGACCCGGCGGAACACGTTGAGGATCGACATGCCGACGGCCACAGCGATGCCGTACAGCACTCCCAGGAGGGCGACGCTGAGGAATGCGACGAGGGCGAGGACGAAGTCGGAGCGGCGTTGGCGTCGAAGCCGCCGGAGTCCGGCGATGTCGGCGAGAGCCAGAGATGCTGCGATGACGACTGCTGCGAGCGCTGGTTGTGGCAGGTTGCGGAGCAGGCCGGGCGCGGCGATGAGCAGGGCGACGATGGCTGCCGCTCCGACAAGGCCGGTGACTTGGGTTCGGGCGCCGCTTTGGAAGGCGACCGCGGTCCGCGATCCGCTGGTGCTGACTGGGAACCCTTGGAAGAAACCCGCGGCGATGCTGGCCGCGCCGACGCCGATCATCTCGCGGTCCCCGTCGATCTCCTCGCCGGTCTTGTCGGCGAACACGGATGCAGTGGAGATGGTGTCGGTGAGCGAGACCAGGGAGATGCCGAGCGCGCCCGCGAACAGGAGTCCCAGGTCGCCGATCGCTGCCCTGGGAAACGTGAGTGGGGGGAACCCTGACGGGAGCTCGCCGACAAGGGCGACACCGTGGTCCGCGAGGTTGAACGCGGCAACGGCACCGATCGAGAGGACGACGGCGGCGAGAACGGCCGGGAAGATCGGCCACAGGCGCTGAAGTGCAAGGATCAGCACCAGGCATGCTGCCCCGACCGCTAGCGACGCTCCGACGGTCTTCCCGTCACTCACTGCCTCGGCGAAGGCGACCGCTTCTGCGATCAGGCCGTCCGCGTCGACGGAGAACCCGAACAGCTTGGGTAGCTGGCTGACGAGGATCGTGAGCGCGAGGCCGTTCATGTACCCGATCTGGGTCGGCTTCGAGAGAAGGTCGGCAATGAAGCCGAGCTTGAACACGCCGGCGAGCACGGTTATCGCACCCACCATGAGGGCGAGCACGGAGGCGTAGGCGACGGCGGTGTCTGGGCTTCCGTCAGCTGCCACGAGCGGAACGACGGTCGCGGCAATCATCGGGCCGAGGGATGAGTCAGGGCCGAGAACGAGGACCCGGGACGGGCCGAACAGGGCATAACCGATCAGCGCGAGGATGGTGGTGTAGAGACCGGTGATGGCCGGCAGGCCAGCCAGCTCGGCGTACGCCATCCCTTGGGGGACCAGGAGCGTGGTGAGCACGAGACCGGCGACCAGGTCCTTGCCGAGCAGGCCTGGCTGGTACGACCGAAGCATCGCTAGCCCCGGTATCGTGCGCGAGAGGACGTCGAGGCGAGTGCCCGCTGCCGCTGTCACTGCTCTTCTCCTCCCGGCCGGCTATCCCGCCGGACACTGGCCTGTTCTACTACCGAGGACATCACCGCGGATGGGGAGTCGCACCGCCCGGACGGGGTGATCTCATCTCTGTCACGATCATCTCCGAAGCCGCGGCGCCGACACGGCGAAGGGACGTGGTCGTTCCTCAGCAGATGCGGATCTCGGATCTGGCGAGGCCCTGGACGTTTCGCTCGGTCGCGCTCCTCATTGGGATCGATGCGAGCGCCGTGATCCGAAGGTGGTCCAGCGGATCTGGGTCACGCGTCGGCTGCGATGACGATGGACCCCTACGGCCACCTGATCGACCACGCGCTCGTGGGAGTCGGCCACGCGGGTGGGGGCGCCCTGGGGGCATCTGAGACGAACGCCGGGGAGGCCGGGGGTGCCGAGGCAGGCGGCAGGGCGTCTGACGTTGGGTGACGCGTGGAGCGGATGACGAGACTCGAACTCGCGACATCGACCTTGGGAAGGTCGCGCTCTACCAACTGAGCTACATCCGCACGGCCCGTAGGCCGGCTCAGATAGTACCCAAGAGGCGGGCGATCCGGTCCACGGCGTCGGTGACCGAGGGGCAGGCGGTGACCTCGGGTCCGGGCAGGTCCCAGCTGTCGACGGCGAACACCGGCACGCCGGTGCGGGCGGCGAAGGCGATCTCCGACAGGGTGCCCCAGGCGCCGCCGAGGGCCAGGACGGCGTCGACCGCGCGGACCAGCAGGGCGTTGCGCATCTCGCCCAGACCCGTGGGGATCGCGACGGAGTGCCCGGACGAGGCGACGGAGCGGTCGGTGCCGGGCAGCAGCGCGACCGCGACACCCCCCGCGGCGGCCACTCCCGCGGCCGCCGCGGCCATCACCCCGCCGAGGCCGCCGGTGACCACGACGAACCCGTGCCCGGCGAGCAGCCGGCCGGCCTGCTCGGCCCGATCCAGGGCGGCCCGGTCGCGGGGGGCCGATGGGCCGACCACGGCGACGTACGGCGGGTGGGCGGTCACCATCGCATTCTCGACCGTCGGAGCCTCGCCGGCCGGGTAGGGTGCGGCTGTGCTGCTCTCCGACGCCGACATCCGCGTGGAGACCGCCGCCGGTCGGGTGATGCCGCCGTCCAGCATCGACTTCAGGCTGGACCGCTGCTTCCGGGTGTTCGAGAACCACCGCTACCCGCACATCGACCCGGCCAGCGACCAGTCGGACCTGACCCGGATGGGGCCACCGAGGGCGAGGAGCCGGTCATCCTGCCCGACTCCGAGCAGGTCGTTCCAGAGCTTCCACCCCACTCCGGTGGGCTAGGGACCCCTTGACATGGGTCGAGCGCTGCCAAACCCGTGGTCCGGCCAGCGGTTCCCGCACCCGCCGGGTCGCCGTCCGGTCGTGGGCGACCTGGCCAGCACCGACCGGCGGGCCCCCGTGCAGAACCTGCTCCGGGTGGCGCCCGGGCTCGGCCCGCTGTTCGAGATGCGGGTGTTCCGGCAGCGGTTCGTGTTCGTCGCGAGCGCCACGCTGGCGGCCGAGCTGTGCGACGAGGAGCGGTTCCACAAGGCGCTGCCCCCCGCGCTGGTCTCGCTGCGCCAGTTCGCCGGCGACGGGCTGTTCACCGCGTACGACGCCGAGCCGAGCTGGCAGCTGGCACACGACCTGCTGATGCCGGCGTTCACCAAGCAGGCGATGCAGCGGTACCACCCGGTGATGCTCGCCACCGCCGCGGAGCTGTTCGCGTTCTGGGACGCCCGCGACGGGCACGTGGACGTCTCCCGCGACATGACCCGGCTGACGATGGAGACGCTCAGCCGCGCGGCGTTCAGCCACGACTTCTCCTCGTTCACCTCCGCGGAGCCGCACCCGTTCGTGACCGCGATGGTGGCCGCGCTGCGCACCGGCCAGCGCAAGGGGGTGGTGCGGACGCTGCCGTTGTCGGGCCCGCTGCTGCGGCGGATGGACCGGCGCAACGAGCCCCACGACTCCTACGTCGCCGGCATGCTCGACGAGCTCGTGGCCGAGCGGCGCCGGCTCGGTCACCCCGGCCCGGACGACCTGCTGTCGCTGATGCTCGACCACGTCCACCCGGTGACCGGTGAGCGGCTCACCGACCTCAACATCCGCTACCAGATCCTCACCTTCCTGGTGGCCGGCCACGAGACCACCTCGGGTGCGCTCTCGTTCGCGCTCTACTACCTCTCCCGGCACCCGCCGGTGCTCGCCTCGGCCAGGCGGGAGGCCGACCGGATCCTGGGTCCGGACCCCGACGCCGAGCCGACGTACGAGCAGGTACCCAGGTTTCGGCACCTCCGGCGGGTGCTCGACGAGTCGCTGCGGCTGTGGCCGACCGCGCCGGCGTTCGGGCGCAGCCCCCGCGCCCCGACCATCGTCGGCGCGGAGGCCGGCGGACCCTGGCCGATGCGGCCCGAGGACTGGGCCCTGGTCGTGCTACCGCTGGTGCACCGCGACCCCGCGGTGTGGGGCGAGGACGCCGGCGAGTTCGACCCGGACCGGTTCCTGCCCGAGCGCAGCCGGGGCCGCGCACCACACACCTACAAGCCGTTCGGCACCGGCGAGCGGGCCTGCATCGGCCGGCAGTTCGCGCTGCACGAGGCGGTGCTGGTGCTGGCCAGGATCGTGCACCGCTACCACATCGAGGCCGACCCGTCCTACGAGCTGCGGGTCAGCGAGCGGCTGACCCTGATGCCCAAGGGGTTCCAGCTGCGCCTCACCCGGCGCCCGGCGCTGCAGCCGGCCGGGTAGCCGCGGGGGGCCAGATTCCCAGGGCACCACGCCGCTCTGGCACTCACCACGATGAGTCCACCATGGGAGGTAGCAGAAGATCGCGGGGAGCGACGGGGTCGCGCCCGCCCGTGAGGGCGCGAGAGATCAGCCGAGCAGGTCGTCGGGCCGCCGGCAGCGCAGCCGGGCGAACCGTCCGAAGTCGGCGTCAGCATCAACAGGAATGATGCCTTGCTGTCAGCCGTGGCTGGCCGCGGTCAGGCCTGGTTGATCCGGACCATGTTCCCCGACGGATCGCGGAAGGCGCAGTCGCGGACGCCCCAGGGCTGGTCGGTGGGCTCCTGGAGCACCTCGGCGCCCGAGGCGCGGACCTTCTCGAAGGTGGCGTCCAGGTCGTCGGTGCGGAAGTTCAGCCCGTTGAGCGAGCCCTTGACGAGCAGCTCCATCAGCGCGTCGCCGTCGGCGGGGGACCGACCGGCGTGCGGCTGCTGCAGCACGATCTCGACGCCCGGCTGGTCGGCGAGGCCGAGGGTGATCCACCGGAAGCCGCCGTTGGAGACGTCGCCGCGCGGCTCGAGGCCGAGCACGTCGCGGTAGAACGCCAGCGCCAGGTCGGGGTCGTGGACGGTCAGGAACGTGTGGGCGAGAGCGAGGTTCATGCCGACGACGCTAGGCCCCGCCGCCCGGTCCGCGCTTCTCCGATCGTGCTCGGGTCAGGCGCGGACCGGTCGGCTCACGGCCTTGGCCACGCAGGCCGGGAGGGCGGGGCCGCCCGGAGTGTCGGCGTGGTCGCGGGCCCGGTACGCCGAGGGCGGCTCGCCGACCAGCTCGGTGAACCGGGCGCTGAACGACCCCAGCGAGGTGCACCCGACGGCCAGGCACACCTCGGTGACGGAGAGGTCCCCGCGGCGCAGCAGGGCCATGGCCCGCTCGACGCGCCGGGTCATCAGGTAGGAGTACGGCGTCTCGCCGTACGCCTTGCGGAACTGCCGGGAGAAGTGCGCCGGCGACATCAGCGCCGCCCGGGCCATCGCCGGCACGTCGAGGGGCTGGGCGAAGTCGCGGTCCATGAGGTCGCGGGCCCGGCGCAGGTGCGCCAGGTTGGCCAGGTCCTCGGGGGTCACGACGTCGAGCCTGCCAGCCCGGCGGTCAGCCGTCGAGCCGGTCGGCCAGCGCGTGCAGGCCGCTGGCCACCCGGTGCCGCGGGTGCGGACGGCGCTGCCGCGGGACCCGCAGGCCGGCCTGTCGCACCCGCTGGGCGATCTGCTGCTGCGCGAGGCGCTCGGTCAGGTAGTCGTGGTCGCTCATCGTGGTCTCCTGTCGCTCGTGGATCGTGGGTGGTGGGTGGTGGGGTCAGACCTGCTCGAGCAGCACGTCGCCGCTCACGGTGGTGGCGCGCAGCTCGACGTAGTCCTGTCCCTCGGCCGGCTCGCCGGCGCCGACGAGGGTGGAGCGCACCGCGCCGGTGGTGCTGGTGACGTCGGTCCACACCGGGACGCCGGCCGGCACGCCGATGCGGATGTCCCCGGTGACATTCCTGGCGCTGAGGCGCCCGGCGGGGAACCTGCCGACCCGGACGTCGCCGCTCGCCGTGCTCAGCGAGGCGTCGGCGGTGGCCTCGCGGACCTCGATGCTGCCAGAGCCGGACTTGGCGTCCACCGGGGACGACGCGGCGCGCACGGTGATGTCCCCGGAACCGGTCGACAGGCGCGCGGGACCCCGCAGCTCGCCGATCTCGACGTCGCCGGACCCGGTCTTGACGACGGCCGGGCCGCCGAGCACGCGGACGCGGACCTCGCCGGACCCGGTCTTCACCGCGGCCTCGGAGGCGACCTCGTCCAGGTCGGTGTCGCCGGACCCGGTCTCCAGTCGCACCTGGCCGAGCCGGCCGGTGCCGACCACGTCGGCGGACCCGAGCCGGGTGGCCAGGTCGGCGTCGTGCGGAACCTGGACCTGCACCGAGAGGTCGCTGCGGCCGCGGAAGAACCCGCTGCGCCGCGGACCGACGACGCTGATCCGGTTGCCGCGCTGCTCCACGACGACGTCGTCGGCGTCGTCGCCGGTGACCTCGATGCTGGTCTGGTCGGTCTCGCCGGTGCTCACCGAGACGTCGCCGGAGGCGATCTCGACGTACAGGCTGGGCGGTTCGGGGGTGCTGAAGGCATGCTGCATGGCGGTCTCCGCTCTGTTCTGGTGATGGGGTGGGGCGGGGTGGGGTCAGACCCAGCCGGACATCCGGCGGCCGCGGCGTCCCGGCCGGCCCTCGTCGAGCAGCGGGATGCTGCTCAGGTCGATGTCGACGTCGACCCGGCCGCGCGCGGTGGCGGCGCGGACGGCGTTGACGATCCAGGAGTTCAGCGAGTGCCCGCCGCGCGCGGCGAGCTCCTCGGCCCGGGTCTTGACCGACTCCGGGATGCGCAGGGTGATCCGGGCGACCGCACCGTCGTCGTCATCGTCCTCCGGTGCCGGCGCGGCCATCGTCGCGACCGGCATGGTCGGCGCCTCCTCCGGCGCCGGGACGTCGACCACCAGCTCCGGCTCGCGGCCCTTGAGCCGCAGCTCGACCGAGCCGGCCGGGAGCTCCGCGGTGATCTCGGCGGCGGCCTGGGACAGCGCGTCCATCAGGGCCAGCCGGACCGCGGGGTCCAGGGCCAGGGTCAGCCGCTCGGCGGCGTCGCGGGCCTCGGGCCCACCGGCCTCGGCGGCCAGCGCCAGGTCGTGTCGAAGGCTCTCGACGTAGGGGTTCAGGTCCATGGCTCCACGATGACACCACGATGGTGTCATGTCAAGCCCGGCATAGCACCAGATTGACTCAGTGTGGTGCTGGTCTGGTGGTGCGGTGATGTCAGGCGGCGCGCTCGAGGTGCGCCGCTGCCGCGAGGCGTCCTCCCAACACGCCTCGAAGCAGCCGCTGCTCCTTGGTCATCGCCGCCGCGATCGCGGGGTGTGCTGCGTGCGCCTCCAGGATCGCCCGCAGCCCGGCGTGCCGCCGGCGGACCTGCTCGTACGCGGCCGAGACGTCGGCGACCAGGTCGCCGTCGCCGGCCTCCAGCGCGAGGTAGACGGCCCCGGCGAACGCCGACCACCACTGCCGGCTCAGCTCCCGCAGCACCTCGGCCTCGGAGGAGTAGTGCTGGAGCACCTCGGGGAGCAGCCGCCAGGGCTCGGCGAAGGTGGCGGTCCGCTCCGCGCGCTCGACCATGCGAGCCAGGACGGCCCGGTCACGTCGGCGCGCTGCGCCCGATCTCCACATCTCCGCCTCCCCTCGGCGTCGCTGCTCCCTGAGGTGTACCCAAGAGGAGTTCCGTACGGCGGCGGGGATACACCCGCCCCCGGCTCGGCGGGCCACCGGGCGGAAGATGCGCCGGCTCGGCGGGCGACCGGGCGGAAGATGCGCCGGCTCGGCGGTCGATCGGGGGGAAGATGCGCCGGCTCGGCGGTCGATCGGGCGGAAGATGCGCCGGGTCGGCGGGTCACCGGGCGGAGGATGGGCCGGGCCGGCGGTCCAGACTGGCGGTGAGGGCTAGACGGCCGCGCCGCCTGGCGCCCGCTTGACGGCCTCGAGGAGGAGCTCGGAGACGTCCTGCACCTGGACCTCCTCGCGCGCGGTGCCGTCGGCCTGCAGGGCGGTCAGGCCGTCGGAGAGCATGACCCTGCAGAACGGGCAGGCGATCGCGATGCGGTCGGCGCCGGTGGCCACTGCCTCGGCGGTGCGGTTGTCGTTGATCCGCTCGCCGATCTTCTCCTCCATCCACATCCGGGCGCCGCCGGCGCCGCAGCAGAAGGACCGCTGCCCGTTGCGGGGCATCTCGGTCACCTCCGCGGACGGGATCACCGAGAGCAGCTCCCGGGGTGGGGAGTAGATCCGGTTGTGCCGGCCCAGGTAGCACGGGTCGTGGTAGGTGATGGTGCGCTTCGGGCCGGCGCCGTCGGGGACGGGGGTCAGCCGGCCCTCGCGGACCAGCCGGTTGAGCAGCTGGGTGTGGTGCACCACCTCGAGCTGCAGGCCGAGGTCGGCGTACTCGTTCTTCAAGGTGTTGAAGCAGTGGGCGCAGGTGGCGACCACCTTGGTGGTCTTGGCCTCCTTGAGCACCTCGGCGTTCTGCAGCGCGAGCTGCTGGTACACGAACTCGTTGCCGGCCCGGCGGGCCGGGTCGCCGGTGCAGGTCTCGCCGTCACCGAGGACCGCGAAGTCGACCCCGGCGATGTGCAGCAGCTCGGCGACGGCCTGGGTGGTGCGCTTGGCGCGGTCCTCGTAGGCCCCGGCGCAGCCCACCCAGAACAACCACTCGACCTCGCCGAGGTCCTCCACGTCGACGCCGACCTGCTTGACCTCGAAGTCCAGCCCCTTGGCCCAGTCCATCCGGGCGTTGGGCGCCATGTTCCACGGGTTGCCCTTGGTCTCCAGGCCGCGGAACAGCCCGTTCAGCTCCGAGGGGAACGAGGACTCGATGAGCACCTGGTAGCGGCGCATGTCGAGGATGTGGTCGACGTGCTCGATGTCCACCGGGCACTGGTTCACGCACGCGCCGCACATGGTGCACGACCACAGCACGTCGTCGTCGATCACCGCGCCGCCGGTGGGCTGCCAGGCCGGGCCCTCGGTGGCGCCGACCAGCGGCCGCTCGGCCTCAGCCTTGACGGCGTCGGGGAGCGACTCGCGCGCGCTGTCGTCGGCGAAGAGGTACGGCGCCTTGGCGAACGCGTGGTCGCGCAGGTTGAGGATGACCATCTTGGGCGACAGCGGCTTCTCGGTGTTCCAGGCCGGGCACTGCGACTGGCACCGGCCGCACTCGGTGCAGCTGTAGAAGTCGAGCATCCCCTTCCAGGTGAAGTCCTCGACCTTGCCCTTGCCCAGGGCGGCGTCCTCGTCGAGGTCCTCGATGGCCTCGAAGTCGATCGGCTTGCCGGCGACCATCAGCGGCGCGGCGGCGCCCAGCGCGTCCGGGCGCCGGCCGAACAGCACGTTGACCGGCGCGGCGAAGATGTGCAGGTGCTTGGAGTTCAGCACGATCAGCAAGAACACCAGCATCACGCCGATGTGCAGCAGCAGCCCGACGTGCTCGAGCACCTCGTTGGCGTCCTCGCCGAGCGGCTCGAGGAGCTCGGCGACCCCCTCGGAGACGAACGCCCCGGACTCGTAGGGGGAGTTGCCGGTGTTGATCGCCGCGCCGCGGAACAGGAACATCGTCCAGACGACGTTGAAGATCATGAACAGCACCAGGAAGGCCCCGTGCAGGTGCGAGCCGGCGAACCGCGACCGGCGGCCGAGCTTGTCAGGGGAGTTCCGCACCCGGATGATCGCGAACGTCGCGACCCCGACCACCGCCATGACGGCGATGAAGTCCTGCAGGAAGCCGAGCGCCGGCCAGTGGCCGATCAGCGGGATGGCGAAGTCGGGGTCGAACAGCGCGCCGTAGGCCTCCAGGTACACCGAGGCGAGGATCAGGAACGCCCAGAACACGAAGAAGTGCGCCAGGCCCGGCACGGTCCACTTCAGCAGCTTCTTCTGGCCGAGCACCTCGACGGCCTCGGTCCGGACCGCCAGGCCGGCCCGCTTGGTCACCCCCTCGACCCGGTCGGGGGCCGGCTGGCCCTGCCGAGCCAGCCGGTAGAGGAACCCGATCCGGCGCCCGGCGAAGACCAGGGCGACGGCGGTCATCAGCAGGCCCACGATCAGCGTCGTCAGGTACACGGTCTCTCCCACCTGCCAGCTCGCCCGCCGAGTGCGCTCGACACGTCTGGGGCGAGACTACGGAAGCCTGGACACCGGACCACCGCGGGGTGGTCTGGACGGATCGTACTCGTTGGTAACCGCCCCGCCCGTCACGCGCGTCAGAACCGGCGCGGCACGAAGGTCTGCTCGTGCATCGGCGGCCGGACGTACGGGATGCGCTTCATCTCGGGGATCGTGACGACGTCGGGCGCCACGTCCTCGTAGCTGAACTGGCTGAGCAGGTGGGTGATGCAGTTGAGCCGGGATGCGCGCTTGTCGTCGGACGGTACGACGTACCAGGGAGCCTGCTTGATGTCGGTGTACTGGAACGTGGTGTCCTTCGCCATGGAGTACTTCACGTAGAGCTCGTGCTCGGCGAGGTCCATGTCGGAGAGCTTCCAGCGCTTCAGCGGCTCGGCGTTGCGGGCCTCGAACCGGCGCTGCTGCTCCTCGAAGCTCACCGAGAACCAGTACTTGAGCACCCTGATGCCCGACCGCACCAGCATCCGCTCGAACTCGGGGCAGCTGCGCAGGAACTCCTGGTGCTCCTCCTCGGTGCAGTAGCCCATCACCCACTCGACGTTCGAGCGGTTGTACCAGCTGCGGTCGAACAGCACCATCTCGCCGTTGGCCGGGAGGTGCTCGACGTAGCGCTGGAAGTACCACTGCGTGCGCTGTCGCTCGGTGGGCTTGGGCAGCGCGACGACGCGGACGGTGCGCGGGCTGGTGCGCTCGGTGATCCGCTTGATCACCCCGCCCTTGCCGGCCGAGCCGCGGCCCTCGAAGACCACGGCGACCTTGAGGCCCTGCCGCTGGATCCAGTACTGCAGCAGCACGAGCTGCTCCTGCAGCCGTTCCATCTCCGCCTCGTACACGGACTTGCGGAGCCTGCCCTTGGAGTTGTACCGCTCCCGGTCGTGGGACGGCGGCGTGCCCGCTTCGAGCGCGGCGTCGTCGGCGCCGGCCGGGGGGACGACGGTGCTGCCGTGGTGGGTGGCGTCGGTGGCGACGTCCGTCTCGCTGGTCATGGGACGAATCGTCACCTCCTGGCCGGTCTGACACAAGGTGCCCGGCTCCTCACCTTGGTCGAACCGGTCGACTCGTCCCCCCTCGTCGGTGGTTGAGGAGGGCGCCCATCGGTG
Organism: Nocardioidaceae bacterium; assembly: GCA_044866695.1. Taxonomy (GTDB): domain Bacteria; phylum Actinomycetota; class Actinomycetes; order Propionibacteriales; family Nocardioidaceae; genus JBIOUF01. The sequence continues at coordinate 31 of JBIOUF010000116.1, read as the reverse complement.
GTTGAGGAGGGCGAGCCGCTAGGCGAGCCCG
>JBIOUF010000115.1:0-2262 GCA_044866695.1 Nocardioidaceae bacterium | reverse complement strand
TCCTGCAGCTCGGGGGCACGTACTCGCCGCGCGCCCTGCGGCGGGTCCTCACCCCTCGCGGAACCCTGGTCCAGTCCTACGGGGACGGCAGCCGGTGGCTCGGACCGATCGGCGGGATCGTGTCCGGGGTCCTGCTGAACCTGGTCGCCAAGCAGCGGATCACCTCGTTCGTCGCGAAGGAGGACACCGAGACGCTCGAGGAGCTGCGCGACCTGATCGAGGTGGGCCATCTCAAGCCCGTCATCGACTCCGAGTACCCGCTGGAGCGGGCCGCGGAAGCGGTCGCCCTGGTCAAGGACGGCCGGCCGGCTGGGAAGGTCGTGGTGACCGTCGCCGCGTAGGATCCAAGGATTCCCCGCTCCGGGGCGACGAGCGAGGCCCAGAGGGTTCGGCTCCGCTGCTCCTCACTCGATGATCATCGCCAGGTTGACGGTGACCAGACCGTGCCCGGCATGCAGCCGGCGCCTCCCTCGGGCCCGGTCGATCAGCTGCTCCGGGCGCAGCACCCGTGGCCGGAGCAGGCCGGGATGGGTCGCGAGGCGAAGACGAAGACCAGCGGCATCACGACGAAGGCCAGACCAGTGCCGACCCTGGCTGCTTCGGCCGCGCTCAGCTGGTAACCACCTTCCGGGACGGGCAACGAGGACCGGGGCCGGTCGGTGATGGCCAGGACAGCGGCCTCGTCAGCCGACCGGCCCGCCGCGTCACATCGCCGCCGAGGCGCGCGCGGAAGGCACGCCGTCCGTGGTCGCAGGCGCCGAGCCGTGGTCGCGGACGCCGACGATGATCAGGTATCCGACGATCCACACCTCGCCGATGGTCGCGGGGAGAGTCAGCAGCTGGGCGACGAGATCGCCACCCGGGAACAGGTAGGTGACGAACGCACTGGCCAGATAGCACGCCCCGCCCACGATCAGGGTCAGACCCAGAGGCCTCGGAGCCCACCGAGAGCGGAGCACCAGCCAGCCCATCGGGATCAGCCACAGGCCGAAGAACAGCGCCCCGACGCCCCAGAGATGACCACTGGCGACGTACAGCAGCTGCACGGTGGCGGCCGCGCCGCCGCTCACCGCCAACGACGCGTCGCCGGCCACGTCCAGTGCCGTGGCGAGCAGCGCAGCGCTGGCCAGGATCGCGACCGCATTGACCGTCCCGAACCCCGCGAGCGAACCGGCGGCGAAGTCGTCGACGCTGCGGAACAAGCGGTAGAACCACACCGCGGTCAGGGCCTGGGTCACCACGATGCCCAGCTCCACCGCGATGCCGATCCGCGCCAGCGACTCGTGCCCCGCCAGGTTGGCCAACGTGCCCGCAGGGTCGTCAGCGGCGAACAGCTGGGCGCGCACCACCATGCCCAAGACCCCGGTGATGAAGAGGCCGAGGTAGAGCAGTCCTACGGTGCGTGCGGTCCGTTTGAGGTCGTTTCCGACCAGGTCAGTCATCGGAGCTCCTTTCGAGCCGGGCGAGAGGGGGCGGGCGGACCGGAAGAACACAGGTGACAGCCCGGATCGGCGGCCCGAGCCGGGGTGTTCCGCGGATGCTCCTGTCGGTGTGCCCCATGGGTCCGCGCGTGACCGGGTGGTTCAGGTGGGGGCCTGGTAGCGCAGTGACCACCAGTGCTTGCCTCGCTCGGGGCAGCGCCGCCAGCCCCGGCCGACCAGGTCACCGTCCAGTTCCTGCAGTCCGGCTCGGGCCAGCTCGAGCCAGGTGTGCGGCTCGACCGTGTCGTCGAGGTCGGCGCACCGCATGACCGGGAACGTCGAGCTCACAGCCACGTGCTGCGAGGGGTGGTGGGTCGCGCCGGGCGGACGGGCGACGAAGCGGAACTGGGCACTGCCGTAAGACCCCGAGAAGGTGTTCAGCAGTGCCTTGACCCACGAGTGCTGGCCCAGCTCCTCCAGGTGGACCTCCACTACGCGAGCCGGCTCGGCCCCCGGCTCCGGCGTCGTGACGGGCGCACCGGCGGGATGACCGGGTGTGGTGGTGCGCGACGAGGCGTTCGTCGAGAAGCTCATGCCTCCCTCCTCAGGTGCACTTCGACTCTTGCACCTGTCGGCCCGGTGGCGTAGGTGCGGAGGGCCTGAGCCACGTGGCCGTTCGACCCCCCGGGGGGCGGCGTCCGCTCGCGGTTGCCCGCGCACACGGTCGAACGGCCCTGGTGAGGCGCGCGTACCGCGGAAGGATCGAGGGTGAAGGAGGTCGTCATGACCGTCATCGCCAGCCGTCCCGACGCGGCGCGGCGCAGGCCCCGGCCGTCGCTCG
>JBIOUF010000114.1:0-18730 GCA_044866695.1 Nocardioidaceae bacterium | reverse complement strand
GCGCGATCGAGATGGTGATGCCGCGCTGACGCTCCTCAGGGGCCTTGTCGATCTCGTCGAACGGCGTGAACGGGTTCAGGTCAGGGTACTTGTCGTGCAGCACCTTGGTGATCGCCGCGGTCAGCGTGGTCTTCCCGTGGTCGATGTGCCCGATGGTGCCGATGTTCACGTGCGGCTTAGTCCGCTCGAACTTAGCCTTGGCCACTGTGGGGCTCCTCCTGTTGTTGTGACGTTCTGGCTGACGTGTCCGCCGGGCAGAGCAGCCGGTCGGCTACTCGCCACGGACCTTCTTGATGATCTCGTCGGCGACGTTCTGGGGAACCTCGGCGTACGAGTCGAACTCCATCGAGTACGACGCCTGGCCGGAAGTCTTGGACCTCAGGTCGCCAACGTACCCGAACATCTCCGACAGCGGTACCAGCGCCTCGACCACCCGGTCGCCGGCCCGCTCGAACATCGAGTGCACCTGTCCGCGGCGCGAGTTGATGTCCCCGATGACGTCGCCGAGGAAGCGCTCCGGGGTGGTCACCTCGACGGCGAACACCGGCTCGAGGAGGACCGGACGGGCCATCCGCGCGGCCTCCTTGAACCCCGCGCTGCCGGCGATCTTGAAGGCCAGCTCGGAGGAGTCGACCTCGTGGTATCCGCCGTCCTCGAGGGTCACCTTGACGTCGACCATCGGGTAGCCGGCGAGCACGCCGAACTCCATCGCCTCCTGGGCGCCCTGGTCGACCGAGGGGATGTACTCGCGCGGGATGCGCCCCCCGGTGACGTTGTTGACGAACTCGTAGCCGGCCCCGTGCCCCTCGTCGTCCTGATTGGGCTCGATGCTCAGCTGCACCTTGGCGTACTGCCCCGACCCGCCGGTCTGCTTCTTGTGGGTGTAGACGTGCTTCTCGACGCGTCGGCGGATGGTCTCGCGGTAGGCCACCTGCGGCTTGCCGACCGTCGCCTCGACCCGGAACTCCCGGCGCATCCGGTCGACCAGGATCTCCAGGTGCAGCTCGCCCATGCCGGCGATGATCGTCTGCCCGGTGTCCTCGTCGGTCTTGACCGTGAACGTCGGGTCCTCGTCGGAGAGCCGCTGGATCGCGGTGCCGAGCTTCTCCTGGTCGCCCTTGGTCTTGGGCTCGATGGCGACCTCGATGACCGGGGCCGGGAACGTCATGGACTCCAGCACCACCGGGTCGCCCTGCGCGCACAGCGTCTCGCCGGTCGTGGTGTCCTTCAGCCCCATGACCGCGACGATCTGGCCGGCGCCGACCGAGGAGATCTCCTCACGCTTGTTGGCGTGCATCTGGTAGACCTTGCCGATCCGCTCCTTGCGGCCCTTGGTGGCGTTGAGCACCGTCGCGCCGGCCTCGAGCTTGCCGGAGTAGACCCGGACGTAGGTGAGCTTGCCGAGGTGCGGGTCGGCCGCGATCTTGTACGCCAGCCCGGCGAACGGCTCGCTGTCGCTGGGCCGCCGCAGCACCTTGGCGTCCTCGTCGTTCGGCTTGTGCCCCTCGATCGCGTCGATGTCCAGCGGCGACGGCAGGTAGCGCACCACTGCGTCCAGCAGGGGCTGGACGCCCTTGTTCTTGAACGCGGTGCCGGTCAGGACCGGGTTGAGCTTGTCGGCCAGGGTGGCCCGCCGGATCGCGTCGTGCAGCTGCTCCGCGGTGGGCTCGTCGCCCTCGAGGTACATCTCCATGATGTCGTCGTCGACCTCGGCGAGGGTCTCCAGCAGCTTCTCCCGCCACTCCGCGACCTGCCCGGCCATCGCGGGCGGGATCTCCTCCACCTCGTAGTCCTCGCCGAGCTTGGTCTCCCCACGCCAGACCAGTGCGCGCATCTCGACCAGGTCGACCACGCCGATGAAGTCGCTCTCCGCGCCGATGGGCAGCTGGAGGACGAGCGGGGTGGAGTTCAGCCGGTCCACGATCATGTCGACGCAGCGGAAGAAGTCCGCGCCGGTGCGGTCCAGCTTGTTGACGAAGCACATGCGCGGTACGGCGTACTTGTTCGCCTGCCGCCACACGGTCATCGACTGCGGCTCGACACCGGCGACGCCGTCGAACACCGCGACCGCGCCGTCGAGCACCCGCAGGGAGCGCTCGACCTCGACGGTGAAGTCGACGTGGCCGGGGGTGTCGATGATGTTGATCTGGTGACCCTTCCACCAGCACGTCGTGGCCGCCGAGGTGATGGTGATGCCGCGCTCCTGCTCCTGCGCCATCCAGTCCATCGTGGCGGCGCCCTCGTGGACCTCGCCGATCTTGTAGTTGATGCCGGTGTAGAAGAGGATCCGCTCGGTCGTGGTGGTCTTGCCGGCGTCGATGTGCGCCATGATGCCGATGTTGCGGACCTTGGTGAGGTCGGTGGTGATGTCGACAGCCACGATTGCGTCCTCTGGCTTGGGAGTGTGCTTGGGATGCTGCCTACCGGGCAGGCTCGGACGGCACCACGCGGGGTCGCCGCGTGACGGCGGCGCAGGTCACCAGCGGTAGTGCGCGAAGGCCTTGTTCGACTCGGCCATCTTGTGCGTGTCCTCGCGACGCTTCACCGCGGCACCGAGGCCGTTGGAGGCGTCGAGGATCTCGTTCATGAGGCGGTCGGCCATGGTCTTCTCGCGCCGCTGCTGGGCGTAGGAGACCAGCCAGCGCAACGACAGCGTCATCGCCCGCGTGCCCTTCACCTCCACCGGCACCTGGTAGGTCGCCCCGCCCACCCGGCGGCTCTTGACCTCCAGCGCCGGCTTGACGTTGTCCAGTGCGCGCTTCAGGGTGACCACCGGGTCGGTGCCGGTCTTCTCGCGGCAGCCTTCCAGCGCGGTGTAGACGATGCGCTGTGCCACCTGCTTCTTGCCGTCGTGGAGCACCTTGCTCACCAGCTGGGTGACGACGGGGCTGCCGTAGACCGGGTCGACGTCGACCGGACGCCTCGGGGCCGGACCCTTGCGCGGCATCAGCTCTTCTCCTTCTTCGCGCCGTATCGGCTGCGGGCCTGCTTGCGGTTCTTGACGCCCTGGGTGTCCAGGGACCCGCGGATGATCTTGTAGCGGACGCCGGGGAGGTCCTTCACCCGTCCCCCGCGGACCAGGACGATCGAGTGCTCCTGCAGGTTGTGGCCCACCCCCGGGATGTACGCGGTGACCTCGACCTGGCTGGACAGCCGCACCCGGGCCACCTTCCGCAGCGCGGAGTTCGGCTTCTTGGGGGTCGTGGTGTAGACGCGCGTGCACACGCCACGGCGCTGGGGCGAGCCCTTCAGCGCGGGCGTCTTGTTCTTAGACACCTTGTCCTGGCGGCCCTTGCGGACCAACTGCTGGATGGTGGGCACCGCGTCGTTCTCTTTCCCTCGGTGGTCAATGGTCGTCGCTTCGAGAACGTGTCCCATCCGCTGTCGGTCACGCTCCCCCGGACTCCCCCGCGGTCGGGCGTGTCGCCCGGCACGGCCCGTCCCGGCGAGACCGCGACGAGAAGCCTTCGAAGGAACGCTGCGAGCGCAGCCACGCGGCTCGGGCTTGAGAGCACGCGTGATGACCTGGGCGGACCAGGCACGCCGACCAAGACTACCGGGCGGCCCTGACCCGGTCAAAAGCCTCGGCCGGAGCCGGGGTGAGGCGAGCCGGCGCGCGCTTCACCGCTCCGGAAGCAGCCGCTCCACGGCGTGCCGGGCACCGCTGAGCAGGTCCAGGCCGGTGGCCCGGGTCACCGGGACCCACGCCGCGCGCTCGGTCGAGCCGTCCTCCTCCACCACGTGCGGCGTCACGTCGAGCGACTCCGGCTCCAGGGTGGCGGTGAAGATCACCTGGACGCCGTGGAAGTCCTCGACCAGCCCGTCCGAGCGCGGTCCCACGTAGTGGGTGGAGTGCACGTCGAGCACGTGGCCGGGCCGGACGTGCAGGCCGGTCTCCTCGTAGACCTCGCGGACCATGGCGGCCCGAGGGTCCTCGCCGTGGTCGATGCCGCCGCCGGGCAGGGTCCACCGGCCCTCGATCCGGGTCCTCGCCGACATCTGGGTCAGCAGCACCTCCGGTCCTCCGGCCCCGTCACGCAGCACCAGGGCGTACGCCGCGATGCGCTGCCGACGTGGATGCGGGGCGGACATGCCGGCGAGTCTAGGAAGCCCCCGCCGGCATCGCCTGCCGCCTGGTCCGGCCGGCGCACCAGGTCTCGGGACGCCTCCGCCGGGACCGGTGACTGAGCAGCGAGCCTGCGAGCGTCTCGAAATCACCGGCCTCGCCAGCCCCCACCTCGACCACCGACGTGCACCGGTGATTGAGGAGCGAGCCTGCGAGCGTCTCGAAGTCACCGGCCTCGCCGGCTCGCACCTCACCCCTCGTGGCGAGGCAGGACGGTCGGCCTGCCGCCCTCGTAGAGCCGCGGCACCGGGTGGTTGGCGGCGAAGACCCCGTCGGGGTCCACCGCGGAGCGGATGCCGGTGAGCTGCACCCAGGCGCTCTCGGCGTAGCCGGCCCGCGGGTCGACCGGGTTCTCGGCGAAGTTCAGGTACTGCCGGCCGTTGGCGTACGGCGCCAGCGCGGAGGTGAACGACAGGGCGTCGACGTGGCCCTGGGCCCCCATCTCTGGGGTGGCCGCCATCGCGCCGCCGAAGGCCGCGAACGCCCCCTCGAGGTGGGTCAGCGCGCCGGCGCCCTGCTGCGGACGGCCGAGCTGACCACCGAGCTGTCGCAGCTCGGCCATGAGCAGCGACGTGCGGGAGTCCGGTCCCACAGCCTCGACGAAGGTGTCGACGCCGTCGTCGGGCAGGCCGGCCAGCATGGCGGTGTCGGAGACGACCGGCGCACCGCCCTCGGGGTCCATGTGCAGCCGGACCAGCGAACGCGCCGGGGCGCGGTCGAAGGTGTCCAGCTCCGGGGCGAGCGCCCGCAACGGGGCGAGCAGCCGCCGGGCCGGCTCGTCGGAGTCCAGGACCGCGCCGTCGACGACCACCAGCGACCGGCCCCGGATCGGCTCGGGCAGCTCGGGCAAGGGCGGCACGCGCAGCACCCGGAAGGAGGTGGTCACCTCGTCGGGAGCGCCCGGCGCCCAGGCGGACCAGGCGCGCAGCACTCGCTCGGTGTGCGCGATGTCCCAGACCAGCATCCCGGCGTAGGCCGACCGGATCGGGTACATGCGGAACTCCAGCGCGGTCACCACGCCGAAGCTGCCGCCGCCCCCGCGCACCGCCCAGAACAGCGGGGCGTTGGTGGTGGCGTCGGCCCGCACCAGGCTTCCGTCGCCGACCACGACCTCCACGGCGGTCAGGCTGTTGGTGGCCAGGCCCAGCTTGCGGGCGAACCAGCCCATGCCGCCGCCGAGGGAGTAGCCGGCGATGCCGACGTCCGGGGAGGAGCCGTGCAGGACCGCGCCGCCGTGCTCGTGAGCGGCCTCGACGGCGGGCAGCCACTCGGTGCCGCCCTCGACCCGGACGATGCCGCGGGCCGGGTCGACGCAGACGCCGGTCATCCGCGACAGCCGCATCAGCACGACGTCGTCGAGGCCGTGCGCGGCCAGCGGGCCGGCGTTGTGACCGGTGCTCTGGGGAGCGACGCGCAGCCCGGCCGAGGCGGCGGCGCGGACGACCTGGCTGACCTCGCGCGCGCTCTCGGGGAGGACGACCGCGGCCGGACGCTGGTCGACGGCGAGGTTCCACGGGGTGCGCACGTGGTCGTAGGACGGGTCGCCGCAAAGGTGCACCCGGCCCTCGCAGAGTCCTGCGAGCGCGGTCGCGGCGCGAGCGGCGGCGGGGTGGACGGGGTGGCCGGAGTGAACGGCGGAGAGGGTCATCGGGGGCTCCTGGTCGGATGTCGGGTCGGCGGTCCGGACGGTGTCCGGGGCCGGTCCCTGCGCGTGGTGCCACGATGCGACCGGCCGCTTGGCGTCGACTCGGAGCCGACTTGGACCGCCCGCGGCGCCGGCGACTTGGACGAACGACCAGCTCGACGGGGCCGGCTCTCGTAGGCTGCGCTGCGTGGAGGTGGCGGTCCTGGGCCCGGTGGCCGTGCGGGTCGACGGCGCCGAGGTGCCCCTCGGCACGCCGCGCCAGCGCGCGCTGGTCTCGGCGCTGGCGCTGTCCGGCGGGCGGCCGGTCTCGGTGGACGCGCTCGTGGAGCTGCTGTGGGCAGGCGCGCCGCCGCCGGGCGTCGCCACCACCTTGCAGACCTACGTCTCCGGGCTTCGGCGGGTGCTCGAGCCCGAGCGCCAGCGGCGCGCCCCGGCCACGGTGCTGGTGACCGTCGCGCCGGGCTATGCGCTGCGGGTGCCCGACCTGGACGCGTCCCGGTTCGAGGCGGCCGTCGGCACGGTCCACCAGCTGCTCGGCCCGCACGGCGGCATGGGGGTCGGCGGCGCGGGGGTGGCCGGCACCGTGGCGGCGCCGCTGGCCCAGCAGGACCTGGAGGCGGCGGTGGCGACCCTCGACGAGGCGCTGTCATGGTGGCGCGGCACGCCGTACGCCGAGCTGGCGGACGCCCCCGACGCCGTGGCCGCTCGGGCCCGCCTCGAGGAGCTGCGGCTGGTCGCGCAGGAGGACCGGGCCCGGGCCGGTCTGGCGTTGGGCCGGCACGCCACGGTCGCGGCGGAGCTGGACGCGCTTACCGCCGCCCATCCGCTGCGGGAGCGGCTCTGGGCGCTGCGCGCGCTCGCGCTGACCCGGTCCGGTCGCCAGGCGGACGCCCTGGAGGTGCTGCGCACCGTCCGCGACGTGCTGGACGCGGAGCTGGGACTGGAGCCGGGGACCGAGCTGCGCGACCTGCAGACCGCGATCCTGCGCCAGGACCCGGCGCTGGCGTGGGTGCGCCCACCGTCGGCTGCCGGCTCCGTCCCGGTGCAGCGCGACGCCGACGCCGACCTGGTCCCGCCCGGCTCCCCAGAGGCCCCGGGGCCGCCGACGGTGACCGGGCCGGCGGGGACCCCGACGACGAGTCCCCGGGACCCGGCCACCGTGGAGGCGGTCGCCCCGTGGCGCATGGTCGGCCGCGACGCCCAGCTCGCTGCGCTGCGGGCCACCCTCGCCGCCGCCAGGGGCGGTAGGCCCTCGCTCGCCGTGGTCACCGGCGAGCCCGGCATCGGCAAGACCAGGCTGGCCCAGGAGCTCGCCGCCACCGCCCGGGCCACCGGCGTCGTGGTCGCGGTCGGCCGCGGCTCCCAGGACGACGGCGCGCCGCCGCTGTGGCCGTGGTCGTCGGTCCTGCGGGACCTCGGGCTCGAGCTGCCGGGGTGGGAGGGCGAGGACGAGGGGGCCCGGTTCCGGGCCTGGGAGCAGATCACCCGCCAGGTGCGCGCCGCGGCCGGGCCGGCTCCGCTGCTCGTCGTACTCGACGACCTGCACTGGGTGGACACCTCGTCGCTGCGCGTGCTGCGGCTGCTGGCGGAGACCATGGCCGACGAGCCGCTGATGGTGCTGTGCACGTGGCGGCGGCACCCACCGCCGGCCGGCGCCCTGGCCGACGTCGCCGAGACGCTGGCCCGGCAGCACGCTCTCCGCATCGAGCTCGCCGGCCTCGCACCGGGCGAGGTCGCCCAGGTCGTCGGCGAGCTGACCCGGTCCCAGCCCTCGACCAGCCAGGCCGAGGCACTGTACGCGCGGACCGACGGCAACCCGTTCTTCCTGGTCGAGTTCGCCCGCCTCGCCGGGGAGCGCGGGGACCTGACCAAGCTGCTGGCCGAGGAGGACCCGCCGACCGCGGTGAGCGAGGTGATCCGCCGCCGGCTGAGCCGGCTGTCGGCGGAGACCGTGGCCGCGCTGGGCACGGCGTCGGTGGCCGGCCGCAGCTTCGACACCGCCACCGTGTCCAAGGTGACCGGGATCGCCGAGGACGACCTCCTCGACGTCGTCGAGCCGGCGGTGGCCGCCGGCCTGGTGCGCGAGGAGGGCCTGGACCGGTTCGCGTTCGCGCACGCCCTGGTCCGGGACACCCTGTACGCCGCCACCAGCGCGTCGCGCCGGGCCCGGACCCACGTGCGAGTCGCCCGCGCTCTCGCCGGCCAGCCCGGCCGGGAGACCGAGGTGGCGCACCACTGGCTGGCCGGCGGTCCGGCGCACGCGGCGCAGGCGTGGCGTGCCGCGGTCGCCGCGGCGGAGGTGACCGCTCGGCTGCACGCCCACGACCAGACCGTCGAGCTGCTGCGCGCGGCCCTCGAGCGGATGGACCCCGACCTGGTCCCCGACCTGACCCCGCTGGACCGCTACGACGTGGTCATGCGGCTGGTGGAGGCGTACCGCTGGTCGGCGATGTGGCCAGAGCTGGTCGGCAGCGTGGAGCAGGCGGTCGCGCTGGCGCGTCGCATGGACGACGTGCCTCGCGCGGTGCGGGCCGCGGCCTCGACCACGATGGGCGCACTGTGGCGGTCGGCTCCCGACGGCGCGGAGAACCCGGAGGTGGTCGGCACGCTTCGCGAGGCGCTGCGGCGCCTGCCCGAGGAGGACTCGCCCCTGCGCTGCCGCGCCATGCTCGCCCTCGCCAACGAGCAGGAGGGCGGGCGGGCCCGCGGTGAGAGCAGGGACCTGGTCGACCGGGCACTGGCGATGGCGGTCCGGCTCGGCGACCCGGCTCTGCTGCTGGACGCCTACCAGGTGGCCTTCATGGCGCTGTGGTCCCCGGCGACGGCGCTGCGGCGGCTGGACTGGGCCGAGGAGTCGCTGCGCCTCGCCCGGGAGACCGGCAACGAGCGTGCCGTGGTCGTGTCGGCGACCCTGCGCGTCGTCGTACTCTCCGAGCTCGGCAGGCCCGCCGAGGCGAGGGTGGCCGCAGACCTGGCGCGCCGGGAGTCCGAGCGGCTGCGCATCGCGTACGGGCCGATGATCCTGGACAGCATCGCCGCCGGCTGGGAGGCGATGGCCGGCCGCTTCGAGGAGTGCGACCGGCTGCTGGCTGCGATGCGGCGGCTCGCGGTGGACCGGCATCTGCACGACGCGGAGGAGGGGCACACCTGGGCACGGCTGGCGGTCGCCCTATGGCGCGGCGGCCTCGAGGAGCTCCTGCCCGTGGTCCGCGAGCTGGGTGAGCACCCGCCCGCGACCGGTCTGGTCGTGGTCTGCCTGCACCGGGCGGGCCAGGAGGCGGAGGCCCGGGCCTGGTACGCCGACCACGCGCTCGACCTCGACCACGACGAGGGGGAGAGCCTGCTGATGTGGGGCATGGCCGCGGAGGCCGCCGTCCTGGTCGGCGACCCCGACGTGGGACGAGACGCGGGCTCGCGGCTTGCGCCGTACGCGGGCCGGTGCTGCATGGGGGGCTCGGCCCTGGCCTGCGGACCGGTGGACCTCTACCTGGCCTACGCCGCCGCCGCAGCCGGGGACCGCGAGTCCGCGGCCCGCCACGCCGACCGGGCGGCCGAGCTGTGCGCCGAGTGGGGGATCCCCCTGCCCGCCCGCAGGCTCGAGCGGCGGCGCGCCGAGCACGGGTTCTAGCTTGAAGCAGGTCGAGCCGTCAGTCTTGGCGGGTCGAGCCGTCAGTCTTGGTGGGTCGAGCCGTCAGTCTTGGTGGGTCGAGCCGTCAGTCCTGGCGGGTCGAGCCGTCAATCCTGGCGGGTCGAGCCGTCAATCCTGGTCGCACCGACACCGATGCAGGTCCGTGACCGCCGCGAGTCCAGCCTGGGGGTGCGGCGGCTGGCTCCGCGGCGGCTGCGTTCTTCACCTGGCAGAGCGCCGGAACCACACCACGACCGCGCGGGGGCTCCTATGCTGCGGCGCGTGGAGGTGGCGGTACTCGGACCCGTGGCCGTCCGCCTCGACGGGGCCGAGGTGGACCTCGGGACCCCCAAGCAGCGCACGCTGGTGGCGGCGCTGGCCCTGGCGCGCGGCCGTCCGGTCTCGGTGGACTCCCTGGTGGGCACGCTGTGGGGCGACGAGCCGCCACCCAGCGTCACGACGACCCTGCAGGCCTATGTGTCGGGGCTGCGCCGGGTGCTCGAGCCCGGGCGTCAGCGGCGGGCCCCCGCGCGCGTGCTGGTCACCACCGCCCCGGGATACGCGTTGCTGGTCGACGACCTGGACGCCCGGCGGTTCGAGGAGGTGCTCGCCGAGGAGCACGCGCGCCTGGCCCCCGCCGACGTGGCCAGACCGGACGTGGGGCTGGACACCGAGACGCTGGAGAAGGCGCGGGACCGGCTGGCCGCGGCACTGGGCTGGTGGCGCGGCCGTCCGTACGCCGAGCTCGCCGACGTCTCGGCGGCGGAGGCCGAGCGCGGCCGGCTGGAGGAGCTGCGGCTGCTCGCCGTGGAGGACCTGGCCGTGGCCGACCTGGCGCTGGGGCGGCACGCCACCGTCGCCGCGGAGCTCGAGACGCTCACCGCCGAGCACCCGCTCCGTGAGCGGCTCTGGGGGCTCCGCGCGGTCTCGCTGGCCCGATCCAGCCGTCAGGCCGACGCGCTCGACGTGCTCCGGCAGGTGCGCGAGGTGCTCGACGAGGAGCTCGGCCTGGAGCCGAGCGAGGAGCTGCGACAGCTGCAGACCGCCATCCTGCGCCAGGACGCTGCGCTGGCCTGGGTGCCGCCTCGGCGCACCGCGGTCCGCGGACCCGCGACGGACCGGCCGGCCGCGCCGGGACCGGCGTCCGCCGCACCGGTGGACGCGGGCGGCTCCACACGGCCGCCGGTCCCGGTGGCCCCGTGGCCGATGGTCGGCCGCGACGAGGAGCTGGCCGCGCTGACCGACGCCCTCGCCGTGGCGGAGTCCGGCACGGCGACGTACGCGGTGCTCACCGGCGAGCCCGGGATCGGCAAGTCCCGGCTGGCCGCCGAGCTGGCCGCGACGGCGCGGGCCAGGGGCGTCCGCGTGGTCGTCGGTCGCTGCTCCCAGGACGGCGGGGCGCCACCCCTGTGGCCGTGGGCGACGGTCGTGGAGGCGGTCGGCGGCCGGCTCCCCACGGGCTCCGGTGGGCAGGAGACGGACCCGGACAGCCAGTTCCGGTCCTGGGAGGAGCTCACCCGCACGGTCCGCGAGGCGGCCCGCTCCCAGCCGCTCGTCGTCCTGCTCGACGACCTGCACTGGGCAGACCCGGCGACCCTGCGGGTGCTCCGGTTGTTGGTGGAGACCGCGGACACCGAGCGCCTGCTGGTCATCGCCACCTGGCGCAGCCACCCGGAGCCGACCGGGCCGCTCGCCGACGCCGCGGAGAGCCTCGCCCGCCGCCACGCGCGGCGCCTGCAGCTGACCGGGCTGCATACCTCGGAGGTGGCCGGGCTGTTCTCCGCGGTCGCGACCGCACCTCCCTCGCCCGAGCAGGCCGGCGACCTGCGGGCGCGCACCGACGGCAACCCGTTCTTCGTCGTGGAGTTCGCCCGGCTGGCCGAGCAGCGCGGCGACCTGTCCGCTCTGCTCGCCGAGGACCACCCGCCGACGGCGGTCACCGAGGTGCTCGCGCGCAGGGTCGAGCGCCTGCCGGCGACGACGGTCACCGCGCTGCGCGCCGCAGCGGTGCTCGGCCGGCAGTTCGACCTGGACACCTTGGCCGCGGCAACGGGAATCGACTCCGACCAGCTGCTCGACACCGTGGAGCCCGCTCAGGCCGCCGGCCTGGTCCGAGAGGCCGGCGTCGACCGGTTCCTGTTCGCGCACGCGCTGGTGCGCGACACCCTCTACAACGCGCTGACCCCGAGCAGGCGGGCCAGGCTGCACGTGCGCGTGGCCGGCATCCTGGCCGGACGACCGGGCCGGGAGACCGAGGTCGCCCGGCACTGGCTGCAGGGCGGCCCGGCGTACGCGGGCCAGGCCTGGCGCAGCGCGGTGACCGCCGCCGGTGTTGCGCGCCGCCTGCACGCCCACGAGGAGGCGCCGAGCTGCTCCGGCTCGCCCTGGGGTCGATGCCCACCGACCCCGAGGCCGGGCCGGCCGACCGGTACGACGTGCTGCTGCAGCTCGTCGACGCCTACCGCTGGACGGGCATGTGGCCAGAGCTCGTCGTGGCCGTGGAGGAGGTGTCGCGGTCGCCGAGGGGATCGGCGACCCCACGAGGGTGGCGCAGGCGGCGATCGCCACGAGCCAGGGGGCCTTGTGGCAGTCCGCGCCCCACGGGGAGACCAACGGCCGCGTGGTCGCGGCGCTGCGGCGCAGCCTGGACCGGCTGCCGGCCGGGGACTCCCCGTTGCGTTGCCGGGTGCTGGCCAGCCTCGGCCACGAGCTCTACTACGGCTCCAGCGTCGCGGAGCGGGAGCGGCTCGCCGAGGAGTCGCTGGCGATGGCTCGCCGGCTCGACGACGACCGGCTGCGCCACGACGTCTGCCAGATCGGCTTCCGGACCCTGTGGCGGCCGGCGACCGCGCCGCAGCGGCTCGAGCTCGCCGAGGAGGCCTGCCGGCTGGCCCGGAGGGTTGCCGACGAGAAGGCGACGGCGATCGCGACCGTGCTGCGCGCCGTCGTGCTGGGCGAGCTCGGACGTCCAGCGGAGATGTGGGAGGCGGTCCGGGAGGCCCGGGCCGACGCGGAGCGGCTCCGGCTGCCGTACGGGATGATCGTGCTGGACAGCCTGGCGCTGCCGTGGCTCGCGATGGCCGGCGAGCTCGAGGAGTGCGCGAGGCTGATCGGCGTCCTGACCGCCCTGGACGCGCAGATCTCCCTCCGCGCGACCGCGGACGCCCTCGCCGGCGCGATCGTCGCCGCCGCCCTGTGGTCGGGGCGCGCCGCCGAGATCGGACCGGTGATGCTCTCGCTCGGCGACGGGCCGCTCCCGGTCCAGGCGAGCACCGTCTCGTTCCTGTGGCGCGGCGGTCAGGAGGACCAGGCCCGCGACTACTTCGCGGCGCACCCGCCTCGGCTGGGCAACGACGACTGGTTCTCGATGCTCAACTGGTGCTGCGCCGCCGAGATCTCCCTCTACCTGCGGCGCCCCGAGCTCGCCGGCCGGGCGTATGCGCTGCTCGCGCCGTTCGCGGGGATGAGCTGCTCGGCCGGCTCGGGGAACGCGATGGGACCCGTGGACGGGTTCCTCGCGATGGCCGCCGCGGCCGTGGGCGACACCGACCTGGCCGCGCGGCACGCCTCCGCGGCCGAGCAGCTGATGGAGACGTGGCGGATCCCGCTGGCCGCGGCATGGTTCCGCGACCAGCGGGCCCGCTATCACTTCTGAGCGCCTGCCGGCAGCCGTCACACCGACGCCGGGACGGGCTCGGGGGCCGCACGGACCGGGTCGGGCAGCGCCGGGTGGGCTCCTTCGGCGTCCAGCCGGGGAAGCAGCCGGTCCAGCCACGCGGGCAGCCACCAGTTCCGGTCGCCCAGAAGGGTCATGGTGGCTGGCACCAGGACCATCCGGACGACGGTCGCGTCGAGCAGGATCGCGGTGGCCATGCCGAGCCCGAGCATCTTGACGATCACGTCCACCTCGGTCGCGAACCCGAGGAAGACCGCGACCATGATCGCCGCGGCGGCCGAGATGACCCGGCCAGTGTCGGAGAGGCCGCGGACCACGCTGCCCTTGGCGTCCCCGCTGGCCAGCCAGTGCTCCCGCACCCGCGACAGCAGGAACACCTCGTAGTCCATGGACAGTCCGAACAGGATCGCGAAGATCAGGATCGGCACCCAGCTGGAGACCGGGACGGCGTGGTCCAGGCCCAGGGCTCCGGCCCCCCAGCCCCACTGGAACACCGCGGTGACCACGCCGTACGCCGCCGCGACGGACAGCAGGTTCATCGCCGCCGCCTTCACCGGCACCAGCACCGACCGGAACACCATGGCCAGCAGCAGCATCGACACCCCGACCACGAACGCCACGACCAGCCAGAGCCGCTCGGCCAGCATCTCGCTGATGTCGCTGAACAGCGGGACGGTGCCGGTGAGCTCCGCACCAGGGGGCAGGTCCGCGCGGATGGCGTGGACCAGGCCGGTGGTGCGCTCGTCGGAGGCCGCGAACGCCGGCTGGGCGTCGAACACCGCGAGTGCGCCGTCCGGCGAGACCTGGACCGGGGTGACCGCGACGACGTCGGCCCGCGCGGCCAGCTCGGTCGCGATGCGGTCCACCTCGGCGGGGGCGACCCGCTCGCGGTCGACGACGACGGTCATCGGCCCGTTGGCGCCGGGACCGTACTCGTCGGCGACGAGGTCGAACGCCTTGCGCGTGGTGAGCTCGGTCGACCCGCTTCCGGAGTCCCCGGGCCAGGTGCGCATGGACAGCGTCGGCACCGCCAGGGTCAGCATCACCACGGTGCCGGCCAGCACCCACGGCAGCGGCCGTCGGGCCACCCGCGCCGCCCAGCGGGCGGTGAGCGGCGTACGGGCGGGACGGCGGCCGCGACGGACCTTGCGCGGGAGCAACCGGTGCCCGGCGAACCGGCTCAGCGCCGGCACCAGGGTCAGCGAGGCGGCAGCCACGGCGACCACGGCGATGGCGGTGGCGAAGCCGAAGGACGAGTACGTCGACAGCCCGGCCAGCCGCAGGCCCATGAGGGACACCAGCACGGTCCCGGAGGCGAAGACCACCGACGTGCCCGCCGTCGCCACGGCGCGTCCGGCCGCGTCGGCGACGTCGTGCCCGGTCCGGAGGAACTCCACGTGCCGGGTGACCAGGAGCAGCGCGTAGTCGATCCCGACCCCGAGCCCCACCATGCTGGCCACGGTCGGCGCGCTGGTGCTGACGCTGGTCACGCCGGCGAGGATGGTCAGGCCGCCGGCGCCCACGACCAGGCCGGTCAGGGCGGTGACGATCGGCAGGCCTGCGGCGACGACCGAGCCGAACACCAGCACCAGGATCACCAGCGCGGCGCCGATGCCGATCAGCTCGCCCCGGCCGGTCATCGGCGCGGCGGCGGACTCGGGCAGCTCACCGTTCAGCTCGACCTGGAGCCCCGCGTCCCGGGTGGCGGCGACGGCGTCCTCCAGCGGCTCCAGGTTGCCCATCAGGTCCGGGTCGGTGACCGGGGCGTCGTAGGACACCGTCACCAGCGCCGTGTCGCGGTCGGTCGAGAAGACCGGCTCGGACACCGCGACGACGTGGTCCATCCGCTCGAGGCGGCCGGCGAGCGCGTCGAGCTGCGCGGTGCTGGGGCCGGTCTCCTGGCCGTGCACGACGACCCGGGACGTAGCGTTGCCGGCGCCGGGGAGGTGGTCGCGCAGCATCTCGATGCCACGCTGGGCACGGGCGCCCGGCACGTCCCAGTCGTCCTGGGTGCTGCCGCCGAACGCCGCCGCGAGGCCGAAGACCGCGGCGGCGACCAGCAGCCACGCCCCGATCGTGCGCCACGGGTGCAGCGCGGCGCCGCGGCCGAGTCGGTAGAGGAAGCGGTTCATCTCGTCGTCCTTGTCGTCCGTCGCCTGAGCACAGGCGCGCCTGTCGGTGCTCACAGGCTGGTGGACGGGGCTTGCAGGCCACTTGGACGCGACTTGGATCACGTCCGTCGAGGGGTTTCTGGGGCCGGTCGACGGGTAGCATTGTGTCTAGACCACCTGCCCCCTCCTTCGTTCGAGAGCAATGCCGACAGACGTCCTGCCTGCCGTCCACCCCGCTCCCCCGACCACCTCCCCGCCTCGGTCACGGGCGCGCACCCGCGACCCCTGGTTCGACAACGCCAAGATGCTGTTGGTGACCCTGGTCGTGGTCGGGCACAGCTGGACCCTGCTGCCCGACACCACCCTCAACAGCCGGCTCTACACCTTCTTGTACCTGTGGCACATGCCGGCGTTCGTGCTGGTCACCGGCTACCTCTCCCGCCGGTTCACCTGGAGCGCCGGCAACCTGCAGCGGCTGGCGACCGGGGTGCTGGTCCCCTACCTGGTGTTCGAGGGGCTGCTGGTGCTGTTCCGCAGGTCGTTCACCGGGGCGGACTACGACCGGGTGTGGCTGCAGCCGCACTGGCCGATGTGGTTCCTGGTCGCCCTGCTCGCCTGGCGGCTGGCCACGCCGCTGCTGCTGCGGATGAGGCATCCCTTCCTGGTGGCGGTGGGCCTGTGTCTCCTGGGCGGCCTGGTCCAGACCGAGCTGCTCGACATCGGGCGGGTCCTCGGCTTCCTGCCGTTCTTCGTGGCCGGCCTCCTGGTGCCGGACTCCGTCGTCGCCTGGCTGCGTTCGGAGGCGGCCCGCCGGCTCGCCGTACCCGTCCTGGCCGCCGGTGCAATGGCCGCATGGGTGGTCGACACCCAGCTGCGCTCGTCGTGGACCTACTGGCGCGACAGCTACGGCACCCTCGGCGTCTCCGTGCTGGACGGCATGCTGGTCCGGCTGGTCCTGCTGGCGGTCTGCCTCACCCTGGCGGCGGCTGCCATCGCGCTGGTGCCGCACCGGGACGGCTGGCTCGCCCGCATGGGCGCCGCCAGCCTGGTGGTCTACCTCGGCCACGGCTTCGTCGTGAAGGCTGCCGAGTACGCCGGGGTCCCCGGCTGGGCCGCCGCCGACCCGGCCCTCTCCCTGGCCCTGGTGACCTCCGCTGCCGTGGGGCTGGCCCTCGCGCTGGCCTCTCCCCCGGTCGTCCGCCGCCTCAACCCGCTCATCGACCCGGTCCGCACGGTGGCCAGCATCGAGCCGGTCCGCGCGGTCGCCACCCAGCTCCGCGAGACCACCGCCCGCTGAGAGCCGTCGACGGCCGGCCCCAGCAAGCGCGTTCGGTCGGCCCGGTTGTGGCCGATGCCCACACCGATCCGCGCTTGTGGCCCGAGCCGACAGCGACACGCCGGCCACGGTTGCGGGCATCGGCCACAATCGTGAGTCGACCCACCAAGACTGACCGCTCGACCCACCAAGACCGACGGCTCGACCCACCAAGACTGACGGCTCGACCCACCAACATTGACGGCTCGACCTACCAGGGGGGCGGGTCGGCGCGGGTGGGTGCGTGGGGCTGGGCTTACCCGAGGGCGGCGAGCGCGGCGTCCATGTGGTCGGCGAGCCGGCCGCCGTCGCGGGCCCAGCGCTCGACGGCGACGCTCATCGCGGCGCCGCACGCGGCCGCGACCGCCTGGACCGCCAGGTCGTCGGGGGGCAGGCCCATCCGGGGGCCGAGCGCCTCGGCGAGCGCGGCGCGGGCCGTGTCCGCCTGCTCGTGCACCCGAGCCCGCAGCGCGGGCACCGAGAGCAGCAGCCGGGTGCGCTCGCGCACGGCGGCCATCTCCTGCTCGGGCAGGGCCCCCAGCGTCTCGGCCAGGGCGCTGCGGACCGCGCGGACCGGGCCCTCCCGCGCCGGCCGGGCCGCCACCGCGGCGCTCAGCAGCGGGTCGTAGTCGTCGCGCAGGACGACGTCCTCCTTGGTGGGGAAGTACCGGAAGAACGTCGCCGGGGACACCTCGGCCGCTGCGGCGATCTGCTCGCACGTCGTCGCCTCGTAGCCCTGCCGGGAGACCAGCTCGAGCGCGGCCCGTTGGATCGCGGCGCGGGTCCGCTGCTTCTTCAGCTCGCGCAGCCCGGCCCGCGGCGGCGGTGCCGACGGGGGCGCGGTGGGCGCGGTGGGCGTCGTCACGCTGCCATGGTGGCATCGCTGGTGGACCGGCCGGCGCTCGCGGGCATCAGGCCGGCCAGCCCGGCGCCGCAGACCAGCAGGACGGCGGCCACGACCAGGGCCAGGTCGCGGCCGCTCGCGACGGCGTACGCGACGGACGTCCCCTGCTCGGCCAGGCGGTCGGCGCGCGCGGTCGCGAGCGTCGCCAGGACGGCGATCCCCAGGGCGCCACCGACCTGGACGGCGGTGTTGTACAGCCCGCTGGCGGCCCCCCCGTCGCCGCCTTCCCCACCAGGGACCGCGACCGCGGTCAGGGCCACGAACGCCAGCCCGAGGCCGAGCCCGGTCACCACCAGGCCGGGCAGGAGCGAGGTCGCGAAGCCGGACCGCTCGGGCTCGATCCCGAGCCAGGCGAGCAGGAGCAGGCCCTTGGCGCATCCCAGGAAGCCGAGCGCCAGCACGGGACGCGCTCCGAACCGCGGCAGTGCCGCCGACCCGGCTCCCGCGGCGACCACCAGGCCGCCGACCAGCGGCAGGTAGGAGAGGCCGGCCTGCAGCGGTGAGTAGCCGAGCACCTGCTGCAGGTGCAGGGAGACGAAGTAGAAGGTGCCCAGGAGGGCGGCTCCGACCAGGGCACCGCTGAGGTCGGCGACGACGACGGCCCGGTCGCGGAGCAGGGCACGGGGCAGCAGCGGCGCGGTCGAACGCCGGCCGGCGCGGATCGCAGCCGCCCCGGCGAACGTCGCGACCAGCAGCCAGGTCACGGTGTAGAGGGAGGTCCACCCGTGCTCGAGCGTGCCGTGCAGCGCCACGATCGTCGATCCCAGCGCGGTGACCGCCAGCAGCGCCGGGACCGGGTCGATGCGGACCGCGCGGTTGCCCGTGCCGCCGGGCAGCAGCGCGAGCACCGAGGCTCCGACCACGGCGGCGGCGACCGCGTTGCCGGTGAAGATCCACCGCCAGCCGAGGTGCTCGGTGACCACGCCGCCGACCACCAGCCCGACCACCGCTCCGAGACCGGTGACCGCCCCCCACAGTCCCAACGCCCGGGCCCGCTGGGCGGGGTCCCGGAACGTGTGCACCAGCAGGCTCATCGCGGCCGGTGCGAGCAGCGCCGCGGCCAGCCCCTGCCCGGCGCGCGCGGTCACCACCATCGCGCTGGTCCGGGCCAGGGTCCCCGCCAGCGACGCGCAGACGAACACGGCGACCCCGACCAGCAGCGCGGCGCGGTGGCCGTACCGGTCGGCCAGCCGCCCGCCGAGCAGCAGCAGGCCGCCGAAGCAGAGCAGGTAGGCGTTGACCGCCCACGGGACGTCGGCGGGTCCCATGTGGACGTCGGCGGCGATGCTGGGCAGGGCGATGTTGAGCACCACGTCGTCGACGTC
>JBIOUF010000113.1:0-8415 GCA_044866695.1 Nocardioidaceae bacterium | reverse complement strand
CGACCCCGACGACGTCGAGGCGCTCACCCACTGCATCGACTACGTGGTCGAGCGGCTGCCCCGCGCCGGTTGACCCGCACCATCGCCTCGCTGTTCAGGAGCCGGAGCGGCAGCCGAGGCGTCTCGACTCGGGCTGAGGAGCGAGCTTGCGAGCGTCACGAAGCCAACCAAGGGGGCCGTAGCGGGGACTGCGCGCGGGCAGGGGTGGTTTCGAGACGCTCGCCTAGCGGCTCGCTCCTCAACCACCGGGAGGCGGGCCGTGGCGGGGACTGCGCGCGGGCGGGGGTGGTTTCGAGACGCTCGCCTAGCGGCTCGCTCCTCAACCACCGGGGGGGCGGGAGGGCTCAGGCGAGCCGGCCCGCCTGGAGCCGGCGCCACAGGCCCGGCGTGACGACGCCCGTCGGCGCCGCCCCGAGCGCCTTCTGGTAGGCCTTCACCGCGGCGGTCGTCTCGCCCTCGAACGTGCCGGTCGCCTCCAGGCGGTAGCCGCCATGGGCGTTGAGCGCCCGCTGCAGCCGCCGGACCCCGTCGCTGGCGGCGCCGTACTTCACCAGCGGCCTGGGACCGGCCGCGTGCAGGGCCATCCAGGGCCGCGTGGACAGGTACGGCCGGTCCGCGAACCCGTGCGCGGCCCGGAACGCCCGGACCGCGGCGACCACGGCGGCGTCGTACCGGCCGTCGACCGCGCCGCTGCCGAACCCCTGCTCCTCCAAGAGGCACTGCGCCGCCTTCACCCGCGGGCCGGTGGCGCCCCGGTCCAGGAGGGGATAGCTGCGGAAGCCCACGCGGACGCCCCCGCAGTGCACCGGCCGGGTCCCCGGCGTGGAGCCCCGGCCCAGGTCGAGCCAGTTGGAGTCGACGTTGATGGTGACGCCGCCCCAGGTCTCCGGGTGGCCGCCGCGGTACTGGTGCACCCGGCCGCCGGGCAGCCAGCCGTCGGAGCGGATGTAGGAGGAGGCGGTGTCGGCGCGCCCGTTCCAGTCGCCGACCCAGATCCGGTCCGGCAGCGAGATGCCGTGGCCGGTGGTGACCCGGACGTCGTCGAGCATGCGGATCCCGGATGCGGCGCTGGAGTAGACCCCGGAGACGTAGCCGAGCTCGTGCAGCCGGTTGGTCCAGCCGTGCAGGAACCGGATCGCGGACTCCCGGCACCGGGTCCGGCGGGAGTCGAAGGCCTCCAGGTCGTACCACAGCGTGCTGCGCGGCACGATGCCCAGCCGCTTGGCCTCGGCCACCGTCCGGGCCGCCTCGGCACGGCCCTGCAGGCGCGCCGGCCGGTAGTTGCGCCGGCTGGCCGGCCTGATGGTCTCGTCGTCGCCGTACCGGGGGTAGCGGGTGCTGCACGACGCCTGCGGGCCCAGCGTGATCGGCAGCAGCCGCCAGCGGTGGGCCAGCTGGGTCCGCACCCACGCCGGGGTGAGGTTGGGCTGGGTGCGGCAGCCGCGCGAGTCGCCGGAGATGTAGATGCCCACCGCCCAGTACGGCGAGCCGCGCAGCCACGCGTCCATGGCGGCCTGGGTCGGAGCGACGCACTGGTCGAACCCGTAGCCGGTGAAGTCGGTCACCGTGGGCGGGTTCGCGGCCGCGGCGGGGCTCGCGGTCGCCGACACGGTGCCGGCGACCAGGCCGGTCGCCAGGGCCAGGACGGCGGACCGCAGGGCCGCGCGACGCCGCACCGGCTGCCGGGGCGCGGATGGCACGGAGACGGACATGACCGGACTCCCATCGTCGGATGGGACGCCACTGTAGTCACAGAAACCTCAAACGTAACCCCCTGAACACCAGCAACTCGGGAACGACACGCCGGTAGTTCATCCTGCGGGCGGGTCGGTGGGGTTGTGGCCGATGTCTGCACGCACCGGCGCTAATGGCCTCAGACCGCACCGACACGCCGAGGCCGGCTGCGGTCATCGGCCACAACAGGGCCGGCGGCCCGCAGCGCCTCGACCACCGACCGGCGCCCCCCGGCCACCGGCCATCGTGGCAGCATGCACCGATGCCCGCCCGACTCCGCCCGGCCGACCCCGCGCTCGCCGCGGCCGCCACCGCACGGCTGCGTGCCGGCGACGCGGACGCCGACGACCTGCGGCTGCTGACCCGGCACACCCTCGCGCTGCTGGCGGCCCGGTCACCGGGTCGTGCGGTGGAGGTGCGGGTGCCCCCCTACGCGGTCGCCCAGGTGCTCTCCGGGATCCGGCACACCAGGGGGACGCCGCCGGCGGTCGTCGAGACCGACCCCGAGACCTGGGTGCTGCTGGCGCTCGGCGACCTCGGCTGGGCCGAGGCGGTCGCGCAGGGCCGGGTGGTGGCCTCCGGCGAGCGGTCCGACCTCTCCGCGCTGTTGCCCCTCGGGTGACGTGGACCGGGGTCAGGCCGCCGGCTTGCCGGGCGTGTAGATCCAGGTCTGGAAGAACGCGTCGAGCTCCTGGCCGGAGACCTGCTCGGCCAGCGCGACCAGGTCGGCGGTCCCCGCGTTGCGGTGCCGGTGCTCGGCCGCCCACCGGCGCAGCACCCGCGCGAACGGCTGCGCGCCGATCTCCTCGCGGAGCTCGAACAGGGCCAGCGCCCCGCGCTGGTAGACGGCCGGGTCGTAGAGGTTCTCCGCGCCCGGGTCGCCCGGCGGCAGCTCCCACAACGAGGAGTCCGCGGGGGTGGCGAGCACCTCCGCCGCTGTCTCGGCCACCGAGGGGCCGCCGGTGTGCGCCTGCCACTGCCACTCCGCGTAGGTCGCGAAGCCCTCGTTGAGCCAGATGTCGGCCCAGCGGCGAGGGGTCACCGAGTCGCCGTACCACTGGTGGGCGATCTCGTGGGCGACGGTGCTCTCGCTCGCGCCGCCGGTGTAGACGGGACGGGTCTGGGTCTCCAGGGCGTAGCCGAGGCTGTCGTCGTCGACGATGCCGCCCGCGGAGGTGAACGGGTACGGCCCGAAGCGCCGGGCGAAGAAGGCGATGATGTCGCGCTGCTTGGCCAGGGCCCTGCGGGCCTGCGCCTTCCTCGCGGCGGGCAGGTCGCGGTCCACGGCGTCGATGATCCGCAAGCCCCTGACCGTGCGGTCGGTGACGGCGTAGTCGCCGATGCTCACCGTCGCCAGGTAGCTGGCCATCGGGCTCCGCTCCGCCCACCGGTACGTCGTCCAGCCCTGCCTGGTGACCGGCCGGCCGGCCGGGAGGCCGTTCGCGACCGCCACCTTGCCGCGTGGGACGGTGACCCGGAAGGAGTACCGGGCCTTGTCGCGCGGGGAGTCGTTGACCGGGTACCAGGTCGGGGCGCCGTAGGCCTCGCTCGCGACGACGGCGCCGTCCGGGGTGGACACCCAGCCGAACAGCGAGCCGGTGTTGTCGACCGGGCGCCGCGTCGTCCCGCCGTAGCGGATCCGCGCCACCGCGATCCGGCCCTTCTTCAGGTTCTTCGCCGGGTCGACGACCAGCTCGCCGCCGGCCTGGGAGAACGCCGCCGGGCGCCCGTCGACCCGCACCGAGCGGACCCGCAGGCCGCGCAGGTCGAGGTTGAACGTCGACAGGTCGACCCGAGGCTGCAGCCGGATCGTGGCGACCGCCCGGAGTGCTCTCGTCGCGGGGCGGTAGCGCAGGTCGAGGTGGTAGGAGCGGGCGTCGTACCCGGTGTTGCCCAGGCCCGGGAAGTACGGGTCACCGGAGTCCGAGCCGCCGGGGACCGCGGCCACCGCCGCCAGCGCGGTGCCGCCGACGAGGCTGCCGGCGGCCAGGGCGACGGCCACCGCCCGAGGTCTGGTCCGGGAGCCGACCCGGGGCGAGGGCCTGGTGGGGAAGCGGATGCCCGAGAACGTACGCATCAGGCCAGGCTAGTCCGGTCCAGTCGGGACGCCACCGCCCGTGTGGCTCATCCGGCGATGCCCCGGCCGGTCACGGCCCGCGCGAGCGCCGCGATCTGGGCCGGCCCGACGCGACAGCAGCCGCCGACCAGGCGCGCGCCGGCTCGCACCCACTCGCGCGCGAGGGTCGCGTCGAAGCCGGCGTCGCCGGCCCAGGTGCGGGTGGCTGCGTCCCAGCGCTCGCCGCTGTTCGGGTAGGCCACCGCGGGGCGGCCGGACACCGCGACCGCCTGCGTCACCGCGGCCAGGACGTCGGCGGGCGCACAGCAGTTCACCCCGACCGCGACCACGCTCCGCGCCGAGGCGGCCACGGCGAACGCCTCGGCCAGCCGCTGGCCGGCCCGGGTTCGCGAGCCGTCGGCGGAGGAGAAGGAGAACCAGGCGGGCAGGCCCACCTCGTCCAGCAGGGGCGCCAGCACCTCCGCCTCCGCCACGTCCGGCACGGTCTCCACGGCGACCAGGTCCGGTCCCGCGGCGGCGAGCAGCTCGAGGCGGGGCAGGTGGAAGTCGCGAAGGCGAGCTGCTCCGACGTCGTACCGGCCGCGGTACTCCGACCCGTCGGCCAGCGCCGCGCCGTACGGGCCGACGGAGGCCGCCACCAGGCGACGCGCGCCGTCTCGGCTCTCCGCGTCGAGCCGGTCGCGGACCTCCCGGGCCAGGGTCACGCTGCGGCGGACGACCGCCTCGGCGTCCGCCCGGTCCAGCCCGCTTGCGACCAGCGCAGGGACGCTGGCCTGGTAGCTGGCCGTCGTGGCCACCTGGGCGCCGGCGCGGAAGTACTCCTGGTGCACCGCGGCGACCGCCTGCGGATGGTCCCGAAGCACCCGCGCGGTCCACAGCGGCCCGGAGAGGTCCAGGCCGCGGCGGGCCAGGGCGTTGGACAGGCCGCCGTCCAGGACCAGCACGCCCGCGAGGTCCCCGGTCACCCGGCCAGTGTCTCGCCCGGCCCGCGCGATCCCTATCGTGTCCGGCATGACCAGCCAAGTCGCCGGCCTGCGCGCCCGGGTCCAGGAGGTCCTGCCGTCGGTCCGCGCCGACCTGGAGCGGCTGGTCCGGATCCCCTCGGTCAGCGCGCTCCCGGAGCATCGAGGTGACGTCCGGCGGTCGGCGGAGCTGACCGCGCGGCTGTTCGCCGAGGAGGGGTTCGGCGACGTCCGCGTCCTCTCCGCCGGCGGTGCCCCCGCCGTGGTGGCGCGCCGGCCGGCACCCGACGGCGCGCCGACGGTGCTGCTGTACGCCCACCACGACGTCCAGCCGGTCGGCGACCGGGCCGCCTGGGACAGCGAGCCGTTCGAGCCGACCGAGCGCGGCCCGCGGCTGTACGGCCGGGGCACCGCGGACGACAAGGCCGGCATCGCCGCGCACCTGGCCGCGGTCCGCGCGCACGGCCGGGACCTCCCGGTCGGCGTGACCGTCTTCGTCGAGGGCGAGGAGGAGGTGGGCTCGCCGACGCTGACGGCCCTCCTGGCCGAGCACCGGGACCTGCTGCGCGCCGACGTGATCGTGATCGCGGACTCCGGCAACTGGGACATCGGCGTCCCGGCGCTCACCACGAGCCTGCGCGGGCTGGTGGACTGCGTCGTCGAGGTGCGCACCCTGGAGCACGCGGTGCACTCGGGGATGTGGGGCGGCGTCGTACCCGACGCGCTGAGCGCGATGGCCCGGCTGCTGGCGACGCTGCACGACGACCGCGGCAACGTGGCCGTGGCCGGTCTGGTGACGGGGAAGGCCGCGGACGTGGACTACCCGGTGGACCGGCTGCGCGCCGAGTCCGGCCTGGCGGACGGGGTGGAGCCGGTCGGCGACGGCTCCGTCGTGGACCGGCTGTGGACCCGGCCGGCGGTCACCGTGGTCGGCCTGGACGCGACCAGCACCGCACAGGCCAGCAACACCCTGATCCCGTCGGTGCGGGCGAAGGTGTCGCTGCGGGCGGCCCCGGGGGACACCGGGGCCAACGCGATGGCCTGCCTGGTCCGGCACCTGGAGGGCCACGCCCCGTGGGGGGCCCAGGTCACGGTCACGCAGGGCGAGCTGGGGGAGCCGACCAGGATCGAGACCGTCGGCCCGGCGTACGACGCGGCCCGCGCGGCGCTCCGGGACGCCTGGGACGGCGTGGCGCCCGTGGACATGGGCATCGGCGGCTCCATCCCCTTCATCGCGGAGTTCCGCGACGCCTACCCCGACGCCGCGGTGCTGGTCACCGGCGTCGAGGACCCGGACACCCGCGCGCACGGCGCCAACGAGGGGCTGCACCTGGCCGAGTTCGAGCGGGCCTGCCTGGCCGAGGCGCTGCTGCTGGCCAACCTCGCGTCCCCGTAGACTCGACGCCGTGTCGCGACCCCAGCGCCCCGGACCACAGCGCCCCGGCGACGGCAGGCTCTCCCACGACGTCGACCCCCGTGACCGCGCCCCGCAGGACGCCTGCGGGGTGTTCGGGGTCTGGGCCCCCGGCGAGGACGTCGCCAAGCTGACCTACTTCGGGCTGTACGCGCTGCAGCACCGAGGGCAGGAGTCGGCGGGCATCGCGGTCAGCAACGGCCGGCAGATCCTGGTCTACAAGGACATGGGGCTGGTCTCGCAGGTGTTCGACGAGAGCACCCTGGAGAGCCTCAAGGGACACGTGGCGGTCGGCCACACCCGCTACTCGACGACCGGCGCGAGCACCTGGCACAACGCGCAGCCCACGTTCAAGCCCACCGCCGCCGGCTCCATCGCGCTGGCCCACAACGGCAACCTGACCAACACCGCGGAGCTCGCGGAGCGGGTCGCGAGCCTGCCCCCCGCCGCCGGCGAGCTCGACCTCCCCTCGCGGCAGACCACCAGCGCGGCGGCCACCAACGACACCAGCCTGGTCACCACGTTGCTGGCCGCCGACCCGGACCGGACCGTGGAGCAGTCGGCGGTCGCCGTGCTGCCCACCGTCAGGGGGGCGTTCTCCTTCGTGTTCATGGACGAGAACGCCCTGTACGCCGCCCGCGACCCCCACGGCATCCGGCCGCTCGTCCTGGGCCGGCTGGAGACCGGCTGGGTGGTCGCCTCGGAGGACGCCGCCCTGGCCACCATCGGGGCCAGCGTGGTGCGCGAGGTGGAGCCGGGGGAGCTGGTGGCGATCGACGAGTCGGGCCTGCGCTCCCACCGGTTCGCCGACCCCGCGCCGAAGGGCTGCGTCTTCGAGTACGTCTACCTGGCCCGACCCGACGCCACCATCGCCGGTAGGTCGGTCCACGAGGCCCGGCTGGAGATGGGCCGCCGGCTGGCCGCGGCGTACCCCGTGGCCGCCGACCTGGTCATCCCGGTGCCCGAGTCGGGCACACCCGCGGCGATCGGCTACGCGCAGGCCAGCGGCATCCCGTACGGCCAGGGCTTCGTCAAGAACGCCTACGTCGGCCGCACCTTCATCCAGCCGTCGCAGACGCTGCGCCAGCTCGGCATCCGGCTCAAGCTCAACGCGCTCGAGCACGTCATCCGCGGCAAGCGCCTGGTCGTGGTCGACGACTCGATCGTGCGGGGCAACACCCAGCGGTCCCAGGTCCGGATGCTCCGCGAGGCGGGCGCCCGCGAGGTGCACGTGCGGATCTCCTCGCCCCCCGTGAAGTGGCCGTGCTTCTACGGCATCGACTTCGCGACCCGGGCCGAGCTGGTCGCCAACGGCCTCGGCATCGAGGAGATCCGGCACAGCATCGGGGCGGACAGCCTCGGCTACATCAGCGAGGCGGACATGGTCGCGGCGACCGGCCAACCCGCCTCTCGCCTCTGCCGGGCCTGCTTCACCGGCCAGTACCCGATCTCCCTGCCCGACGAGGAGCTGCTCGGCAAGCACCTGCTCGAGCGGGCGCTCCCGCTGGCCGGGGTCGGCTCGGCCGGCGACGGGGACCGTCGTCGAGACGCCGAGGGCGTCGCGACCGGGGTCGCCGGCGGCGCCCTCCACGCGCTGCAGCACCCGTGACGACCTACGAGGCCGCCGGGGTCTCCATCGAGGCCGGCGACAAGGCCGTGGAGCTGATGAAGGCGTGGGTCGAGAAGGCCCGCCGCCCGGAGATGGTCGGCGGCATCGGCGGGTTCGCCGGGCTGTTCGACGCAAGCCTGCTGAAGTCCTACGAGCGGCCGCTGCTGGCCACCAGCGCCGACGGGGTGGGCACCAAGGTGGCGGTCGCCCAGGCGCTCGACATCCACCACACCATCGGGTTCGACCTGGTCGGCATGCTGGTCGACGACCTGGTGGTGTGCGGGGCCGAGCCGCTGTTCCTCACCGACTACATCGCGACCGGGCGCGTCGTCCCCGAGCGGGTCGCCGCCATCGTCCAGGGCGTCGCCGAGGCCTGCGTGGCCGCCGGCTGCGCGCTGCTGGGCGGGGAGACCGCGGAGCACCCGGGCCTGCTCGGCCCCGACGAGTACGACCTCGCCGGGTCGACGACCGGGGTCGTCGAGGCGTCCGGCCTGCTCGGCCCGGGCCGGGTCCGCCCCGGCGACGCAGTCGTGGCGATGGCCAGCAGCGGGCTGCACAGCAACGGCTACTCCCTGGTGCGTCACGTCCTGCTCGAGCAGGCGGGCTGGGCGCTCGACCG
>JBIOUF010000112.1:0-3453 GCA_044866695.1 Nocardioidaceae bacterium | reverse complement strand
GGGCCTTCGACGACCTGGGCGGGGCCGGGGCCGACGGGCTGCGGTTCGGTGATCGCCATGTCAGTTCACGTCCTCGAGGCCGCGGGTGGCGCGGAACTGGACCGCCGCGATCACACCGGTGATGATGAACAGGACCACGGACACCGCCGACGCGAAGCCGATCTGTGCGCCACCGGTGCCGAACGCGAGTCGCATCGTGTAGCTGATCAGGATGTCGGTGCCGCCGGCGTTCGGGTTGTCGGGGGCGAACGGGCCGCCCTCGGTGAGCAGCTGGATCGTGTTGTAGTTGTTGAAGTTGAACGCGAACGTGGCGACGAGCAGCGGTGCGACGCTGACCAGCAGCAGCGGGAAGGTGATCTGGGAGAAGTTCTTCCAGCCGCCGGCGCCGTCGATGGTCGCCGCCTCCTTGAGGTCCCCGGAGATGGACTGCAGGGCGCCGGTGGAGACCAGGAACATGTACGGGAATCCCATCCACAGGTTGGTGAGCAGCACCGCGAACTTCGCCGCCCACGCGTTGCCGAACCAGTTGACGTTCAGGCCGGTGAGGTCGTTGATGAGCCCGAAGTCCTTGTTGTAGAAGCTCGACCACAGCAGCAGCGAGATCACCGCGGGGATCGCGTAGGGCATGATCAGCAGCGCGCGGTAGACCTTCTGGAAGCGCATCCGCGGGTCGTTGAAGGTCACCGCCAGCGCCAGCCCCAGCCCGAACGTGGTGACCACCGAGAGAGTGGCGAAGACCAGCGTCCAGGCGAAGATCTTCAGGAAGTCCTTGCGGATGGTGGGGTCGGTGAACAGCCGCTGGTAGTTGTCGAAGCCGACGTTGGCCTTCCAGGACTGGTCGGCCAGCTTGTTGCCCGAGTCGTCGACGAAGAACTCCCGGTCACCGACCTGCTGCACCGTGTAGACGGTGTCGGTCTGGGTGTTGGTGATGGTGTCGGTGTCCTCGTCGTACTCCAGCGTGGTGGTGCCTTCGAACGCCTGGCTGATGCCGAGCTGGCGGATCGCACCGCCCTCTGTCGGGACCGTGAAGTCCTGCAGCTCCGCGCCGACCGCGTTCACCTGCTTGGCGGTCAGGATGGTGTAGCCGTCCGCTTCACGGACGAAGCCGCCCTCGATGGTGACCTCGTCGGGGTCGAGCTCGGTGAGCCCGTCCGCGTCGCCGGAGTAGGCGTTGCCGTCGGGGTCGACCAGGAAGAACGTGAACGGCCCCGAGGTCGTGGACCCCTCGGTGCCGATGGTCAGGTTGTAGCGGGGCGCGTCGGGCGACTGCTTCACCGAGGCGCCGATGATCCGGGCGATCGCCTCGTCCTTGGTCGACCGGGTGCCGTCGCCGTAGTTGGTGAAGGACAGCCGCGCGGTGATCAAGATGGGCACGACCACGAACAGGATCAGCAGCAGCGTGCCCGGGGTGAGGTACTTGAGCGGGATCGCCCGCGGTGTTGCGTAGACGGCGACCAGGATGGCCACCACCGCCCAGACCACCACGAGGAACAGCCACTGCTCCAGCCCCACCAGCGTCGGCGTGAGGGTGGCGGCGATGCCGATCACCAGGCCGAGGAAGAGGATCCGGACCACCAGGGCCGCGGTGTTGTGGCTGCCTCCGCCGCCGTAGTCGGTGTGGTCCTTCTTGGGAGCGGTCTGTAGTGCCACCGGGTTCTCCTCGGATGCCGGGTCAGGCGTGGACTTCAGTGCGGCGGGGTGGAGGGTCTCGTGCCAGGGGGTGGCCGGGCCGGTGGAGCCCGGCCACCCAGGCGCGCGTCAGCCGATGGCGCTGGCGATGGTGTTGCCGGTGTCGGTCATCGTCTTGGTCGGGTTGGCCCCGCCGACGATGGCCGCGTAGGCCTTGCCCAGCGGCTCGAAGACCGCCTGCATCTCCGGGATCGCCGGCATCGGGGCGCCCTTGTTGGCGGCGTCGGTGAACAGCGCGACGTCGGGGTCGTTGAGCCCCTTGGCGACCGAGGTCATCGCGGGCGGCAGGCCGGTCTCCTCCTGCAGCACCTTCATCGACTCCTCGGAGTTCGCCCCGGTGGAGACGAACTCCTGGGCGAACGCCTTGTTCTTGCCGTTGGAGGCGACCATGAAGGACTGCGCGCCCATGAACGGCACGGCCGGCTTCTCGCCCTTGAACCCGGGCATCGGCTGGATGGCGTACTTGATGCCGGAGTCCCGGACGTTGGGCAGCGCCCAGGGACCGGACACCAGGAACGCCGCGGTGCCGTCGGTGAACAGGCTGATGCTGTTGTCCGGGCTCACCGACCGGGTGAGGATCTTGCTGCCCTTCTCGCCCAGGGAGCCGATCTTCTTGGCCGCCGCGATCGAGCCGGGCTTGCCGACGCCGAGGTCGTCGGGGTTGTAGGTGCCGTCCGGGTTGGTGCCGAACATGTAGCCGCCCATCGATGTGTAGAGCGGCTCCATGTGGTAGGCGTCGCCGAGGTCGCCCACCGGCAGCGCGAACGCCACCTTGACCTTGCTCGGGTCCTTCTTGACCGCGGCCTGCCCGGCGGCGAAGGCGTCGTCGAGGGTGGCCGCCTCGTCCGGGGCGAGGTCGGTGTTGCGGTAGAGCGCGACCGCCTCGATGCCGTACGGCACGCCGTACAGGTTGCCGTCGTAGGTGACCGCCTGGACCGCCTTCTGCGAGTAGCCGGCGAGCTGGTCCGGGGTGAGCTGGAGCGGGTCGATGGCGCCGTTCTGGACCAGGTTGCCGATCCAGTCGTGGGCCCCGACGACGACGTCCGGACCGTTGCTGGCGCCGTTGGCGGTGACGAAGTTGGGCTGGAGGTTGGTGACCGCCTGGACCGAGACGCTGATCCCCTGGGCCTCGCCGAAGGTTTCCGCGATCTTCTGCACGCCGGGAAGCTTGAGGTTGTCGGTCCAGATCACCAGGTCGGCGTCGCCGCGGGGGGGCGCTGCGGTGGAGTCGCTGGCGCTGGGCGTGCTCTCGTCGCCGCTGCTGCTGGTCTCGTCGTCGCCGCCGCCGCACCCGGCGGCCAGCAGCGCCAGCGCCAGGGTGGGTGCGAGGATCCGAGCGAACTTACGCATGGTTCTCCTCGGGTGACGCAGCCGTCCGGCAGGCCGACTGCTGGCCTGTGATGTCGGCCACAACGTAACAGCGGTGCCGGGACAGCGGAAGGGCGACCCCCGCAATTCCTTGCGGAGTTTGCAGACCTGTTACCAGCGGGCTTCCGGCACATCAGTCACAGCAGGCCCGGCTGCATCCTGTGTTCGAAAGCGGCGGCAAACCCTTGCAGTGCCCGGCCCTGGTGTGGCTAAGGTCACACTCATGACGGTGCGCCTCGCCGACATCGCGGCACGCGCCGGTGTCAGCGTGGCCACGGTGAGCCGGGTGCTCAACGACAAGCCGGGCGTGAACGAGCGCACCCGGAGCGTCGTCCTCACCGCTGTCGACGTGCTCGGGTACGACCGGCCGGCCCGGCTGCGCAGGCGCACGTCGGG
>JBIOUF010000111.1:0-2151 GCA_044866695.1 Nocardioidaceae bacterium | reverse complement strand
CCCAGGTGCACCACCTCGGCCCCCTGGCTCTGCAGGATCCGGCGCATGATGTTGATCGACGCGTCGTGCCCGTCGAACAGGCTCGACGCCGTCACCAGCCGGACCGGGTGGACCGGCCTGTGCAGAGCAGTCATGGGACCTCGATTTAGTAGGACGTCCGAGTATCTGATTCTAGGACGTCCTAGGAGTTGCGTCCAGTCGGGCAGATTCCCATGGGATCGAGGCACTTGACCGCTTCCCATGGCGTACGCGTCGTGGAGAGCGGCAGATCCTCGTGGACGGGTTACGACAGGTGTTGTACGCCAGACACAACAGATGTAGTGTCGCCCCATGACGACCCGCCGCGACACGCTGCTCGACGCGGCGATCGACGTCCTCGGCCGGTACGGCGCCCGGCGGCTCACCCATCGCGCGGTCGACGCCGCCGCGGGCTGCCCGCCGGGCTCGACGTCGAACTACTTCCGCACTCGCGACGCCCTGCTCGCCGGCGTCGTCGACCGCGTCGTGGAGCGCGAGCGCGCCGCCTGGCAGCGGCTCGCCCGGAGCGACCCCCCGACCGGGGCGGCCGGCCTGGCCCGGCTGCTCACTGATCTGGCCCTGCTCGCCACCGGACCGAACCGGACGCTCACCCTGGCCCGCTACGTCCTCCTCGTCGAGGGCGCGCTCGACGACCGGCTCCGCGCCGCGCTGGTGGAGGGGGGCAGGCGGGCCGGCGAGGGTGGCGCCGACCTGTTGCGGTCGGCCGGCTCGACCGACCCCGACCGGCACTCCCGGCTGGTGGAGAACTGCTGGACCGGCCTCGTGCTGCACCAGCTGGCCCTCTCGCACCCCGACTTCGACCCGCGTGCCGAGCTCGAGGTGCTCATCGAGAGCCTCGTCCGCCGCACCGGACAGGAGGCGTGATGGACACCGACGAGGTCTGGGCCGCCGTCGACGCGCAACGGCTCGCCGTGGCCGACCTGCTGGCCAGCCTGTCCACCGACGAGTGGGCCGCTGCCTCGCTGTGCGCCGGCTGGACGGTCCGCGACGTCGCGGGGCACCTCGCCTCCCAGCACACGATGCCTGTGCGCGAGGTGTTCAGGGCGATGGTCCGGGCCCGGGGCGACCAGAGGCGCATGATCCACGACAGCGCCCGCCGGCACGCCGAGCGCCCGACCGGCGTGCTGGTCGACGAGGTCCGAGCCCTGGTTGGATGGCGCCGGCACGTGCCGCTGATCAGCCCGCTCGAGGTGCTCACCGACCTCCTGGTCCACGGCTGCGACATCGCCGTACCCCTCGGCCGTGACTACGCCGTGCCGGCCGGGCCCGCCGCCGCCGCGGCGACCCGGGTCTGGTCGGCGCCCCGGCACCTGCGAGGTGCGTTCCCTCCGACGCGGCGCTACGAACGGTTCCGGCTGGTCGCCACCGACGCGGACTGGTCGGCCGGCGCCGGGGACGCGGTCCAGGCGCCGGTGGAGACGCTGCTGCTCCTGCTCACCGGCCGAGACGAGGCGGCGCTGTCCAGGCTGGGCGGGGCCGGCGCGCCCATGCTGCGGAGCCGTCTCGCCGGCTGAGCGCCGGGACCTCCCACGACGGCCACAGGCTCGATGACGGGCCTGAGTGGCCGATGGTTGCGGCGTCGTACCGCGTGTCGCTGTCGCCATCGGCCACTCTCGCCACGCCGTGCAGGCATCGGCCACATGCGGGCCGACCGGCGCCGCGAGCTCGACGAGGCGCGCCGACAGGGGTACGCCGTCGTGGACCAGAGATCGCCGGGTCGGCGGTCCGTCGCCGCACCGGTCACCGACGCCGGCGGTGCGGTGCGCGCCGCGGTGAACGTGTCCATGCCGGGGCCCACGCCCGGGCCCGAGCCGGTGCTGCCCGCCTGTTCGCGGCCGCGCGGGCGGTCTTCGCGGACGTTGCCTCTAGGCTCCTGGTGTGACCGACCGCCGCCGGCTGCTGCTTCTCAACGGGCCGAACCTGAACCTCCTCGGCACCCGCGAGCCGGACGTCTACGGCACCGACACCCTCGCCGACGTGGAGAAGCTGGTGACGGACCGCGCCGCCGAGCTGGGCATCGAGGTCCGCGCCGTCCAGAGCAACCACGAGGGCGCCCTCATCGACGAGATCCACGCCGCCCGCGACACCTGCGCCGGCATCGTGGTCAACCCC
>JBIOUF010000110.1:0-5041 GCA_044866695.1 Nocardioidaceae bacterium | reverse complement strand
CTCGGCGGGGGTGTGGGGGGAGGTGGGGCCGACTCGGCGGGGGTGTGGGGGGAGGTGGGGCCGGCTCGGCGTTGGTGGGGGGAGGTGGTCAGGGGGAGAAGTCGTCGAGGGCGCGGCGGGCCTCGGCGAGCCAGGCCTCGCGGGCCTCGAGGGCACGGGCGTGCTCGGCGGCCTTGGCGGTGTCGCCGGCGGCGGTGGCGCGTTCGTGCTTGGCGCGGAGGTCCTCGATGGAGGACTCCAGCTGGGCGACGGTCGCGGCGGCACGAGCGCGCGCCTCGGGGTTGGACCGGCGCCAGCTGTCCTCCTCGACCTCGCGGATGGCCCGTTCGACCGCGCGGAGCCGCCCTTCGAGGTCGCGCATGCGCTCGCGCGGGACCTTGCCCGCGGCGTCCCACCGGTCGGCGATGTCGCGGAACGCCGCCTTTGCGGCGGCGAGGTCGGTGACCGGGACCAGCCGCTCGGCCTGGCCGAGCAGTCCCTCCTTGACCGCCGCGTTGGCGACCAGCTCGGCGTCCTGTGCCGCGCTGGCCGCGTCGCGCGCGGAGAAGAAGGTGTCCTGGGCAGCCCGGAACCGCTTCCAGAGCTGGTCGTCGACGCCCTTGGGGGCGGGGCCGGCGGCCTTCCACCTGCGCATCAGGTCCCGGTACGCCGCCGAGGTGGCCCCCCAGTCCGTGGAGGACGCGAGCGCCTCCGCCTCCGTGACCAGCCGTTGCTTCACCGAGCGGGCACCCTCGCGCCGCTCGTTGAGCTCGGCGAAGTGCGCCTTGCGCCGACGGGTGTAGGTGGTGCGCGCCGAGGAGAACCGCCGCCACAGCGCGTCGTCGAGGGACTTGTCCAACCGCGGCAGGGCCTTCCACTCCTCCAGGAGCTGACGCAGCCGGTCGGCGCCCGCGCGCCAGTCCGTGCTCGTGGCCAACGCCTCCGCCTCCTCGGCGATGCGCTGCTTGTCCGCCTTGGCGCGCTCCACCCGCTTCGCGCGCTCGGCCCGGCGCTGCTCGCGCTGCCGCCCGACCAGGGCGGTCAGCTGGTCCAGGCGCTGCTCCAGCGAGGCCAGGTCGCCGACGACGGCGGCCTCGGCGACCAGGCCGCGCACCTGCCCGACCGACGCCAGCGCGTCGTCGGGCGAAAGGCTGCCGGCCTGGACCCGCTGCTCGAGCAGGCCGACCTCGAAGGCCAGGTCGTCGAACTTGCGCTCGAAGTGCGCGAGCACCGTCGAGGGGTCCTCACCAGGCCACTGGCCGACCGCCCGCTCGCCCGCATCGGTACGCACGTACACGGTGCCGTCCTCGGCGACCCGCCCCCAACGCTCCCGGACCGGCGCCGAGGCCGGAGCCGGCCGGCGCGGCGGTGCCGGACGCGGCCCCGGGCGGGGAGCGCCCGGGGTCGGCGCAGGACGGGGAACCGGAGACTCGGCCGCAGGCTCCCCGGGAGACCCGGGGGCGGTCGGGTCGTGCGGCACGCTGGTCACGAAAGGGTCACCTCGGTCGGCAGTCGGCAGTCTCCTGCATGCTAGTACCGGGATATATCGGTTTCCGGGCCCGGCCGGCCCGTCGGTAGGGTGGTCAGTCGCCCCTCCACCCGCCGATTCCCAGGAGCCTCCCGAGGTGTTGATCGCAGGATTCCCCGCCGGTCCGTGGGGGACGAACTGCTACGTCGCCGCGCCGGGCGCCGGGGTCGAGTGCGTGGTCGTCGACCCGGGCAAGGACGCCGCCGCCGGCGTCGCAGAGGTGGTCCGCGAGCACCGGCTGAAGCCCGTGGCGGTCCTGGTCACCCACGGCCACGTCGACCACATGTGGTGCGTGGCGCCGGTCGCGGGCACCTACGACGCAACCGCCTACGTGCACCCCGCCGACCGTCACCTGCTCGCGGACCCGATGGCGGCGATGGGTCCCGAGACCGCCGCGATGCTGCTCGGCGGCAGGTACGAGTTCGCCGAGCCGGAGCGGGTCGAGGAGGTGGACGACGGCGTCGTCCTGGAGCTGGCCGGACTGCGGGTCACCGTCGACCACGCGCCCGGGCACACGCCCGGCTCGATCACCTTCCGGACGCCGTACGGCGCGCAGGGCGTGACCCAGGTGATGTTCGGAGGCGACCTGCTGTTCGCCGGCTCGATCGGCCGCACCGACCTGCCCGGCGGCGACCACGCCACCATGCTGCGCTCCCTGCGCGAGAAGGTGCTCACGCTGCCCGACGACGTCGTCGTGCTGCCCGGTCACGGCGAGCAGACCAGTATCGGCCGGGAGCGCGCCACCAACCCGTTCCTGCGCCAGCTGCAGCCCGCGCAAGCCAGGGGTCTGTGAGGCGATGGCCAGACCCACCCCGCTGAGCGGGTTCCCCGAGCTGTTGCCGTCGCAACGCCTCGTCGAGCAGCAGGTCGTCGCCGCGCTGGCGCGCACCTTCGAGCTGCACGGGTTCGTGGGCGTGGAGACCCGCGCGGTGGAGCCCCTCGACCAGCTGCTGAGCAAGGGCGAGACGTCCAAGGAGGTCTACGTCCTGCGGCGGCTGCAGGCCGAGGAGGGCGACGACGCCGGGATCGGCCTGCACTTCGACCTCACCGTGCCGTTCGCCCGCTACGTCCTCGAGCACGCCGGCAAGCTGGAGTTCCCGTTCCGCAGGTACCAGATCCAGAAGGCCTGGCGCGGCGAACGGCCGCAGGAGGGCCGCTTCCGGGAGTTCACCCAGGCAGACATCGACGTAGTGATGCCAGGGGAGCTGCCGTTCCACTTCGACGTCGAGGTGGCCCGGGTGATGGCGGAGGCGCTGGCCGGGCTGCCGCTGCCGCCGATGACGCTGCGGGTCAACAACCGCAAGCTCATCGAGGGCTTCTGCCGAGGGCTGGAGGCCCCCGACCCGGCCCGGGTGATCACGCTGCTCGACAAGCTGGACAAGATGCCGGCCGCGACGGTCCGCGAGCTCCTGACCGCCGACGCCGGGCTGGACGCGGACCAGGCGGACCTGTGCCTGGAGCTCGCCGAGATCACCAGCACCGACACCTCCTTCGTCGAGCGGGTGCGCAAGCTCGGGGTCACCCACGAGCTGCTCGACGTGGGCCTCGCCGAGCTCGAGGCGGTGGTCGAGGGCTGCCTTCCGATCGCGGGCCAGCGGTTCTCCGTCGTGGCCAGCCTCGGCCTGGCGCGCGGCCTGGACTACTACACCGGCACCGTCTTCGAGATCTACATGGCGGGCTACGAGTTCCTCAAGTCCGTCGGCGGCGGCGGCCGGTACGACGCGCTGGCCAGCGACGGCCGCACGACGTACCCCGGCGTCGGGATCTCCTTCGGCATCTCCCGCACCCTGGTGCCGCTGCTCGCCCGCGGCGTGCTCTCGGCCGACCGGTCGGTGCCCAGCGCCGTCCTGGTGGCGCTGCCCGACGAGCAGGCCCGTGCCGAATGCGACGCGGTGGCGCAGCGGCTGCGCAGCCGCGACATTCCCACCGAGGTGGCGCCCACCGCGCAGAAGTACGGACGCCAGATCCGGTACGCCGAACGCCGCGGCATCCCCTGGGTGTGGTTCCCGCAGCCCGACGGCGGCCACCAGGTCAAGGACATCCGCTCCGGCGAGCAGGCCCCCGCCGACCCGGCGACGTGGGGGCCGCCCGAGGCGGACCTCGCTGCGAGGATCGTCGTCACCCCCACCGAGGAGACCCCGTGATCCGCACCCACGACGCGGGCAGCCTGCGCCCGTCCGACATCGGCACGACCGTGACGCTGGCCGGCTGGGTGGCGCACCGTCGCGACCACGGCGGCGTCGCGTTCCTCGACCTGCGCGACGCGTCCGGGGTGGTCCAAGTCGTGGTCCGCGACGAGGACGTCGCGCACGCGCTGCGCGCGGAGTACTGCGTCGCGGTCACCGGCACCGTGTCCGCGCGGCCGGCGGGCAATGCGAACCCAGCCCTGCCGACCGGTGAGGTGGAGGTGGTCACCGAGCACCTGGAGGTGCTCAACCCCTCGGCGCCGCTGCCGTTCCCCATCGACGACCACGTGGAGGTGGGGGAGGAGGTGCGGCTGGCGCACCGCTACCTCGACCTGCGCCGGTCCGGGCCGGCGCAGGCGATGCGGCTGCGCTCGGCGGTCAACCGCGCGGCGCGCGAGCTGCTCCTGGACCGCGGCTTCGTCGAGGTCGAGACGCCGTACCTGACCCGCTCCACCCCCGAGGGCGCCCGCGACTTCGTCGTCCCGGCCCGCCTGAAGCCGGGCAGCTGGTACGCCCTGCCACAGAGCCCCCAGCTGTTCAAGCAGCTGCTGATGGTCGGTGGCCTGGAGCGCTACTTCCAGATCGCCCGCTGCTACCGCGACGAGGACTACCGCGCCGACCGACAGCCCGAGTTCACCCAGCTGGA
Organism: Nocardioidaceae bacterium; assembly: GCA_044866695.1. GTDB lineage: Bacteria > Actinomycetota > Actinomycetes > Propionibacteriales > Nocardioidaceae > JBIOUF01. The sequence goes on along the minus strand of JBIOUF010000110.1, from coordinate 702 downwards.
CGTCGAGATGAGCTTCGTCGACCAGGACGACGTCATCGCGCTCACCGAGGACGTGCTGACCGAGCTGTGGGCGCTGGTCGGGTACGACGTGCCGACCCCGATCGACCGGATCACCTACGCCGACGCCATGGCCAGGTACGGCTCGGACAAGCCGGACCTGCGGATCGACCTGGAGCTGGTCGACTGCACGGACTTCTTCGCAGGCACGCCGTTCCGGGTGTTCCAGGCGCCGTACGTCGGGGCGGTCGTGATGCCCGGTGGCGCCGCGCAGTCGCGCCGGCAGCTGGACGCCTGGCAGGACTGGGCCCGGCAGCGCGGCGCGCGCGGGCTGGCCTACGTCACCGTGGGGGACGAGGGGGAGCTCGGCGGGCCGGCCGCCAAGAACATCTCCGAGGCCGAGCGGAAGGGCCTGGCCGCCCACGTCGGGGCCAACCCCGGCGACTGCGTCTTCTTCGGTGCCGGTCCCGTGCGCAGCAGCCGTGCCCTGCTGGGCGCCGTCCGGCAGGAGGTGGGCCGCCGCTGCGGACTGGTCGACGAGTCGGCGTGGAGCTTCGTCTGGGTGGTCGACGCGCCGCTGTTCGAGCCCGCCGACGAGGCGGTCGCCGCGGGCGACGTCGCGGTCGGCAGCGGCGCCTGGACCGCCGTGCACCACGCGTTCACCTCGCCCAAGAGGGAGAGCATGGACGACTTCGACACCGACCC
>JBIOUF010000109.1:0-12849 GCA_044866695.1 Nocardioidaceae bacterium | reverse complement strand
CCGGACGCCGTCCACGTCGACGCCGATCCGCACGTACTGGCCGGGCACGTGACCGGCCCAGTCGGCGCCCGGCCGGATCACCAGGGTCGCGGCGTCGGCGGTCTCGGGCACGACCAGCTCGATCCGGCCCCGAAGGTCCGCCCCTGGACGCAGCGGGTTGACCAGGTCCAGGTAGTCGTCGGGGAGCAGCGGCGTGGTCAGCAGCGCCGCCGCGCGCCAGGCCCGGTCACGCAGCGCATGACGCACCGGGGGCTGCCGGCGCCCTGGGCGAGTGAGGGTGAGGGCCATATAGCCAGTCTGCTGGCTCGGCGGCGTAAAATCCTGTTTGCTGCACGTGAATCGGCTGGTCGATCCTGTTCGCAGCGAACAACAACCGCGAGGGAGTGCCATGCCCGAGGAACCGCTGCGCCTCTCACCGCCGATCGCGGAAGCCATGCGCGCGGTGCTGCCCGCCGTGGCCCCCAAGGTGGTTGCCGCGGTGGTCGCGGAGGTGCCCAGCTACGCCGACCCGTTCCGGGGCCGGATGGGCCGCAACATCGAGGTGGCGGTGACCCTGGCCCTGGACGGCTTCCTCGACCTGGCCGCCCAGCCCCGAGGTCTCGACGCGGGCGCCCGGCCGCGCGGGGAGCAGGTGGAGTCGGTGCTGCAGGCGGCGTACGCGCTCGGCCAGGGCGAGGCGCGCAGCGGCCGCACCATGGACGCGCTCGCGGCGGCGTACCGGGTCGGCGCCCGGGTGGCCTGGCGGGACATGAGCGCTGCCGGGGTGGCCGCCGGGCTGAGCGCCGCCGAGGTGGCGCACTTCGCCGAGCTGGTGTTCGCCTACATCGACGGGCTCTCCGACGCGAGCGTCTCCGGCCACGCCGACGAGCTGGCGACGACCGGCCGGGTCCGTCAGCGGCACCTGGACCGGCTCACCCACCTGCTGCTCACCGGCGGGTCTCCCGAGGCGGTGGTGGTGGCCGCGGACCACGCGAGCTGGGCGCCGCCGCGCACCCTCACCGCGGTGCTGCTGCCCGACGCCCAGACCCGGGCGGCCAGGATGTCGCTGGACGGGCGGACCCTCCAGCCCGGCGGTGAGGAGGTGCCGGGGCTGGAGGAGTCGCCGGACCTCACGGTGCTGCTGGTCCCCGACGCCGAGGGGCCCAGCCGGCCGGCCCTGCTGCGCAGCCTGCGCGGCCGGAAGGCCGTCGTCGGCCCGCCTCGCCCGTGGCAGCAGGCGCGGGCGTCGTACCTGCGGGCCTTGCGCCTGCGCACCATGGGCGTCGCGGCCGCGGCCGAGGAGGCGCTGGACACCGAGCGCCACCTGGTCGCGCTCGTGGTGGGCGCCGACGAGGCCGCCCTGGAGGACCTGCGCGCCCAGGCGCTGGCCCCGCTGCGCGGGTTGCGGCCGGCCACCGCCGAGAAGCTCGGCCAGACGCTGCGGTCCTGGCTGCTGCGTCAGGGCCGCCGCGACGAGGTGGCCGCGGAGCTGTTCGTGCACGCCCAGACCGTGCGCTACCGGATGGGCCAGCTGCGCGAGCTGTACGGCGACGCGCTGGACGACCCGGCGACGGTGCTGCGGCTGGTGGTGGCGCTGGCCTGACCGCTCAGCGGTCCTGGACGAGCTGTCCGAGGAGACCCTCCGCGGCGACGTCGAGGACGCCGGCGGCGGTCGGCTCGTCGCCGAGCACCAGCCAGTTCAGCGTGAGGCCGTCCAGCAGCGTGACCAGGTAGCGGGCGACCACGGGCACCGGCCGCGCCCAGACCAGGCCGAGCCCGTCGCCCAGGTCGGCCAGGAACGCCTCGATGGTGTCCAGGTAGTGCTGGTACTGACGACGGGCGACCTCCTCGAACCCCTCCTCGCGCAGGGCGTACTGGGTGAGCTCGTAGGTCATCATGTGCTCGGCGGGCTGGGCCTTGACGTGGTCGAGGTAGGCCTGCAGGTACGCCCGGACGGTCGTTCGCAGGTCGCCGTCCGCAGCGCCGGCCGCGACCTCGAGCACGGTGGACAGGGAGTGCACGGTGATCGTCTCGATGACGCTGCCGAGGAGGTCCTGCTTGGACCGGAAGCAGTAGTGGAACACCCCCAGCGGCATGTCCGCCTCGGCGACGATCGACCGGGTGGTCGCGCGCGCCACGCCGTCGCGGGCCATCACCCGGATGGCCGCCTCCACCAGCTGGCCGCGCCGCTCGTCGGCCGACATCCGCACCATGGCGCCTGCCTCCCGCCGTCGCGCGTCCCGAGGCCTGCACTCTACCGGCGCGTCAGGCGAAGGCCCGGCCCTCCCCGCGGTACGTCGGCGCGTCCCCCACCACGCGGCCGCCCGACACCAGGTGCACGAGGTCCAGGTGCTCGCACAGCTCACCGGCCTTGGCATGCCGGAACCACACCCGGTCGCCGACCCGGAGCCGCCGTGCCCCGGGACCGGTCAGCGGGGTCTGCACCTCCCCGGCGCCCTCCGCCCTCAGCAGCCGCAGGCCCTCGGGCCACACCGGCGTGGGCAGCCGGTCCCGCCCGGCCGGGCCGGAGGCGACCCAGCCGCCGCCCAGCACGGTGACGTGCCGGCTGCTGGGCCGGCGGACGACCGGGAGCGCGAACCAGGCCGCCGGCTCGTGCCGGAAGCCGCGGTAGTGGTCGAAGGTCACCGGCGCGAACAGCCCCGATCCCGCGGTGACCTCCGTGACCGACGGGTCGGCCGCCGACCACTCCAGGCTGCCGGTGCCGCCGGCGTTCACCATCTCGACGCGGGCGACCTCCCGGACCGCGGCCATGGCGGTGGCGCGCCGTTCGCGCAGCTGTGCCATGGAGGCCCGCTGGACCGCGCGGACCCCGAACCGGCGCACGCCGGGAACGTCGTCGGCCAGTCCGGCCAGCTGGCCCTCGTAGGACATCACGCCGCGCAGGACGAAGCCGGGGCGGTCGCGAACCGCCCGGGCGAGGTCGCGAAGCCCCGCGGCGTCGTGCACCGGAGAGCGCCGGCTGCCCAGGTGCACCCGGCCGCCCAGCAGCCGCAGCGACGCGTCCAGGTCCAGGCAGACCCGCACGGGTGCCGCCCGGGGCCCGAGCGCCGCCGCGGCCAGCTCCAGCTGGGCGGGGTCGTCGACCATGACGGTGACCCGGGCGGCGAGCGCCTCGTCCGCGCCGAGCCGCGCCAGCGCCGGCCGGTCCACCGTGGGGTAGGCCACCAGGACGTCGGCGCCCAGCGTGGGCTCCGCGGCCAGCCAGAGCGCCTCGCGCAGGGTGAAGGCCAACACCCCGGCGAACCCGGGCCGCTCCACCGCCCGCCGCAGCAGGTGCCGCACCCGCACGCTCTTGCTCGCCACCCGGATCGGCACCCGGCCGGCCCGCCGGGCGAGGGCCGCCGCGTTGCGGTCGAAGGCGTCCAGGTCCACCACGGCGTACGGCGGCTGGAGGTGGGCGGTCGCCCGCGCCAGCCGCGGCAGCGTGTCCGCCGGCCCGGGCCCCGGAGGCGCGGCGGGTCGTCGCAGCCGGAGGGTCACCGGTTCAGGATGGGCCGGGCCGTCGAGTTGGTCAAACGACCAAGGCGGTCGCCGCGGTTTCCGACGCGGGCCGGCGGGTATCCCCCGGGAGATGGCCGACGGAGCGCCCCGACGACCCCGGAGCCGCCCGAGCCGCCCGCGCCGGCGAGCCCTGGGTAAGGTCCGACCCATGGACGCGGAGGTGGCGCGATGACCCAGTCCGGCGACGAGGGCGAGATCTACGGGGAGTACTCCGTCGACGACGAGGACCAGCTGCAGCCCGAGGACACCCTGGTCGACCGCGGGCTCGACGATGCCCTCGACGAGGGCTACTCACCGCCCGACCGCGAGCCGGCGAACCTGCGGTTCGGCACCACCTGGGAGGAGGAGCACACCGGGGAGACCCTCGAGCAGCGGCTCCTGCAGGAGGAGCCGGATCCGGACCCGTACGCCGACGACGGCAGCGAGCCCGGCACCGAGCAGTGGCCCGACGACGCCCTGGCCGACCGTCGCGCCGGCCGGCTGGTCGCGCCCGACCAGGGCATCTACGAGGACCACGACCAGGCCCCGCTCGCCGAGGACGTCGGCATCGACGGCGCCGGCGCGTCCGCCGAGGAGGCCGCCATGCACATCGAGGGAGAGTTCTGACCGCTCGGCCAGGTCGGTCGGCCCAGCCGGCGGCTCAGCCTCCGGCCGGGCCGCCGCGCAGCTCGGGGAAGTCCTCGGCCCGGTAGTCGACGGGGGCCTGCTGGCTCTCCCGGTCCCGCAGCTCGACCCGGCGGATCTTGCCGGAGATGGTCTTGGGTAGCTCGAAGAACTCCAGCCGCCGGATCCGCTGGTACGGCGCCAGGTGGTCGCGGGCGTGCCGCAGGATGGACAGCGCGGTCTCCCGGCTGGGCTCCCAGCCGGCCGCCAGCGCGACGTAGGCCTTCGGCACGGCCAGCCGGACCTCGTCGGGCGCCGGCACGACGGCCGCCTCGACGACCGCGGGGTGCTCGATCAGCACGGACTCCAGCTCGAACGGGCTGATCTTGTAGTCCGAGGCCTTGAACACGTCGTCGGTGCGCCCGACGTAGGTGATGTAGCCGTCCTCGTCGCGCGAGGCGATGTCGCCGGTGTGGTAGTAGCCGCCCTGCGTCGCCTCGGCCTGGAGGGCCTGGTCGTCGGCGTACCCGGCCATCAGCAGGACCGGAGAACCGGCGAGGTCGAGGCAGATCTCGCCCTCGCCGGCCCCGTCGAGGGGCGCCTCGGTGGCCGGGTCGAGCAGCACCACCGGCACGCCCGGGAGCGGACGCCCCATCGAGCCCGGGCGCACCTGCGTGCCCGGGGTGTTGCCGATCAGCGCGGTGGTCTCGGTCTGTCCGTAGCCGTCGCGGATGGTCAGCCCCCAGTGGGCCTGCACCTGGGCGATGACCTCGGGGTTGAGCGGCTCTCCCGCGCTGACCGCCTCCCGCAGCGCCGGCGGGCGCCCGGCCGAGAGGTCGGCGTTGACCAGCATCCGCCACACGGTGGGTGGCGCGCAGAACGTGGTCACCGCGTGCTCCCGGAGCCGGTCCAGCAGCACCGCGGGGTCGAACCGGTCGTAGTCGAGCACCAGCACGGTCGCCTCGGCGATCCAGGGCGCGAAGAAGCACGACCAGGCGTGCTTGGCCCACCCGGGCGAGGAGATGTTGAGGTGGACGTCGCCGGGCCGCAGGCCCAGGAAGTACGCCGTGGTGAGGTGCCCGACCGGGTAGGACGCCTGGGTGTGCTCGACCAGCTTCGGCCGGCTGGTGGTGCCGGAGGTGAAGTACAGCATCTGCCGGTCGCCCGGAGCGGTGTCCGGGTGCGGGGCCGCGGGTGCCTCCTCGGCGTACCCGTCGGTCAGGTCCAGCCACGCGGCGCCGGCCGCGCCGACCGAGACCTTGACGTAGTCGCCCGGCACCTGCTCGAACTTCGCGGTGTCGGCCGGGTTGGACACCACGGCCCGGACGCCGCCGCGGGCGACCCGGTCGACCAGGTCGGCCGTGCCCAGCGCGGTCGTCGTGGGCAGCACCACGGCCCCCAGCTTCAGCACCGCCAGCATGGTCTCCCACAGCTCCACCTGGTTGCCGAGCATGAGCAGCACCGCGTCGCCGCGACCGACGCCCTGCCGGGACAGCCAGGCCGCGAGCCGGTCCGACCGGGTCGCCAGCTCGTCGAAGCTGCGGCGCAGCACCGTGCCGTCGCGGCCCGCGATCACCAGGCCGGGCCGGTGGTTGCCGCGCGCGACGGCGTCGAACCAGTCCACCGGCCAGCAGAACCGGCTGCCCAGGTCCGGCCAGGTGTGCTCGGCCAGGGCGCGGTCGTAGTCCTCGCGCAGCTCCAGCAGGCGGTCTCGGGCGGCCCGGTAGGCCCGATGGGCGCTGTCGTGGGCGGGGCCGGGCCGGCCGGGCGAGGGCGCTGCGGAGGTCGTCACCGCCACATCGCACCGGGCCCGTGCCGTGAGGTCAAGGGCCGGGCGGCCCCTGCGGTGGGCGCCAGGGTGGGCGCGACGGTGGGACGCGGTGGCCGGGCCGTCGTCAGTCGCCCGGCCACTCCCCGGTCCAGCGCTCGAACAGCCGGGCGCCGGCCCGGTCCACCGCGGCTCGGACGACGGCGAAGATCGCGCCCGACACCAGCGCCGCGAGGAGCACCTCGGTGACGTCGTACTCCGACTGCAGCGCGGTCGGCGGGTCGCTGTCGTCGTGGGGTGAGAGCTGCTGCCACACCTTGCGGGTGACCAGGCCGGCCAGCGCGCCGGCCAGCAGGGAGGCGGCCAGGCCCACGGGCCGGTAGAGGAGCTTGGCGGAGGTGCTGGCGCGGTGCGGTTCGGCGGTCACGGCGGTTGCCTTCCTGTCGGGGCTGTCTGGTCCTCCTCCGGCGGCGGCCGGACGGGCTGCTCCTCGGGGTGCAGGTCGGCGGTCCGTCCCCGGGTCACCCGCAGGGCGCGGGCCCGGTCCACGTCGTCCTGGCGCTGGCGCTGCCGCTTGTCGACGTTGCGAGAGTCCCGCGGCGGCAGCTGGACGGCGTCCTCCGCGGCGAGCCCGGCCTCCAGCTCCCGGCCCCGCTCGAGCTCTGCGTCCAGCTCGGCCCCGAAGAGCAGGGCCAGGTTGGTGATCCAGAGCCACAGCAGGAAGACCACGGCGCCGGCGAGAGCGCCGTAGGTCTTGTTGTAGCTGGCGAACTTGGAGACGTAGAAGCCGAATCCCGCCGAGGCGAGCACCCACACGAGCACCGCGAGCAGGGCCCCCACGCTGAGCCACCGGAACTTCGGCAGCGCCACGTTGGGGGTGGCGTAGTAGAGGATCGCCACGACCAGGGACACGGCGAGGAGCACGAACGGCCACTTGGCCCAGTTCCACACCGTGACCGCCGTCGACCCGATGCCGAGCGCGTTGCCCACCGCCGCGGCGAACGGCCCGGTCAGCACCAGCGCGAGCAGCACCAGCGCCACCAGGACCACCACGACGACCGTGACCAGCAGCATCAGCGGGCGGAGCTTCCAGAACGGTCGGCCCTCGGTGACCCCGTAGATCCGGTTGAGGGCACGCCCGAACGACCCGACGTACCCCGACGCCGACCACAGCGCGATGACCAGGCCGACGACGAACGCGACCCCCGCGCCGCTGACCGTCGCCAGCGACTCCAGCGTCGGCTCGAGGTCGTCCAGCATCTCGTCCGCGCCGAGGTCGGTGAGCACGTCGACCATCGCGTCGACGGCCTCGTCGGGGTCGGCGACCAGTCCGTAGAGCGAGAGCAGCGCGATCAGGGCGGGGAACAGGGAGAGCACCGAGTAGTAGGTGAGCCCCGCGGCGAGGTCGGTGCACTGGTCGCGTCCGAACTCGCGCGCCGTACGCCGCAGCACGTACCTCCAGGACGAGGCGCTGAGGTCCGTGGGCGACTCCGGGCCTGCGGTCACGAGGGGCCTCCTGCGTCGACTCCCACGGTGGTCGACGTGCGAGCTCGCGAGCCTCCCGCCGGGCCGAGAAGCGAGCTCGCGAGCGTCTCGAAGCCGTCCACCGGGCACATGGTCAGAGTCTGTGCCGTCCCGTTCCGCCTCCCCGGGAGGCGGCCGTCCGAAACGCCGCGCCACCCACGGGCTGGTCCCGGGGTCGGCCTGCCTGAACGGGCATCCGGCTCGGCCCGCGGCTGTTCCTCTCCGTTCGCTGTGACCGGCTGGCCGCCCGACGACACTGACGGACATGGGTGTCGCCGTCGTCATGTCCCGGCCGACCGTCCCGGTCCAGCCCGGCGGCGAGGCGACGACCGAGGTCCGGGTCCGCAACACCGGCGCGATCGTCGACCAGCTCGAGCTCGACCTGGTCGGCGAGGCGGCCTCGTGGGCGCACGTGGAGCCGGCCACGATCAACCTGCTGCCGGGCGAGGAGGCCACCGCCCGGATCGTCTTTCAGCCGCCCCGCTCGTCCCGGGTGCCCGAGGGACCGGCCGCGTACGCGCTGCGCGTGATGTCGCGCGAGGACACCGCCGGGTCGTCGGTGCAGGAGGCCGTCGTCGAGGTGGCGCCGTTCTCTGAGGTGGTCGGCGAGATGCTCCCGCGCACCTCCACCGGGCGTCGCAGCGGGCGGCACCAGGTCGCGCTGGACAACCTGGGCAACCACCCCGAGCTGGTGTCCGTCGCCGCCAGCGACCCCGACCTCAAGCTGGCCTTCCGCATCGAGCCGGTCAACCTCACCCTCGAGCCCGGTACGGCGACGTTCGTCAAGGTGCTGGCCCGGCCGAAGCGGACGTTCTGGCGCGGTGCCAACACCACCCTGCCCTTCGAGGTGGTGGCCACCCCGAGCGGTGCCGACCAGGTGCGCATGCCCGGGACCATGCTCCAGCAGTCGATGCTGCCGTCCTGGTTCTTCAAGGCGCTGGCCCTGGCGTTGGCGGCCGGGATCGCCCTCGCCGTGCTGTGGTTCCTGGTGTTCCGGCCGGCCGTGGAGTCGACCGCCAAGGCGGTCGCCGAGGACCAGACCAAGGAGCTGGCCCAGGCGATCACGAAGGCGTCCGAGCAGGCCGAGGTGGCCCAGGACCAGTCCGAGAAGGCGGAGCAGAACGCGGAGGTGGCCAGCCAGAAGTCCAAGGCCGCCGAGAAGACCGCGACCAAGAACGACGAGCGCCTCGACGACGCCATCGGGCCCGGCGGCTCGGCCACGAACCAGGGCGGTCCCAGTGCGCCGGCGTCGGGCACCATGGACGCCCAGGAGGCCCGGGACTTCCGGGTGACCACGAGCGTCGCCCCGCGCACCGGCTTCGAGGACTCCGATCCGGTCGCGCCGACGGGCAAGCGCGTGCTGTGGGTCAGCGACCTGGTGCTGCAGAACCCGGCCGGGGACTCCGGCACCCTGCGCGTCCAGCGTGGCGACGACGTGCTCATGGTGTTCGGCCTGGAGAACTTCCGCGACCTGGACTACCACTTCATCCAGCCGGCCAAGTTCACCGTCGACGACCCCATCGTGGTGTCGGTGCGCTGCACCAACAAGACCGGCGACTGCACGCCGTCGATCTACTTCAGCGGTCAGGTGCTGGCGCCGGAGAAGAAGCCGCCGGCGGCGAAGCCGGCCAGGAAGAACGCGTGAGGACCGTGGGGTCACGCCAAGGTCTGGGTGGCACCGGGGTTGGTGAAGGTGATCACGCCCCCGAAGGCGCACTGACCGGTGCACGTGGCGTTGACCAGGGGCGTGCCGCCCGCGGTGACCAGCGGCACGCCGGGCTTCCAGGGGGTGGGCTGAGGGGTGCACGGCTGCGGGGTGAGCACGCCCTGGGCGGCGGTGGTGGCCGAGGCCACCGCGGGGTTGGCCAGCGAGGAGCACATCCCGAACGGCGGGACGTTGGCCATGGCGGCGCTGTCGTTGATCGTGGCCGCCGGCTTGCCCTCGACCAGCACCTGCTTGGCCGGCAGCACGTTGAGGACCGCCGGTGCCATGCCGAACGAGCAGGTCATCGAGGCGGTCGCGGTGACCAGGGGGGCCGGCATGGGCCCGACGGTACGCCGCCGGCGACCCGGTCCGGCACCGCCGTACGGGCCGACCCGACCCCTCGCGACGCTGCCCGTCCGGACCGGTCCCGCTGCCCGGGAGGCCGCCCTCGAGGGCGGCCGGCGTGATCGGCTCCGTGCCGGTCCCGGGGCGTCGGCGCGGCGCGGTCCTCGGCGCGGTCGCGGTCGGCGCGCTCTGCGTCGCGTCGCTGCTGACCACCGGCGCGGACGCGCTCCCCGAGCCGGACGAGGACCCCTCGATGACGGCCGGGACCACCTTCCTGGTCTCCGGCTCCGGCTCACCGTCGCCGTACGACCCCACCGCCGGCCACCCGGCCGTGTCCGGCGACGGGAGCCGGGTCGCCTTCGATGCCGGCGAGCCCGGCGAGGGCGGCGGCCGGACGATCGAGGTCCGGGCCACCGACACCCGGGAGGGCCCGACCGTCGACATCGGCGGCGACAGCACCGTCCCCAGCCTGTCCGACGACGGTCGCCTGGTCGCGTTCCAGAACGCCTGGGACGGCTCTGCGGGATCCGAGGGCGACGGCGCGGACGTGTACGTCACCGACCTCTCCGGCGACCGGCCCGCGACCCGCCGGGTCACCGACGTCGCGAGCGACCTGCACTACCAGCGGGTGCCCGAGTGCGACCCCGACCCGCTGCCGCGGGAGCCGGACAGCGCGTCGGCGAGCCGCTGCGGGCCGGTGCTCTCCGGCGACGGAAGCACCCTGGCGTTCCAGGCTCGACTCTCGGTGGTCTCTCCCGACATCGCCGAGATCATGGACGACGAGGGCCCTGCGGAGTACCTCGACGGCAACCGCGGCCTGGCGCTGGTGGACCTCGGCAGCGACCTGGTGTACCGCGTGCTCACGGTCCGGGCGGGGGGCACCCGGCCGGTTCGCTTCGACCGGGTGCGAGTCACGGCGGGGCAGGGCACCTTCTCCGTCTTCACCCCGCCCGGGGCGAACCGCTGTCGTGGGGCGACTCTTCAGCCGGGCACGGACGAGTGCGAGGTAGGGGTCTCGGTGTCCCGCCCCGAGGATCAGTGCCGAACCTCGTTCGGCGCCCTGACCTTCGACGGGCCCACCCCCCGGTCGCGGACCGTGGTCCGGCTCGGCGCCGACCAGGTGGGCGGCTGCGAGGGCGGCGGCGGAGGCGGCGACGGCGGAGGAGGCGGCGGAGGGGGCGGCGCGCGCGTGGGCGGCGGGGGCCTCACGGCTCGACGCCAGGCGGCGTGTCCGCCGCACCCGACGCCGGAGTCCCTTCCTTTTAGTGCATCTGACAGATATAAACCCTTCCAGAGCGTCAGCTTCGGCCAGCGTGCGACCGACGCGCCGGTCCTGCTGGCCCAGCGGATCACCAACTACGACCCCCAAGGAGAAGGCGCCGGGCCGGACGCGGAGATCCAGGTCCAGGGCGCGGGCTGCGCGTTCCGGCTGCTGCAGCCCGATGTCGAGGAGGACCCGTCCAGCCCTCCTGGCCAGCAGCCCTGCGAACCCGGTCAGCCGCTCGACTACTACGACAGCTGCACGGCGTACGTGAGCTTCCGGCCCGGGACCGTCTCGAGCTACGCGGCCACGGTGAACCTCGTCGACCAGGACAGCGGCGCGCCGATCAGGCGGTTCCGGCTGCTCGGGGCCGGCACCCGCGACGTCGTCGTGGTCCGACGGGACCCGGAGCGCATCGGTCGGTTCAGGGGCCCCGGCCGCCCGGACCCCGCGGTGGCCAGCATCGACCAGGCGGGCACCGTCGTGGACGGCGTCTCGCCGTCGCTGTCGTTCACCGGGCGGCAGGTCGCGTTCGCCTCCACCCGCGACGGGAGGTACGCCGGGACGCAGGTGCTCGTGCACGACACCGACCGCACCGGCGACGGCACCTTCCTCCGCGGACCCACCGTGCTGGCGTCGCGGCTCCGACCCGGTCCCGGCGGTCTTCCCGACGCCGCACTGCAGCCCTCGCTCTCAGGGGACGGCTCCAGGGTGGCGTTCACCACCTTCCACGACCTGGGCCCGGACCAGGTGACCTACGTCCGGGTGCGGGACCTCGCCCTCGCGCGCACGGTGGTCGCGTCGGCGGCCCGGGACGGCACCTTCGCCGGGGCGGCCAGCTTCGCGCCCTCGCTGTCCCGCGACGGCGGCACGGTCGCGTACGTCTCCTTCGCCACCAACCTCCTCGACGACGACAAGGCATGCTGCTCCGCCGACATCTACGTGCGGGAGCTGGCCGCCGACTTCGGCGAGGTCGAGACCGCCTCGGGCAGTCCCAACGAGATCGTCTCCATGGCCGTCGACGGCGGACCCGTCGACGACCATCTCAGCGGAGCGCCGGCGGCCAACGGGGACGGGTCGGTGGTCGCGTTCGTCTCCAGCGCCGAGCTGGTCCCCGAGGCGATCGCGTTCAGCCCCCAGGTGTACGCCCGCGCGCGGTTCGCCGAGCCGGACGTCAGCCCGGGGTCGATCGAGTTCCCGACCCAGCAGGTCGACACCGTCGGTCCGCCCCGCACCGTGACCGTGACGAACCTCGGGCCGGGGCCGGTCACGGTGACGACGGCGGTGACCGGCCCGTTCCAGGTGACCGACGGCTGCGACGGCCTCTCGCTGCACCGCGGCGAGACCTGCCTGGTCACGGTCTCCTTCGCGCCGACCAGCGGCGGAGACCAGGAGGGCACCGTCACGGTCACCAGCGACTCGTTCGCCTGGACCGGGGCCGTCGAGATCGTCGGGCTGGCCGGCGAGTCGGTCCCCCTGCTGTTCACCGTCGAGCCCGGCGCCCTGGACTTCCCCACGACCGGCATCGGCCTGGAGAGCGAGCCGATCACGGTGACTGCGACCAACCTGGGCAGCCTGCCGATGACCCTGGCCGCAGCGGTGACCACCGGCGAGAAGGACTTCGCGGTCGAGCCGGACCCCGAGACCTGCACCGAGCTCGCGCCCGGGGCCAGCTGCGAGCTCGAGACCACGTTCGTCCCGTCCGGCCTGGGGGACCTGGCCGGCCTGCTCCAGGTCGTCGGCACCGTCGAGGGGCTGCCCTACACCCAGGACCTCCCGGCCACCGGCGCGGCGGCGGCGCCGTCGGTTGAGTTCTCACCCGAGGTCACCCGCGAGGGCAGGGTGGTGTTCGTCTCCGGCGAGCACTTCTTGCCCGGCAAGCCGGTGAAGCTGACCTGGGACACCGGCCAGGTGGCCGCCCCGGTGATCATCCCCGACGACGAGGGCGCCTTCTCGGCCCCGGTCGTCATCCTCACCGGTCGCGGCCCCGGCATCCGCCAGCTCGTCGTCTCCATGCCGTCGGTGAAGGAGAGCGACGTCGAGGCACCCCCGCTCCTGGTCGCCCTGGGCAGTGCCCAGCCCCCCGACTTCGTGAACCGCAACTGACCCGGGCGCGCGCGGAGCGCACCGGCGCGGGGGGGG
>JBIOUF010000108.1:0-5909 GCA_044866695.1 Nocardioidaceae bacterium | reverse complement strand
CGCCGGACCCAGGAGCCGTCCGGAAGCGGGCCCGGGTCACGGTCCACGGCCTCCACCTCGTGGCCTCGCGCTGCCAGGGCGGCCGAGACCAGCAGGCCGGCGGGTCCCGCTCCCGCGACGACGACGTGCATGGCAGACTCCTCGGGTATACTCAGGAACGCTTCATTACACTGACGGTAACTCGAAAGATGGTCACCACGCAATGCCCACCGCCGCCCGTCCGTACCGGTCGCCGCTTCGTCAGGAGCAGGCCCGCGTCACCCGCCGCACGATCGTGGAGGCGGCGCGCGACCTGTACGTCGAACGCGGCTTCTCCGGTACGACCATCGACGCGGTCGCGGACCGGGCCGGGGTGAGCCGCAAGACCGTGTTCACCGCGGTGGGTGGCAAGGTGGCACTGCTCAAGCTGGCGTGGGACTGGGCCCTCGCGGGCGACGACGAGCCGGTCCCCGTGGCGGAGCGCCCGCAGGTCCAGGAGATGATCCGCCAGACCGACCCATGGGCGCTGGTGCCGCTCTGGGCGCTGTTCGTCGCGGAGATCGCCTCCCGGGTGGCGCCGCTGTACCCCGTCCTGGAGGCGGCCGCGGACGCCGACCCCGAGGCCGCAGAGCTGGCCGCGGTCTCCGAGCGCAACCGAGCCGACGGCGCCAGGTCGTTCGTCACCGGCCTGGCGGAGATCGGCGGTCTCCGCCCCGGCCTCGACGTGGACCGGGCCGCCGCGGCGGCGACCGTGCTCATGGACCCGATGCCCTACACCCGCCTGGTCACCCGCGCGGGCTGGACGCAGGAGGAGTACGTCGCCTGGCTGACCCGGCTGGCGGAGGCGTCGTTCCTGCCCGACCACCTCCTGACCCCCTCGGGCCCGGGCGCTTGACCAGAGTGTTACATGCCTGAAACAAACGAGATATGGGCCAGTAACTGCCCCTCCGTAGGTTGCGGGCGTGGCGCACCGTCGCGCCCTCACACGCCAACCCACGCGACCGTCCGCGGTCAAGGAGGACGAATGTTCGCAAACAGCGAGGAGCTGTTGAAGTACGTCAAGGATGAGGGCGTCCAGATGGTCGACGTCCGCTTCTGCGACCTCCCCGGCGTCATGCAGCACTTCACCGTCCCGGTCAGCTCCTTCGACCAGGCGGTGTTCGACGACGGCCTGAACTTCGACGGCTCGTCCATCCGGGGCTTCCAGGCCATCCACGAGTCCGACATGGCCCTGTTCCCCGACCCGACCACGGCGTACCTGGACCCGTTCCGCACCGCGAAGACACTGGTCGTCAACTTCTTCATCCACGACCCGCTGACCGGCGAGGCGTACAGCCGCGACCCGCGCAACATCGCCCGCAAGGCCATGGCGTACCTGTCCAGCACCGGCATCGGCGACACGGCGTACTTCGCCCCGGAGGCGGAGTTCTACGTCTTCGACAACGTCCGCTTCGAGACCAAGCAGAACGCCGGGTACTACGAGATCGACTCCGAGGCCGGCGCCTGGAACACCGGCAACGAGTTCGAGAAGGGCAACCGCGGCTACAAGGTCAAGTACAAGGGCGGCTACTTCCCGGTCGCACCGACCGACCACTTCGGCGAGCTGCGTGACCAGATGGTGCTGGAGCTGGAGGCGGCGGGGCTGCAGGTCGAGCGCGGGCACCACGAGGTCGGTACGGCGGGCCAGGCGGAGATCAACTACAAGTTCGACGAGCTGCTCAAGGCCGCCGACGACGTGATGAAGTTCAAGTACATGATCAAGAACGTCGCCTGGCGCAACGGCAAGACCGCGACCTTCATGCCCAAGCCGATCTTCGGCGACAACGGCTCGGGCATGCACTGCCACCAGTCCCTCTGGCACGAGGGCCAGCCGCTGTTCTACGACGAGACCGGCTACGGCGGCCTGTCCGACACCGCCCGCTACTACATCGGCGGCCTGCTCAAGCACGCGCCGTCGCTGCTGGCGTTCACCAACCCGACGGTGAACTCCTACCACCGGCTGGTGCCCGGCTTCGAGGCGCCGATCTCGCTGGTCTACAGCCAGCGCAACCGGTCGGCCTGCGTGCGCATCCCTATCACCGGGACCAACCCGAAGGCCAAGCGCATCGAGTTCCGCTGCCCCGACCCCTCGGCCAACCCCTACCTCGCTTTCTCGGCCCTGCTGCTGGCCGGCCTCGACGGGATCAAGAACAAGGTCGAGCCGCCCGCGCCCGTCGACAAGGACATCTACGAGCTGCCGCCGGACGAGATGGCCGAGATCGACCAGGTGCCCACCTCGCTCGGCGCGGTGCTGGACAACCTCGAGGCCGACCACGCGTTCCTCACCGAGGGCAACGTGTTCACCCCGGACCTGATCGAGACCTGGATCGACTACAAGCGGACCGCCGAGATCCTGCCCGTGCAGCTGCGCCCCCACCCACACGAGTTCGAGCTCTACTACGACATCTGACAGACGGCGTAACCCTGAAAGGGCCTCTGACCTGCATGTTTGCAGGATCAGGGGCCCTTTCGCTTGGCGTCTGGAGGCCCAAATACCGCAGTGATACCGCACGAGATCGGTTCGAGCACTGACTTCATCGCCAACGGGCGTCGTCCCGCGGCCAAGGGCTGAAGTACGCCAGGCCCGTCATCAACTCCTGGGCGCTCCCGTGGAGCCCCACGAGCCGCTGCAGCGGGTCAGCGGGATACGGAACGTCTTCCGGCGCTGGCTCGCGGGAGGCAGCTCGCCCCGTGCTCCCGTCCTTCATCAGCCCGAACGCGGCTTCGTTGCGCGTCTTCCAGGTGTCGTAGGCATGAGGATTCGCACCTAGGAACCAGAAGTACGACGTTGCCGACTCGGCGGCCCTCAGCGCTTGTTCGACCTCCTCGGCATTCACGAGAGTGGGCGCCGGGGGCCTGGTCAAGTGTGCGCTTGAAGTTCGTCAACTCCAGTGCGCCCAAGGTGATCGCGTAGAGCAGCACGAGTTCGCTGCTGTAGTGGTCGTACTTCGGCCAACCGGGCAGCGCCTGCCTCCCGTACAGTTCGCGACGGTGATCCACGACCGGATGCGCGTACCCGCTGAGGAAGCGGTAATGAGCGGCCAGCCGGCCCGCGTCGACCTCGTCGACCAACCGGTTTCCCTTCAGGTTCTCCATCAGGGACGACCACTTCAGCAGGTGTGGCGAATTGGAGACCTCAGCCGGGGACCGTGATCGAGGAAGCCCGCGTGGCGTGCGGGTTCAGCCGGGCCGAGCTCGCTGCCCTCTCCGGGACCGCGCAACCGACGCTTTCGGCATACGAGCGGGCAAGAAGACACCCGGCATCACGGTGGCGGAGCGCATCGTGAACGCCGCGGGCTGGAACATCGCCCTCCACCCTCAGGTCAGCTTCACCGAGCACCCGGCGCCACCGGGCTTCCGATTCCCGTTCACCGCCCCGACCGGCTGTGGCGGCTCGAGGCCCCAGCTTGCTTCCGCACGATCAAGTTCTTCGACCTGATCGACGAGGACAACGACAAGTTCTGGTGGGACCTCTCACTCCGGGCCGACCGCAAGCGCGTCTACGAGCGTCCCCTCACGCACGGCGACGAGGGGAGCTTGCGCCTCTACCTCGACACCGCCCTCCTCATCGACCTGTGGCCCGAGATGGACGTGCCCGAGCCGATGCGCACCCACTGGTCGGTGGTCATCGACGCCACACTCCAGGCGCCGATCCCGCCCGAGCACGAGATGGGCCGTCGCGACGAGGACCCCGGCTCACGGCCGTCGACGTGATCAAGCACGCGACCTCGTCGGCGAGGGATCTCCTGAGCCCTGGCCCGTGTCGACCTCGCCGACCGCCGACGACGGTGGCGACCTGAGACTTGGCCAGCACGGGAAGTGTCGGCCCCCCGGTCAACACTGGGAGAATCGCTGACGGAGTGGTCCGGGCGGCGGGCCGGTCTACGGCAGGATTGTGAGAGACCACTGCCGCGCCGCTACGTGGCAGGCTGGACAGAGAGGAGAGTGCGATGACGGCCCGAGTCGACGTCGCGCCCTCCGTGCTGTCCTGGGCTCTGGATGTCACCGGAGCCGACGATGAGGCTCTCCACCGACGATTCAAGGTCGACGACTGGCTCAGCGCCGATGTCCGACCCACGCTGAAGCAACTTCAGGACTTCGCAAAGGCGGCAGGGGTCCCGTTTGGCTACCTGCTCCTCTCCGCTCCACCCGAGTGGGCACTGCCAGTGCCCGACTTCCGCGAGGGCTTCGACGGTGCACCCACTCCGAGCGCGAATCTGATCGCCGTCATCGGTCAGTCTCAGCGACGCCAGGAGTGGTACCGCGACTACGCCTTCGGGATCGGCGCCGAACCCCTGGCCTTCGTAGGCTCCGCCGCGGACACGGACGCGATAGATGCTGCGGCGCGAATCAGGAGCGCCCTCAACTTCGAAGTCGCCGATCGCCGGGGAACGTGGGCCGACACCCGCAAGGCCCTGCTGCGGGCCTTCGAGTCCTTGGGCGGGCTGACGGTGGCCACCTCCATGGTCGACAACAACACCAGGCGTCCGCTCGACGAGAACGAGTTCCGGGGATTCACGCTGGTTGACGACATCGCGCCCCTCGTCTTCGTCAACACCCGCCAGACCCTGAATGGCCAGATCTTCACCCTCGCCCACGAGTTCGCCCACGTCTGGCGGGGAGCCAGCGGAATCGGAAACGAGAGCCCACGTGGCGACGCGCGATCCGAGGTCGAGCGCTGGTGCAACACAGTCGCCTCTGAGGTCTTGGTGCCTCGCGGCGACCTTGGTCAGCGGCACGCCCGCGTGGCCGATGCTTCGCTGACCGCAGCGCTGGATGCCCTTGCTCACGACTTCCGTTGCGGCACCCTCGTCGTACTTCAGGCGCTCCACCGCACCGGTGTCCGGCGCATCGACGACTTCCCCGCGGCGTACGACGCGGAGGTTCAGCGGCTCCGCACAATCGGGGAAGGCCGAGAGGGCAGCGGCGGCGATCACTACAACAATCAGCCGTTCCGGATCGGCGAGCGGCTGTCCCGTGCCCTGATCGCCGACGCCCTCGAAGGACGCACCCCCCTCGGTGAAGCGATGCGCCTCATGTCCATGAAGTCCGCAAGCGCCTTCGATGAGTACGCGCGACGGCTTGGGGCCGCCTGATGTACCTCATGGACTCGAACGCCTTCATGGAAGCCAACCGCCTGTACTACGCATTCGACATCGCCCCCCGGGTTCTGGGACTGGCTGGGCGACTCGTCGCTGTCCGGTCAGCTGGCCTCGATCGATGCCGTCAAGGACGAGATCACCGCCGGGAGCGGAGACCTCGTGGACTGGGCACGCGCGCGGCTGAGCACGTTCTGGCTCACCGACACCAGCGCCGTCGTCGCGGCGATGGCCCAACTGTCGGCGTGGGCGATCGACCCGGCGCGCCAATACCGTCAGGAGGCCATCGACGAGTTGCTCGACTCGGCCGACTACAAGCTGATCGCGCATGCCATGGCAACCGGCGCGACGGTAGTGACGCGCGAGCAGCCCGCCCCCGACTCCAAGAAGAAGATCAAGATCCCGGACGTCTGCGACGCCTTCGGCGTCGTCTGGACCGACCCCTTCAGCCTGTACCGGACGCTCGGGATGCGCCTCGTCGCGTGACCGGACGGGGCCTCACAAATACCGCAGTGATACCGCAGGAGAGCCGTTCGGGAGGGAAACCAGCCGTCACCGGCCAACCCGCGGAATCAGCGTTTGCGCAGGTCAAACAGTGTTTTCCCGTGATCTCCAACCACAGCCAATACCGCCTGGAGAGTTCGAGCTCTACTACGACATCTAGTCACGCGTGGGTGATCCCCACCGGCCAGGTGCCTGAAAGCGGGCCCTCCTGCCATATCCGTGGGTCATGACCGTCCGGGAAGAACGGGCTTGTGGCCGCCGAGGTCGAGCATGGCCAAGGCGATGAGG
>JBIOUF010000107.1:0-10643 GCA_044866695.1 Nocardioidaceae bacterium | reverse complement strand
CGGAGATCAGCACGACGTCCGCGTGCGCCTTGGACACCCCGGCGGCGACCGTGCCGACGCCGACCTCGGCCACGAGCTTCACGTGCACCCGCGCCGCGGGGTTGGCGTTCTTCAGGTCGTGGATGAGCTGGGCGAGGTCCTCGATGGAGTAGATGTCGTGGTGCGGCGGCGGGGAGATCAGGCCGACGCCGGGCGTGCTGTACCGGGTCTTGGCCACCCACGGGTACACCTTGTGCCCGGGCAGCTGGCCGCCCTCGCCGGGCTTGGCGCCCTGGGCCATCTTGATCTGGATGTCGTCGGAGTTGGTGAGGTACTCCGCGGTGACGCCGAAGCGGCCGGAGGCGACCTGCTTGACCGCCGAGCGGCGCTCCGGGTCGTAGAGCCGGTCGGGGTCCTCGCCGCCCTCGCCGGTGTTGGACCTGCCGCCGATGCGGTTCATCGCGATGGCGAGGGTCTCGTGGGCCTCCTTGCTGATCGACCCGTACGACATGGCGCCGGTGGAGAACCGCCGCACGATCTCCGAGACCGGCTCGACCTCCTCCAGCGGGACCGGCGCGCGGCCGAGCTCCTCGGCCGACCGCACCCGGAACAGCCCGCGCAGGGTCATCAGCCGCTCGGACTGCTGGTCGACGCGGGCGGTGTAGCCCTTGAACACGTCGTACCGGCCCGTGCGCGTGGAGTGCTGCAGCCGGAACACCGTCTCGGGGTCGAACAGGTGCGGCTCGCCCTCGCGGCGCCACTGGTACTCCCCGCCCACCTCCAGCGACCGGTGCGCGGTGGGCAGGCCGTCGGTGGGGTAGGCGGTGCGGTGCCGCCGCGCCACCTCCTCGGCCAGCGTGTCGATGTCGACGCCGCCCAGCTTCGAGGTGGTGCCGGTGAAGTACCGGTCGACCACGGCCTGGGACAGGCCGACCGCCTCGAAGATCTGCGCGCCCGTGTACGACGCGACGGTGGACACGCCCATCTTGCTCATCACCTTGAGGACGCCCTTGCCGAGCGCCTTGACCAGGTTGCGGACCGCCTGCTCTCCGGGGATGTCGACGTAGTAGCCGTCGCGGGCCAGGTCCTCGACCGACTCCATGGCCAGGTACGGGTTCACCGCCGCCGCGCCGTAGCCGATCAGCAGGGCGACGTGGTGGACCTCGCGGACGTCGCCGGCCTCGACGACCAGGCCGACCCGGGTGCGGGTCTTCTCGCGGACCAGGTGGTGGTGCACCGCGCCGGTCATCAGCAGCGACGGGATCGGCGCCAGCTCCGCGGTGGAGTGCCGGTCCGACAGGACGATGATCCGCGCGCCGTCGGCGATCGCCTGGGACACCTCGGCGCACAGCTCGTCGAGCTTGGCCGCCAGGGCCTCCCCGCCGCCGCCCACGTCGTAGAGGCCGCGTGCGACGTGGGTGATGAAGCCGGGCATGTCGCCGTCGCGGTTGATGTGACGCAGCTTGGCCAGGTCGTCGTTGTCGATGACCGGGAAGGGCAGCTTGACCTGCCGGCACGACGCCGGGCCGGGCCGCAGCAGGTTGCCCTCGGGCCCGATGGCGTTGAGCAGGCTGGTGACCAGCTCCTCGCGGATCGCGTCCAGCGGCGGGTTCGTGACCTGGGCGAACAGCTGGCTGAAGTAGTCGAACAGCATCCGCGGCCGCTCCGACAGCGCCGCGATGGGCGTGTCGGTGCCCATCGAGCCGATCGGCTCCGCGCCGGTCTTGGCCATCGGCGCGAGCAGGACCCGCTTGTCCTCCTCGGTGTAGCCGAAGACCTGCTGCCGCCGGGTCACCGAGGCGTGGGTGTGCACGACGTGCTCGCGGGCGGGGATGTCGCCCAGGCGGATCAGCCCGGCGTGCAGCCACTCGTCGTACGGGTGCTCCTCGGCGAGCTCGGACTTGATCTCCTCGTCCTCGACGACGCGGTGCTCGGAGGTGTCGACCAGGAACATCCGGCCCGGCTTGAGCCGGCCCTTGCGCACGATGCTGGCCGGGTCGAGGTCCAGGACGCCGACCTCGGAGGCGAGCACCACCAGCCCGTCGTCGGTGACCCAGTACCGGCTGGGCCGCAGCCCGTTGCGGTCCAGCACGGCGCCGACCTGGGTGCCGTCGGTGAACACCACGCAGGCCGGGCCGTCCCACGGCTCCATGAGCGCGGCGTGGAACTCGTAGAACGCCCGCCGCCGCGAGTCCATCTCGGTGTGGTTCTCCCACGCCTCCGGGATCATCATCAGCACCGAGTGGGGCAGGCTGCGGCCGCCGAGGTGCAGCAGCTCGAGCACCTCGTCGAACGACGCGGAGTCCGACGCGCCGGGGGTGCAGATCGGGTAGAGCCGCTCCAGGTCCCCCGGCACCAGGTCGCTGGCCAGCAGCGCCTCGCGGGCCCGCATCCAGTTGCGGTTGCCCATCACGGTGTTGATCTCGCCGTTGTGCGCGATGAACCGGAACGGGTGCGACAGCGGCCAGCTCGGGAAGGTGTTGGTGGAGAACCGCGAATGCACCACGGCGACCGCGCTGGTCACCCGCTCGTCGACCAGGTCGGGGTAGAACTGGTCGAGCTGGTCGGTGGTCAGCATGCCCTTGTAGGCGATGGTGCGGCCCGACAGCGACGGGAAGTACACGTCCAGCTCGCGCTCGGCACGCTTGCGCAGGCAGTACGCCCGCCGCTCCAGCGCCATGCCCATCAGCCGCTCCCCGGCCGCCGCCACGAACAGCTGGGCGAAGGCCGGCATCACGCCGCGCGCCGTGCGGCCGAGCAGGCTCGGGTCGGTGGGCACGTCGCGCCAGCCGAGCACGGTGAGCTGCTCCTCCGCGGCGATCTCCTCGATCCGCCGGCGCGACTTGGCCACCTCGTCGTCGTCCCCGGCGAGGAAGGCGGTGCCGACCGCGTAGGCGTGCATCGGCGGCAGGTCGAAGTCGACGACGGACCGGAAGAACCGGTCCGGCACCTGCATCAGAATGCCCGCGCCGTCGCCGGAGTCCGGCTCGGAGCCGACGGCCCCACGGTGCTCGAGGTTGCGCAGCGCGGTGATCGCCTTGGCGACGATGTCGTGGCTGGCGAGACCGCTCAGCGTCGCGACGAACGCGACGCCGCACGAGTCGTGCTCGTGACGGCCGTCGTAGAGCCCTTGGGGCGGGGGCAGTGCGTGCATTCGGCCACCCTCCGGAGTCGTCGTCGGTGGACCCAGACGGCCGCTCGCGCGGGCGAGCGGCCGGGGAACGCGGGCGGGCAGGGCTGCGCGGGACGACATTGGCCCAGGCGGAGTGGAAACACTACCGCATCGCGGGGTCGCGCCCGCACCACGTCCGCCCGCTGACCTGCGGGTCTGCGCCCGTGGCCCGGCTCGGACCGGCGGGTCCTCACGTGATGCCGCTGCTGTCGACCAGCGCGCCGAAACCGTACGTCGCCGCCGCGGCCAGCCCGCCCAGGAGCAGCTGCCGAGCCCCGCCGTACCACCACGGCCGCACCGTCAGCCGGGTGACCAGCGCGCCGCACCCGAACAGCGCCGCCAGGGCCAGCGCCAACGCCGGCAGCAGGCCGTGCGCACCGAGCAGGTAGGGCAGCAGCGGCACCATCGCCCCGATCGCGAACGACACGAAGGACGACCCCGCGGCCAGGGCGGGCGAGGGCAGCTCGCGCACGTCCACGCCGAGCTCCTCCTGGGCGTGCACCGCGACCGCGCGCTCGACGTCGCGGTGGATCTGCTGGGCGACCTCGTCGGCCAGCGCCTGGTCGACGCCCTTCTCGACGTACGCCTCGGCCAGCTCGTGGATCTCCGCGGCCGGGTTGGCCTCGATCTCGCGGCGCTCCTTGGCGATCTCGCGGCGCGCCGACTCGGCCTGGCTGGCCACCGAGGTGTACTCGCCGGCCGCCATCGAGAACGCGCCCGCGGCGAGGCCGGCCAGTCCGGCCAGCACGACCGCCGTGGGCTCCCCCGCCCCCCGCGTCCCGCCGGCCACCCCCGCGATCAGCGCGACGTTGGAGACCAGGCCGTCCATCGCGCCGAACACCGCCGGCCGCAGCCAGCCACCGGTGACGTCGGGATGCTCGTGCCCGACCGGGTGTGCGACGCCGTCCCCGCTCATAGGCGTGACGCTAGCCCGCCCCCGGTCGCCCGCACATCCAAGGACAGTCTTGCCTCACCTCGCCGGCCACCTGAGTGGGCGGGTCGGCGGGGTTGTGGCCGATGCCTGCACGGATCCGCCCTTGTGGCCCGGAACCGCAACGACACGCCGGGCCGAGCTGTCGTCATCGGCCACAACCGGGCCGAGGAGCCGCCCCCGCGACGACCCGGTCAGCCGGTTTCGCTCGGCTCGGCGGCCGGGTCCCGCAGCACCTGCTCCTCCCGGCCGGGGTGGCGGCGCCCGACGACGACGAAGTACGCCGCGGCGCCCAGGAACAGCACGATGGAGGTCCACACGTTCAGGCGCAGGCCGAAGACGTCGCTGGCCTCCACCGGGTCGATGCGCAGGTACTCGATCCAGCCACGCCCGGCGCAGTACGCCATGACGTAGAGCGCGAAGACGCGGCCGTGGCCGAGCCGGAACCTCCGGTCGGCCCAGACCACGAAGGCGGCGGCACCGAGGTTCCACAGGCACTCGTACAGGAAGGTCGGGTGGAAGGTGTCGTACTGCTGGTATCCCTCGGGGCGCTTGCCGACGTCGGGGATCTCCAGCGCCCACCAGGCGTCCAGCGGCTTGCCGAACAGCTCCTGGTTGAACCAGTTGCCCCAGCGGCCGATCGCCTGGGCGACCAGGATGCCCGGGGCCATGGCGTCGGCGAACGGCGGGAACCGGATGCCCGCGCGGCGCGCCGCGATGTAGGCGCCGACGCCGCCGAGCGCGATCGCGCCCCAGATGCCCAGGCCGCCCTGCCAGATGTACAGCGCCCCCCACGGACCCTTGTAGACGCCGTCGCAGCGGTCGCCGCCGCCGACGTAGCAGCCGCTGTCGGTCAGGACGTGGTAGAGCCGGCCGCCGACGATGCCGAACGGCACCGCCCAGACCGCGACGTCGGCGACCTGACCCGACCGGCCGCCGCGGGCGACCCAGCGCCGCTCACCGATCCACACCGCGGCGACGACGCCGGCGATGATGCACAGGGCGTAGCCGCGGAGCGGCAGCGGCCCGAGGTACCACACCCCTTCGCTGGGGCTCGGGATGGTGAAGGGGGTCACCCGGCGTCCTCCTCGGGCGGCTGCGGCACCCCGTCGGCGAGGATCGTGTGCAGGTCCTCGGCGATCTTGGCCGGGGAGGTGCCCTCGGTCCACACCACCGGCACGCTCCCGTCCGGCAGCACGCCCAGCACCGCGGTGCCGTGGCTGACCGCATAGCCGCCGGTGGGCAGCTTCTCGCCGTGCTCGACCGGCACCTTCACCGAGCCGGCCAGCCGCACGATGTCGGCGAGGCGTCCGGTGGCGCCCTCGAAGCGGGGGTCGAACCGGTCGAGGTACCGGCGCATAGTGGCCGGGTCGTCTCGCGCCGGGTCGGTGGTCACCATGAGCATGCCGACGCGCTCGGCCTCGCCGGGGCCGAGCCGGGTCATCGTCGAGGCGAGGTCGGCCAGCACCGCCAGGCAGATGTCCGGGCACGACGTGTACCCGAAGAACACCAGCGTGACCGGCTGGTCGAGGGCGTCGGGCAGCACCAGCGGCTCGCCGTCGGTGCCGGTCAGGGTGGCGCTGCCCATCATGTACGGCGCCGCGAGCACGGCGCCGTGCAGGCCGTCGACGTCGGCGACGGTGACCCCGGAGACGGCCGAGCCGGGGGTCGCCGGATCCGAGCCGCAGCCGGCCATGGGCGCCAGGAGGGCGGCGGCCGCCAGCACGGCGGCGACGGTACGGCGCCGGTCAGCCACGTCGCACCCCGTCGGCCAGCTCCCCGGTGAGCGCGGTCAGCTCGGCGATCCCGGTCGGGGTGTCGGAGCCGGCGTCGAGCAGCCTGCGGACGAAGGCCGACCCGACGATCACCCCGTCGGCGTACCCGGCGACCTCGGCCGCCTGCTCGCCGGTGGAGACCCCGATCCCGACGCCCACCGGGAGGTCGGTGACCGCACGGGTGCGGGCCACCAGCGGCCCGGCGAGGGCGCCGGTGGTCTCCCGGGCCCCGGTCACCCCCATCACGGCCGTCGCGTAGACGAAGCCGGTGCACGCCGCGGTCGTGCTGCGCAGCCGCGCGTCGGTCGACGAGGGCGCCACGAGGAACACCCGGTCCAGCCCGTGCCGCTGCGAGGCGGCCAGCCAGGCCTCCGCCTCGTCGGGCACCAGGTCGGGGGTGACCAGGCCGGACCCCCCGGCCGAGGACAGGTCGGCGGCGAACCGCTCGACGCCGTACCGCTCCACCGGGTTCCAGTAGGTCATCACCACGACCGCGGCGCCGGTGCCCGCGACCGCCTCCACGGTGCGCAGCACGTCGACGGTCCGGACGCCGCCCTCGAGGGCCCGCTGCGCGGCGGCCTGGATGGTGGGACCGTCCATGACCGGGTCGCTGTAGGGCAGGCCCACCTCGATCACGTCGCAGCCGGCGCGGACCATCGCGGTCATCGCCTCCACCGCGCCGTCGACGGTCGGGAAGCCTGCGGGGAGGTAGCCGACCAGGGCGGCCCTGCCGTCGGCGCGGGCCTTGGCGAAGGCCTCGGAGAGCGCCGTCACGCGGGACCCCCGTCGTCGGTCCCGCCGTCGGTCCGGTCAGCGGGGGGCGCGCCGGACGTCTCGTCGGGGTCGCCGAGCCCGAACCACCCCATCGCGGTGCCCATGTCCTTGTCGCCGCGACCGGACAGGCAGACCAGGATGGTGCTGCCCGGTGCCTGCCCGGCCAGTCCCAGCGCGCCGGAGACGGCATGCGCGGACTCGATGGCGCAGATGATCCCCTCGCTGCGGGCCAGCAGCGCCATCGCCTCCATGGCCTCGGCGTCGGTGACCGGGTGGTACTCCGCCCGGCCGGTCTCGGCGAGCCAGGCGTGCTCGGGACCCACGCCGGGGTAGTCCAGGCCGGCGGAGATGGAGTGCGACTCCACGGTCTGCCCGTCCTCGTCCTGGAGGACGAAGGTGCGGGCCCCGTGCAGCACGCCGACCTCGCCCGCGGTGATGGTCGCCGCGTGCCGACCGGTGTCGTAGCCGTCACCCCCGGCCTCGAAGCCCACCAGCCGCACCGGGTCGCCGAGGAACGCCGTGAACAGGCCGATCGCGTTCGAGCCGCCACCGACGCAGGCCGCCGCGACGTCGGGCAGCGCCCCGGTGAGCTCGAGGCACTGCGCCCGCGCCTCGTCGCCGATGCCACGCACGAAGTCGCGGACCATCGCCGGGAACGGGTGCGACCCGGCCGCGGTGCCGAGCAGGTAGTGGGTGTCGCCGACGCTGGCGACCCAGTCCCGCAACGCCTCGTTGATCGCGTCCTTGAGCGTCCGGGAGCCACTCTCCACCGCGACCACCTCGGCGCCGAGCAGGCGCATCCGGGCGACGTTGAGCGCCTGGCGCCGGGTGTCGACCGCGCCCATGTAGACGACGCAGTCCAGGCCGAGATAGGCGCACGCGGTCGCGGTGGCCACCCCGTGCTGGCCGGCCCCGGTCTCGGCGATGACGCGGGACTTGCCCATCCGCTTGGCCAGCAGCGCCTGGCCCAGCACGTTGCGGACCTTGTGGGCGCCGGTGTGGTTGAGGTCCTCCCGCTTCAGCAGGATCCGCGCGCCGGCCCGCTCGGAGAGCCGCGTGGCGTCGTACAGCAGGGACGGCACCCCGGCGTACCCACGCAGCATGCGGTCCAGCTCGGCGGTGAACGAGGGGTCCGCCATGGCGTCGTGCCACGCCGCGGCGAGCTCGTCGTGCGCGGCGACCAGCGCCTCCGGCACGAACCGGCCCCCGAACCGGCCGAAGTGCCCCGCTGGGTCCGGCAGCGGGTCCGGGAGCGGGTCGGGCAGGGAGGTCGTGGGCGCGGGCGGAGCGGACATGGCGGCGGGTCCTCGAGGTTGCTCGGGCTGGTGCGGCTGGCTCTGGTCGGGCGGCTCGTGCGGTCAGGGACGGCGGGAGAGCGCCGGGTGCGCGCCGGCGGCGACCAGGTCCGCGACGGCGACCTTGGGGTTCTCCCCGGTGACCAGGGTCTCACCGACCAGTACGACGTCGGCGCCCTGCCGGGCGTACTCGATGACGTCGTGTGGTCCACGGACCCCCGACTCCGCCACGGTCACCACGTCGTCGGGGAGCCGGGGGCGCACCCGTCCGAAGGTCGACCGGTCCACCTGCAGGGTTCTCAGGTCGCGGGCGTTGATCCCGACCAGCCGCGCGCCGGCGTCGACCGCCCGGTCCGCCTCGTCGGCGTCGTGCACCTCGACCAGCGGGGTCAGGCCGATGGAGACGGCCCGGTCGAGCAGCCCGACCAGCTCGTTCTGGCGCAGGGCGGCGACGATCAGGAGCACCAGGTCCGCCCCGGCGGCCCGGGCCTCCCAGAGCTGGTAGGAACTGACCAGGAAGTCCTTGCGCAGCACCGGCACGTCCACCACCGCGCGTACCGCCCGGAGGTCGTCGAGGCTGCCGCCGAACCGGCGCCGCTCGGTGAGCACGCTGATCGCCGCCGCGCCGCCGCGGGCGTACTCCGCGGCCAGGGCGGCCGGGTCGGGAATGCTCGCCAGCGACCCCTTGCTCGGGCTGGCCCGCTTGACCTCGGCGATCACGGCCACGCCGCTGGCGCGGAACCCGGGCATCGGGTCCACCGCCTCGGGGGCGCGCCGGGCGGCCTCGCGCACGTCGTCGATGGGGACCGCCGCCTGCCGCTCGGCGAGGTCGAGGCGGACTCCGTCGACGATCTCGTCGAGGACCGACATGGCGGGCACCTCCTCGAGGCGCGGCGGGGTGGTTCCGGTCAGCCTCTCACGTCGCTGGGGACGCCCCGGGCGCGGGTGGAGCCGCCGCCGCTGCACGGGGTACCAGTACCGTCCGGTGCATCGAGCCCCCGACCGGAAGGCCCCCATGAGCGCACCGCCACCACCGCCGGGGTACGGCCCGCCCGGGTACGGACCGCCGGGACCGGGGTACTCCGGCCCGCCGCGGACCAGCCCCAAGGCGCTTGCGTCGATGGTCGTCGGGATCGTCAGCCTGGTGGTCGGGCTGTGCGGCTGCCTGGGCCTGATGGGCCTCGTCGCGGTCGTGCTCGGCCTCCTCGCCCGTCGCGACATAGCGGCGGCGCCCGGCTACCTCACCGGGTCGGGCAAGGCCACGACGGGCATCGTCACCGGCGCCCTGGGTGCCGGCATCGCGATGGCCTGGCTGGCGTTCCTCGCGATCCAGCTCGCCCAGGGAGAGGACGTGACCGACCGGCTCGGCACCTGAGCCCGCCACTCGCGGCCCGCCGCCCGCGTGGTCCGGTGCCGCTCAGCGTGGACCCAGGCTCAGGGGAGCAGCCAGGACAGCCCAGGCAGGTTGCGCGCCACGCCGAACCCCACCACCAGGGCGACGGCCGCGACGGTCCCGGCCCGCACCAGGGTCGGGGGCAGCGGCCGCGTCACCCCCCGCCACCGCTGCGCCAGCGCACGCAGCCACAGCAGCGCCAGGAGCGGCAGCGACGCCACGAACAGCAGGTTGCTCGACGCCGCAGCGAGCACGTCGCCGTCGGTCAGGTCGTTGACCGCGCGCAGCCCACCGCAGCCGGGGCAGGCCAGCCCGGTGAGCACGCGGAACGGGCAGAGGCCCCAGCTGCCCGCCTCGTGGGGGTCCCGCACGTGCAGCGCGACGCTGGCCGCGAGCAGCCCACCGGCCAGCAGCAGCGGCGGTAGTACGCGCCGCGACCGGGAGCGGTCGGCTGCCCCGCTGGCCGGGACGGCGACCGCCGTGGATGGCTGGGACATGCCCGGTGCCGGCCTGCCGTGGCCCGTGCCTAGTGGTCCACCGGCTCGGCGCCCATGCCCATCGACGACATCACCTTGCCCACGATGAGCCCGACCGGTGCGCACGCCACGCCCACCCAGAACATCGGCCAGCTGTCCATCAGCAGGCCGATCCCGCCCACGAAGAACCCGACCAGCACGATGGTCACGGCGGTCCAGGCGGCCGGAGTGTTGCCGTGGTGAGCGGACATGTGGCTGGTCTCCTCGGTCACGCGGGGGCTCGATGCGGTTCATGGTAGTGGCAGACCCCCTCCGCCGAGCCGTCACCTCTTGCGGGCCGAGCCGGCCACTCTCGCGGGCCGAGCCGGCCACCCTGTTGCGTGTTGAGCCGTCAATCCTGGTCGGCCGAGCCGTCAATTCTTGCGGGCCGAGCCGTCAATTCTTGCGGGCCGAGCCGTCAACTCTTGGGGCCGAGCGGTCAGCCTTGTGAACCCACCAACATTGCCGGGTCGACCCACCAAGATTGCCGGGTCGACCCACCAAGATTGCCGGTTCGACGTGAGACGGGTCAGAGGGTGGGGTCGCGGCCGTCGTCGAGCGCACGCCACACGTCACGGGGGGCGTCCAGGGAGATGTCCGCGGAGCCGTCCGGAGGGGTCTGCCGAGGTGTTGCCCGGAAGGGGTCGTCAGTCGGGGTGGTCGCGGTGGTCGGGGTGGTCGGTGTGGTCGCGGTGGTCGCGGTGGTCGCGGTGGTCGCGGTGATCGCCGGGGCCGGCCGAGGCCGCCGGGGTCGCTGCGCCGCCGTGCCTTCGGGGTTGCCGGGTCGCCGAGGGCCGTCGATCGCCGGG
>JBIOUF010000106.1:0-2284 GCA_044866695.1 Nocardioidaceae bacterium | reverse complement strand
GCCGTGCCGGGCCCGACGCCGGCCAGGTCGAGCATCCGGTCGATCTTGCGGTGCTGGGCGGCGGTGAGCGTCTCCACGCCGGGAGCCGCGAGCCTCGGGTCGGTGCCGAACAGGGCCGCCGAGTAGGACAGCGACGGGTCGAGGAACGTGGCGAACAGGTCGTTGGAGAGGTCGTAGTGCCGGTGGATGTTCTCGCGGGCGCCGTCGAGGGTGTTGTCCTGGGCGGCCGGGCGGCGGTGCACGGCGAGCCGGCGGAACCGTTGCAGCGGTGGCGGCACGAGGCGGTCCAGCCGGGCGGCCATGACGCTGAGCAGCCCGGTCAGGTCGTCGGACTCCCAGTCACCGGCCTGGTAGGACTCCCCGAAGCCGATCAGCCCGCCCGCGCCAACCCGCCGGAAGAAGTCGTGGGGGCGGAGCAGGCGCAGGCACGGGTCGCCGGCGTGGCCGCCGCCCCACACCGCGCCGCCGGGCAGCAGCACACGCAGCGGCAGGTCACGCACCGCGTGCCGGGTCAGCCGCTGCGCGACCCAAGCGCGCAGCGGCCGGCCCGGCACGGTGGCGACGTCGGGCCAGCGCCCGGCGTCGACCGTGGGTGCGGTGATGGTGGACAGGGTCGTGCTCACGAGAGCCTTCCGGATGTAGTCGTTGAGCCGGTCGAGGTGGTGACCGCGATGCTGGTCGGACCGGTCGAGGCCTGGTTTCGACACGCCTCGCAGGCTCGGCGGCTCAACCAGCGGCGGCAGCGACCCAGCGTCGGCCGCCCGGCTTGGTTTCGACACGCCTCGCAGGGTCGGCGGCTCAACCAGCGGCGGCGGTCGTCGGCAGGGCGGGGGTAGGGCCGCAGGCCCTTGCCGTAGAGCGCCAGCCCGTGACGGCGGATGCCGGCCATGACTGCGCGGGTCTCCAGCGGGCGGCGGAGCGCGTCCTGCAGCCGCGCGCCCGGTCGGCGTACGCCGGTCATGGCGGCCAGGAACGGCGCCCGGCCGGGGCTGCGCAACGTGACGGAGACGGTCAGCGTGTCGGCGGGCAGCGGCAGCCGGAGGGTGTACTCGCCCTGGACCGGCTCGAACGGCGAGACGTGGAAGGCCTTCTGCGCGTGCAGGTCGCCGATCGGCAGGAGGTAGGCGTGGCGGCCGCCGTAGGTGTTGCGCACCTCGGCGACCAGATGGGTCAGGTCACCTTCGGCGTTGAGGCAGTAGAAGACCGTGAGCGGGTTGAACACGTAGCCGTACACCCGCGGCTGGGCCAGCATCAGGACCCGGTGAGGGCGCAGGCCTCGTTCGGCGAGGAACGCGCGGAGGTCGAGGTGGTCGCGAGGGTCGAAGCGGCACAGCCGGTGCAGCATGCCCGGGAGACGCGGCGGGTGGTCGGCGTCGACGAGCCACGTGGTCATCGCGTGGCGAACCTCGTGCGCCACCGGCTCGCGGCGCCGGTGCAGCACCTCGACGTCGTAGCAGGCCGGGACCGCCGGGTTCACCAGGCCGCTCCGAGACTGGCGGCGGCCTGCATACCCGAGCGGCAGCCGTCCTCGTGGAACCCCCAGCCGTGGTAGGCGCCGGCGAAGGCGAGCACGCCGTCGTTCAGGGCGGGCAGCCGCCTCTGCGCGGACACTGCCTCGGGCGTGTAGACGGGGTGGCGGTAGGCCATCTGCTCGACCACCTGGCCGGGGTCGATGGTGCCGGGGTCGTTGAGCGTCACCAGGAACGTCTCCGGCGTGCCGAGCCGCTGCAGGCGGGTCAGGTCGTAGCTGACCTCGACCGCGGAGGCGGGCGAGGAGCAGGAGCGCATCAGGTAGTTCCACGAGGCGCGGGCCCGTGGGGCCCGGGGGAGCACCCGCTCGTCGGTGTGAAGCACCGTCCGGTTGGCGGAGTAGCCGAACGCTCCCAGGACGGCGCGCTCCAGCGCCGTCGGAGCGCCGAGCAGGGCCAAGGCGTCGTCGGGGTGCGTGGCGAGCACTGCCGCGTCGAACCTGGACGCGTCGTCCGCGTCGTCCCTGACCTCGACCCCGCCGTCGACACGGGTCACTGCGCGGACCGGCGTCGTCGTGCGCACGGCGGTCAGGCTCTTCACGGCCCGGTCGACGTAGGTTCGCGAGCCGCCGACGACCGTGCGCCACTGCGGGGAGCCGGTCACCGCCAGCATGCCGTGGTTGGCGAGGAACTCGAAAAGGTACCGGGCCGGGTAGCGGCCGGCGACGTCGGCCCCGCAGGACCACACGCACGAGACGAGGGGGTTGACGAAGTGCGAGCAGAAGAACGGGCTGAACCGGCCCTCGGCGAGGAAG
>JBIOUF010000105.1:0-4633 GCA_044866695.1 Nocardioidaceae bacterium | reverse complement strand
CGCCAGCACGGCGTCGAGGCGGCGGTACCGCTCCTCGGCCTGCTGCCGGTATCGCTCGATCCACTTCGTCATCAGGTCGAACACCTGCGCTTCCAGGTGCGCCGGGCGGCGCTGCGCGTCGCGGGTGCGGGTCACCAGACCCGCGTCCTCCAGCACCTTGAGGTGCTTGGAGACCGCCTGCACGCTCACGGGGTACGGCGCCGCGAGCTCGCCCACCGTCGCGTCCCCCCCGGCCAGCCGGGACACCATGTCCCGGCGGGTTGGGTCCGCGAGGGCCGCGAACACCCGGTCGAGTGGGTCCGCCACGGCCGGCCTCCTTTGTCAACCCAACGGTTGAGGACAACTCAACCACACTGGGTGCGGCTGGTCAACCATCTGGTTGAAAAGGCCTCGGCCTCCTGCAGCCGGTCCAGCACCACCCCCGGCTGGACGAGCGCCGTACCGCTCTCGGGGTGGACCTCCAGGACCCGGCGCAGGTGCCGGGAGTGCTCCAGGACCACGCCCGCGCCCACCGCCGCGCGGCGACGCCGGTGCCGCCCCCCCGGGCGGTCACCGGGACGCCCGCCGCCGCGCAGGCGCGCACCACCCGGGCGACGTCCTCGGTGTCGCGGGGGAACACCACGGCGGCCGGCAGCACGCGGTGGTTGGAGGCGTCGCAGGCGTACGCCGCGCGGGTGCCCCGGTCCGCGCTCACCTCCCCGGCCACTCGGCCCGCCAGGTCCGCCAACCTGCCGAGCAGCGCCAGCACCTCCTCCCCGGGCGGGAGGCGCCGGCATCGGGCCCGCCTCCGGTCGTGATCGTGCGGTGCGGCGCCACCTGGCCGCGTCCCGCCGCCCGGTCCACTGTCACAGCCGTCGGGCCCAGCCGCAACGCGGTCCGCCCGCCGGGCGGGCGGCGGGCCGCCGGTTCGGCGACCGCCCGAACCGGATATAGAGGTCATCTAGGGATATACCACCATTCCACGGCCGATAGCGCCATGGTCACCTACGCTGCTGCACTGCACCCGCCCCCGGTGCGGCCGGCCCGAAGAACGGACCGCTAGGCCCGATGCGCCGCGGAGCACCACAGCCACACCAGAGGAGAAGCATGACCGTGACCTCGGGCGCAGGCGCCGCCCCCAGCTCGTCGGACCCGGTCCGGTGAGCACCGGCCGGCACCGGGCCGGACCTTCCCGGCGTCGCATCGCCCTCGTGCTGGGCCTCGCCGGAGTCGTCGTGGCCGCAGCGACGGTCGACATGGTCCGGATCGCATCCCCGGACGGCTCGCACTGGTCCTCGCCACCTGCGGCGGACGCCGCCGCGCCCGAGATCGCCCCCGGCGTCGAGGTGGCCGGCACGCGGCCGGCCGGCGCCTCGGCAGGGGAGCGGGCTCTGGCGGCGACGCCGTCGGCGAGCGCGGACCCGAGCAGCCGGGCCAGTGCGTCGCGCAGCGTCGCGGCGCAGCCGGGCTCCCGGACGACCGGGCCGGGCGTGGCGTCCAGCGCGGGCACCGTCCGGCGCAGCACCGAGGCGGCGCGTCCCAGCCGGCCGGTCGTTGACCCGGTGAGCCCGCAGCCCGCCCCCGGGCCGACGACGGCAGCGCCGTCGCCCGCGGCGGGCGGCAGCGGCCAGGTGTCCACGGAGACCCCGGGGTCGAACACCATGGTGCAGGTGACCGTCTCAGGTGTCACCGAGACCACCGACACGGTGCGGGCGATACTGCGGAAAGCCACGCACGGCGGCGGCACCGCCGGGTCGAGCCTGCTGAGCCAGGCGGCGCCCGGGACCGCCGAGTAGCCCCGCGCGGGGACATCCCTGCAGCAGCGCGAAGCTCGACCTCGTCACTGCCCTCGGCGCCGACCACGTCCTGGACTACACCCGCGACGACTTCGCCGCCGGCAGCCGCCGCTACGACCTGGTCCTCGACATCGGCGGGAACCCCTCGGTGCGGCGGCTTCGGCGCGCGCTGCGACCACGAGCGTCGACCGCACCTTCCCGCTCGACGAGGCGCCCGACGCCATGCGGCGGCTGGAGAGCGGCCAGGTCCGCGGCAAAATCGCGATCACCGTCTGAGCCGCGACCCTCGCGAGCCGCGGCCG
Organism: Nocardioidaceae bacterium; assembly: GCA_044866695.1. Lineage (GTDB taxonomy): Bacteria > Actinomycetota > Actinomycetes > Propionibacteriales > Nocardioidaceae > JBIOUF01. The sequence goes on along the minus strand of JBIOUF010000105.1, from coordinate 2,556 downwards.
TCGCCGAGAGCGTCACCGGCCAGAGGGCTAGGGTCGCGAGGGTGACCACCGTCTCGTCCATCGGCTTCGCGGCGTCCATCGGCGCGCTCGCCGGGGCGTCGCTGGCCGCGCATCGCGGGGCCTGGTCCGCGGCTCGCGCCGCGCTGGCCGGCGCGGCCGGACTGGGCACCTCGGAGGCGGTGGCGCGCGCTCGCCAGAAGGAGGGCGAGATCCCAGCGCTGTGGCAGCGCATCGCGGTGAGCAGCGCGCTGGCCGCTCCGGCGGGGTGGGCCTCGCAGAAGGCGACCGGTGCGGGTCCGCTCGCGGTCGGCACCGCCACGGGCACCGTGGTCGGTGCGATGGGGCTGCGGCCGCAGAAGGTGGCGATGGGGCCGGTCGTGGGCGCCGCCGTCGGCCAGGCGCTCTCCCGCGGGCCGGCGCCGGGCGCGGTGGTGGCCAGCAGCACCGTCCTGGCCTACCGCAGCCTCTCCGCCCTGCTCTTCCGCGACGCCCAGCTGAGCCTGCTCGCCGAACGGGTCAGCGCCGCCGACCTGCCGTTCGTGGTGCCCCGGCCGGCGCGGTCGAGGTACGTCGGCACCGGCTACGTCCGCGACCTCGCCGAGGAGCTCGGGGCCGGCTACAGCGCGGACGCGCCGGACGCCGGGATCGTGGCCTCCCTCGACACGCTGGCCGGACCGTCGTTCGACCCGGAACAGGTCGACCCGCTCGTGCGGGAGTTCTACGAGCACACCACCCGGTTCGCGCTCGACATCGTCCCCAGGTGGCGGATGTGGGTGCGGCCCGGCTACCTGCTGTACCGCACGGTCCTCGCGCGACCCCTGGGACAGGCCAGCATCCCGATGAACCAGCGCGAGACCCAGCGCGGGATCCGCAGCCGCATCGACACGATCACTGGTGCCGACGGCACGGTGTCGGTACGCGGATGGGTCCGGTCGTTCGCCGACGACGACCAGCCGATCATGCTCGGCATCTACATCACCTACGCCTACGAGGGCCGCGGCTACGTCAGCGTCGGCTTCCCGGTGCCGGAGGGCAGCTTCACCGCGACGCTGCTCCCCCGGGCGCGACCCGACCGGGGCCTCACCCTGACCAGCCGCGTCCACGACGGCCAGGCCGGGCACTACCTCACCTATGTCGACACGGCGGCAGACGAGCTCACCGCCCTTGCCGTGCATGGGTTCTCCGAGCAGCTCGACGTCTACGCCGAGGACGGCGCGCTGCGCGCGGAGCACGCCTTCTGGGTCTTCGGCCTGCCCTTCCTGACCCTGCACTACCAGATCTCACGCAAGCCTCAGCCTGACAAGGGAGAACCGACGTGACCATCTCCGACATCGGACCGGCACCGCAGAGCTTCGACCTCGAGGGCGCGGTCCTGCAGAACACGAGCTACCGCGCGGTCGCGTGGTCCGGCAGGTACCTCCAGCTGACCCTCATGTCGATCCCCGTCGGCGAGGACATCGGCCTGGAGGTGCACCCCGAGACCGACCAGTTCCTCCGGCTCGACGGGGGTCGGGGCCGGGTTCAGATGGGTCCCGCGAAGGACCGGCTCGACTTCGACCGCGAGGTCGAGGACGGCTGGGCGATCTTCGTCCCCGCCGGCATCTGGCACAACGTCACCAACGTCGGCGACGAGCCCATGCAGCTCTACGCGGTCTACGCGCCGGTCCACCACGCCTCGGGCAAGGTCCAGGCCACCGCGACCGCCGCGGAGCGGGACGAGGAGTCGGGGCGCGACGAGCCGCCGGGCTGGTCGGTCCAGCCCGCGTCGCACCCGTCGGACGAGCACGCCTGACCAACGCGTGGCCGACGGGTCCTTGCCGAGGTCAGCCCCAGGCGGACGGAGGCGGCAGGTCCCGCCGCAACCGGGTGGTCCCGTCCCCCCGAGCCGCCGCGAGCTGCGCGGGCGTGAGGAACAGCGCGTCGCGCAGGTCCGCGCCCCGCAGGTCGGCGCCACGCAGGTCCGCGCCGAGGAGGTCGGCGTGGCGCAGGTCCGCGCTGGCGAGCCGGGCCCCGACCAGCAGGGCCCCTCGCAGGCACGCGCCGCGCAGGTCCGCGCCCGCCAGGTCGCGTCCGGCGAGGTCGGCCCGGGCCAGGTCCCGCTGCGCCCCGCGACCGGCACGGGCCAGCTCGCTGCAAGTGGTCAGCAGTGCGGCGGTCCGCCGCTGCAGGTCCGCGATGTCCACCCTCTCGATCGGGGCCGGGCCGGCCAGGGCGGCCGCGGCGGCGTCGACCTCCGCGGCCAGGCGGCGTACCCGGTCCACGACCGGCCGCGAGCTCACCATGCCGGCCGCCTCGCAGAGGTGCCGCAGCAGCTCGTGCAAGGCTCGCACCCGCGCGAACGAGGCGAACATCGGCCCGGCGGCCCCCTCGTCGCGCCAGCGGGCGCCGCCGAACGCCGCGGTCACCCGGGGGCCGGCCCCGTCGCACTCGTACGCGGCGCAGCCCCGGTAGCCGGCAGCCGCCAGCCGCCCGTGGATGCCGCAGCGGTCACCGGCGTCGAGGTGCCGGCACGGCTCGCCCGCCGCCTTGTCGTGGCCGAAGTCGGCCGACGCCGCG
>JBIOUF010000104.1:0-18180 GCA_044866695.1 Nocardioidaceae bacterium | reverse complement strand
GGGTCACCTTGCCGACCAGGATGTCGCCGGTGGTCACCTCGGCGCCGATCCGGATGATGCCGCGCTCGTCGAGGTCGGCGAGCATCTCCTCCGACACGTTGGGGATGTCGCGGGTGATCTCCTCCGGCCCCAGCTTGGTGTCGCGGGCGTCGACCTCGTGCTCCTCGATGTGGATCGAGGTCAAGACGTCGGCCTGCACCAGCCGCTGGCTCAGGATGATCGCGTCCTCGTAGTTGTGGCCCTGCCAGGGCATGAACGCGACCAGCAGGTTGCGACCCAGCGCCATCTCGCCCTCGTCGGTGCACGGCCCGTCGGCGATCGGCGTACCGACCTCGAGCCGCTGGCCCTCGGCGACCAGGGGACGCTGGTTGATGCAGGTGCCTTGGTTGGACCGGGAGAACTTCTGCAGCCGGTACGTCGACTGGGTGCCGTCGTCGTTCGCGGTGTCCACGAAGTCGGCGGTCACCTCGGTGACCACACCGGCCTGCGCGGCCACGACGACGTCCCCGGCGTCGACCGCGGCGCGGAACTCCATGCCGGTGCCGACCAGCGGGGCGTCGGAGCGGATCAGCGGGACCGCCTGGCGCTGCATGTTGGAGCCCATCAACGCGCGGTTCGCGTCGTCGTGCTCGAGGAACGGGATCAGCGCGGTCGCGACCGACACCATCTGCCGGGGCGACACGTCCATGTAGTCGACGTCGGCGGCGGGCACGAAGTCCACCTCGACGAGCCGCTGGCGCACCAGCACCCGCTCGTTGGCGAACCGGCCGTCCGCGGTGAGCGGCTCGTTGGCCTGCGCGATGACGAAGCGGTCCTCCTCGTCGGCGGTGAGGTAGTCGGTCTGGTCGGTGACCTGGCCGTCCTCGACCTTCCGGTACGGCGTCTCCACGAACCCGAACGGGTTGATCCGCCCGAACGTCGACAGCGAGCCGATCAGGCCGATGTTCGGCCCCTCCGGGGTCTCGATCGGGCACATCCGGCCGTAGTGCGAGGGGTGCACGTCGCGGACCTCGAAGCCGGCGCGGTCCCGGGACAGGCCGCCGGGCCCGAGAGCCGAGAGCCGCCGCTTGTGGGTCAGCCCGGCGATCGGGTTGGTCTGGTCCATGAACTGGCTCAGCTGCGAGGTGCCGAAGAACTCCTTCAGCGCCGCGACGACCGGGCGGATGTTGATCAGCGACTGCGGCGTGATGGCCTCGACGTCCTGGGTGGTCATCCGCTCGCGGACCACCCGCTCCATCCGAGCCAGGCCGGTCCGCAGCTGGTTCTGGATCAGCTCGCCGACGGTGCGCAGCCGGCGGTTGCCGAAGTGGTCGATGTCGTCGGCGCGCACCTCCAAAGTGCCCTCGGGGGCGTCCAGCTCGGCGCGCCCGTCGTGGAGCGCGACGATGAACCGGATGGTGGCGACGATGTCCTCGATGGTCAGCGTCTGCTGGTCGAACGCAAGCTGCAGCCCGAGCTTCTTGTTGACCTTGTGCCGGCCGACCTTGGCCAGGTCGTAGCGCTTGGGGTTGAAGTAGTAGTTGTCCAGCAGCGTCTGCGCGGCTTCGCGGGTCGGAGGCTCGCCCGGGCGGAGCTTGCGGTAGATGTCGAGCAGCGCGTCGTCCTGGCCGGAGGTGTGGTCCTTCTCCAGGGTCAGCATCATCGACTCGTAGTCGCCGAACTCCGTCCGGATCTGCTCCTCGGTCCAGCCCAGCGCCTTGAGCAGGACGGTGACGTTCTGCTTGCGCTTGCGGTCCAGGCGGACGCCGACCATGTCGCGCTTGTCGATCTCGAACTCCAGCCAGGCGCCCCGCGACGGGATGATCTTCGCGGTGAAGATGTCCTTGTCGGAGGTCTTGTCCGCGGTGCGCTCGAAGTAGACGCCGGGCGAGCGGACCAGCTGGGAGACCACGACCCGCTCGGTGCCGTTGATGATGAACGTGCCCTTGTCGGTCATGAGCGGGAAGTCGCCCATGAAGACGGTCTGGCCCTTGATCTCACCGGTCTCGTTGTTGGTGAACTCCGCGGAGACGTAGAGCGGCGCGGCGTAGGTGAAGTCCTTCTCCTTGCACTCCTCCACGGTGTTCTTCGGGTCGTAGAAGACCGGGTTCTCGAAGGACAGGGACATGGTCCCCGAGAAGTCCTCGATCGGGGAGATCTCCTCGAAGATCTCCTCCAGCCCGGACTTGGGGCTGACGTCCTCCCCCGCGTCGACACGGGACTCCACCTGGCGCTGCCAGGCCTGGTTGCCGACCAGCCAGTCGAAGCTGTCGGTCTGGAGGGCGAGGAGGCGGGGAACCTCGAGAGGTTCGGCGATCTTTGCGAAGGAGATGCGGCGGGAGCTGGTGGTGCTGGTGGTGCTGGCGGACTGCTGGGCGGCCAAGAGGCGTCCTTCCGAAGGGCTCTGACTCATCGGTGCGGGCGCCCCCCTACCACTGGCAGGGGACATGACGAACTGCGAGGAGGGGAGGGTGGGCGCAAAGATCGATCGTACAGCGTGGCTGGGCAGGGCACAACTAGCCAGAGCCCACCTTCGTCGCCCTCGATCGCCCGGCCCTCCATATGACCGGCGAGAGAGCCTCAATCAGTGGCTCGAACCGCACGAGAACTATCGGCAATCTGCGGCGCGGAGTCAAGCGGAACGCCCGGGTTGGGGAGAACGCTCGCGCGCCGCCCACCCCGCACGGCGCCGCAGTCCGGCGCCGAGTCGGCGAGTCTTCTGCCGGGTGGGCGGTCGAGTCGCCGGGTCTTGGGCCGGGTGGACGGTCGAGTCGGCGCAACCTCCCGGGGGACTCACCCGCGCCAGAGAGGTCCGCGCCACGGGGGCGGGGCGCGGAGGTCCAGTCCGGCGCGGGAGCGGCGAGCGGCTACTTGACCGTGACGGTGGCGCCGGCGCCCTCCAGCGCCTCGCGGGCCTTGTCGGCCGCCTCCTTGTTGACCTTCTCCAGCACGGCCTTCGGAGCGGCCTCGACCAGCTCCTTGGCCTCCTTCAGGCCGAGGGAGGTGAGGCTGCGGACCTCCTTGATCACGTTGATCTTCTTCTCGCCGGCGGCCTCCAGGACGACGTCGAACTCGTCCTGCTCGGCCTCGGGCTCGGCCTCCGCGCCGGCGCCGCCGGCGGCCGGGGCGGCGGCGACGGCGACCGGGGCGGCCGCGGTCACGCCGAAGGTGTCCTCGAACTGCTTCACGAACTCGCTGAGCTCCAGGAGGGTCATCTCCTTGAAGGCGTCGAGGAGCTCGTCGGTGCTGAGCTTCGCCATCGTGGCGGTCCTTTCCTCATGCTTCCCGCGGCCTCCGCGGGACTGATGTGGGGTGGTGGGTGGGTCAGGCGTCGGCGGGTGCCGGCTGCTCGGCCGGGTCCGCCGTCTGGTCCGTCGTGGGGTCCGGCTCGCCGGCGGGTCCGGCCTCGTCCGACACCTTGTCCCGGAGCGCCGCAGCCAGCCGCGCGGTCTGGGCGAGCGGGGCGTTGAACAGCGAGGCGGCCTGGCTGAGCGAGCCGAGCATGGCCCCGGCGAGCCTGCCCAGCAGCACCTCCCGCGACTCCAGGTCCGCCAGCCTGGCGATCTCGGAGGCGTCCAGGGCCTTGCCCTCGAGGTAGCCGCCCTTCACGACGAGGGCGGGGTGGGTGCGAGCGAAGTCACGGAGTCCCTTGGCCGCCTCGACCACGTCGCCGTTGATGAAGGCGATGGCGGTCGGGCCGGTGAGGAGGTCGTCGACGCCGGGGACGCCCGCCCGCGTGGCGGCGATCTGGGTCAGCGTGTTCTTGACCACAGCGTAGGTCGCGTTGTCGCCGAGGGCTCGCCGCAGGTCCTGCAGCTGCTTGACGGTGAGCCCGCGGTACTCGGTCAGCACCGCGCCAGCGGAGGAGGAGAACGCCTCCGCGAGCTCCGCGACGGCTGCTGCCTTGTCCGGCCGCGCCATGGGTCTCCTTCCGTGCGCGGCCACCTCGCGGTGGCCGCTGGTCGCACCGTCGGTGCCCCGACACGACGAAACGCCCCGGGCGCAGGACGGCACGGGGCGTGGCACGACGCGAGTCGTGCGGCTCGTGTCACCTGCGCGGGCCGCCCGCGATGCGGGACCTTCGACCGGGGCGTCACGCTGATGGTTCATCGCGGCGCGCCGGCGACCGGCGGTCTGTGGTTGACGACTGCCCAGGTTACGGCGTCTCGTCCTCGGGCACCAAATCGGGCACCGTCATGGTCCGCCGACCCCCCCGCCCTCGCCGCCGAGCCGTCAATGTTGGTGGGTCGAGCCGTCAATGTTGGTGCGTCGAGCCGTCGAGGATGGCCGGACCACCACCCCGGGGGCGGTGGCGCGGGTGCGCGGACGGGCGGAGCCAGGGGAAGACCCGCCGGCTCGACCCGCCAGCCAGGGGAAGATGCGCCGGCTCGACCCGCCAGCCAGGGGAAGATGCGCCGGCTCGACCCGCCAGCCAGGGGAAGATGCGCCGGCTCGGCGGGACTCTCAGCGGGTCAGTCCTCCTCGACCGCGACGTTCCGGGTCCGGTTCGGGTCGACCTGGATGCCGGGGCCCATGGTGGTCGAGAAGGTGACCTTCCTCAGGTAGCGGCCCTTGGAGCTCGACGGCTTGAGCCGCAGCACCTCCTCGAGCGCCGCGGCGTAGTTCTCGGCGAGCTGGGCCTCGGAGAAGGAGGTCTTGCCGATCAGGAAGTGCAGGTTGGCGTGCCGGTCGACGCGGAACTCGATCCGCCCGCCCTTGATCTCCGCCACCGCCTTGGCGACGTCGGGGGTGACCGTGCCCGTCTTCGGGTTCGGCATCAGGCCACGGGGACCGAGGACGCGGCCGAGCCGGCCGACCTTGCCCATCATGTCCGGGGTCGCGACGACGGCGTCGAAGTCCAGCCAGCCGCCGGTGATCCGCTCGATCAGGTCGTCGGCGCCCACGTGGTCCGCCCCGGCGGCGCGGGCCGCCTCGGCCTTGTCGCCGGTGGCGAAGACCAGCACCCGGGCGGTCTTGCCGGTCCCGTGCGGCAGGTTGACCGTGCCGCGGACCATCTGGTCGGCCTTGCGGGGGTCGACGCCGAGGCGGATGGCGACGTCGACGGACTCGTCGAAGCGCGCCTTCGCGTTGGCCTTCGCCAGCTTCAGGGCGGAGAGCGGCGGGTAGACCTGGTCGCGGTCGACCGCGCTCGCGGCGGCGCGGTAGCTCTTGCTGCGCTGCATGGTGCTGTTCCTCTCAGATGGTCTCAGCAGTGTGGTCAGGCCGCGGCGCGGGCCTCCCACGGGGTGTCGCGTGCGTGGCGCCGGATGAGGCGTACGCCGGGTCAGTCGGCGACGGTCACGCCCATGGAGCGGGCCGTGCCCTCGATGATGCGCATCGCCTGGTCGACGTCGTTGGCGTTGAGGTCCGGCATCTTCGTGGTGGCGATCTCCCGGACCTGGTCGCGGGTGAGCCGGCCCACCTTGTCGCGGTGCGGAACCGCGGAGCCCTTGGCCAGCCCCGCGGCCTTCTTGATCAGCTCCGCGGCCGGCGGCGTCTTGGTGACGAAGGTGAAGCTGCGGTCCTCGTAGATGGTGATGTCGACGGGGATGACCTGTCCCCGCTGCGCCTCGGTCGCGGCGTTGTAGGCCTTGCAGAACTCCATGATGTTCACGCCGTGCGGGCCGAGCGCGGTGCCCACCGGCGGGGCGGGGGTCGCGGCGCCGGCGTTCAGCTGCACCTTGACGAGCGCGGCGATCTTCTTCCTGGGCGGCATCTGTTCCTTCTCTCGGTATGGTCAGACCCGCTGGATCTGGCTGAAGCTCAGCTCGACCGGGGTCTCCCGGCCGAAGATCTCGACCAGGGCCTTGACCCGCTGGGTGTCGGCGTTGATCTCGGTGATCGTGGCGTGCAGCGTGGCGAACGGGCCGTCGACGACCATGACGGAGTCGGAGACCCCGAAGTCGGCGACCTCCACCTTCTGCTTGGTCGCCGTCGGCGCTCCGCCGCGCTCGGGAGCGGCGGCCTGGGCCTGGGCCACCACCGCCGGGGCCAGCATGCCCTCGACCTCCTCCAGGCTGAGCGGCACCGGCTGGTGGCTGTGCCCGACGAACCCGGTCACCGACGGCGTGTGCCGCACCGCGCTCCAGGACTCGTCGGTGAGGTCCATCCGGACCAGCACGTAGCCGGGCAGGACGGTGCGCTTGACCAGCTTGCGCTGGCCGTTCTTGATCTCCGCGACCTCCTCGGTCGGGACGATCACCTCGTGGATGTAGTCCTCCATGTTCAGCGAGCTGATCCGGGTCTCCAGGTTGGTCTTCACCCGGTTCTCCATGCCGGAGTAGGTGTGCACCACGAACCAGTCGCCGGGCTTGGCCCGCAGCACCTCACGGAACTCCTCCAACGGATCGGGCTCCTCCGAGGCTTCCTCCGAGCCCCCCTCGGCGTCCTCGCCGGCGTCCGCCTCGGGCCCCACCGAGCCGTCGCTCTCGGCGGCCTCCTCGGCGTCGAGCCCGGTCAGGGCGTCCTGCGGGGCCTCGGTCTCCGGCGTGCCGCCGGGCTCGACCGCGGGGTCGCTGGCGTCGCCGCGAAAGGTCTCCTCGGCCGGGTTGCCGGACTCTTCGTCGTAGGACTGGGACACGGTTGCGCTTCACCTTCACTTCGTCGTCGCCCGGGGTCCGGGCATGGGTCCTGCCTCCGCCGTCGGGCCTCAGCCGAAGACCGCGAACACCAGCTTGCCGAAGCCGAGGTCGAGCAACGACACGAACGTCATGACCACCAGCACGAACACCAGGACCACCCAGAAGTAGGTGACCAGCTGCTGACGGGTGGGCCAGACGACCTTGCGGAGCTCGGCGACGACCTGCCGGTAGAACGTGGCCGGACCCGTGCGCCGCCGGCTGGACGACGCGGCGGAGCGGCTCTCCGTCACGGTCCGACCACCTCCTTCCCGGTCCTCCTCGAACGCCTGCCCGCGGGCGGGCGAGCCTTGCGCCCTCGCGCCGGCGACGCGAGGACCAGCAGGGCACGAGGGACTTGAACCCCCAACCTTCGGTTTTGGAGACCGATGCTCTGCCAGTTGAGCTAGTGCCCTCCGGCGGCGCTCCCTCGGTACGCCGCCCGACCCGGCGCGGTCCGACGCGGGACCTGGAGGGCCGGTTCGAGGGCATGACGACCAAAGGGTGGCGAACCACCGAGGACCGAGTGTACGGGGAACCCGGGAACGAAGTCGAACCACGTGGAGGCGGGACCGGGCGGGTGCGCGCCCGGAGCCGCGGGTGGAAGCATGGACCCATGACCCCCTCCGCAGGACTGCCCACCAGCACCCCGTCCCGGGTGTCCGCGCGCATCGGCGGCATCGCCGAGTCGGCGACGCTCGCGGTGGACGCCAAGGCGAAGGCGCTGAAGGCGGCCGGCCGGCCGGTGGTCGGGTTCGGCGCCGGCGAGCCCGACTTCCCGACCCCGGAGTACGTCGTCGCGGCCGCGGCCGCGGCCTGCGCCGACCCGGCCAACCACCGCTACACCCCGGCCGGCGGGCTGCCCGACCTCAAGGCGGCGATCGTGGCGAAGACCCGGCGGGACTCCGGCCTGGAGGTCACGCCGGCCCAGGTGCTGGTCACCAACGGCGGCAAGCAGGCGGTCTACGAGGCGTTCGCGACGCTGCTCGACCCCGGCGACGAGGTGATCCTGCCGGCGCCGTACTGGACGACCTACCCGGAGGCGATCCGGCTCGCCGGCGGAGTCCCGGTGGACGTGCTCGCCGACGAGACCCAGGACTACCTGGTCACCCTCGAGCAGCTGGAGGCGGCCCGGACCGACCGGACCAAGGTGCTGTTGTACTGCTCGCCGTCCAACCCGACGGGCGCGGTGTACTCGCGCGAGCAGGCCACCGCGATCGGGCGCTGGGCGCTCGAGCACGGCATCTGGGTGGTCACCGACGAGATCTACGAGCACCTGGTGTACGACGGCGCCGAGGCGGTGTCCCTGCCGGTTGCGGTGCCCGAGCTGGCCGACACGTGCGTGGTGCTGAACGGCGTCGCGAAGACCTATGCGATGACGGGCTGGCGGGTTGGCTGGATGCTCGGGCCGGCCGACATCGTCAAGGCGGCGACCAACCTGCAGTCCCACGCCACGTCCAACGTCGCCAACGTCTCCCAGCGCGCCGCCGTCGCGGCGCTCTCCGGCGACCTCTCCGCGGTGGCGCGCATGCGCGAGGCGTTCGACCGGCGCCGCCGCACGATCGTGGCGATGCTCGGCGAGATCGACGGCGTGGTGTGCCCGCTGCCGAAGGGGGCGTTCTACGCCTACCCGTCGGTCAAGGGCCTGCTCGGCCGGGAGTACGACGGCGTGGCCGCGCGTTCCTCCGCCGAGCTGGCCGGGCTGATCCTGGACAAGGCCGAGGTTGCGGTCGTGCCCGGCGAGGCCTTCGGGTCCCCCGGGTACCTGCGGCTGTCCTACGCGCTCGGCGACGACGACCTGGTCGAGGGCGTGACCCGGCTGCAGAAGCTGTTCGCCTGACCGCCCCCGCGGCGGCCGCGGGGAAGCCGGTGCGCAGCGTGCGCCGGGACCTGGCCGGCCTCCCCAAGGCCCATCTGCACCTGCACTTCACCGGCTCCATGCGGCATGACACGCTGCTCGAGCTGGCCGCCCGGGAGGGCGTCGTGCTGCCCGACGCGCTCGTGGAGCGCTGGCCGCCCCGGCTGTCCGGCGCCGACGAGAAGGGCTGGTTCCGGTTCCAGCGGCTCTACGACGTCGCCCGGTCGGTGCTGCGCACGCCGGAGGACGTGCGCCGGCTGGTGCGCGAGGCCGCGGAGGACGACGTCGACGACGGCGGCCGCTGGCTGGAGCTGCAGGTGGACCCCAGCGGGTACGCCGCCCGCTTCGGCGGGATCACGGCGTTCACCGAGCTCGTGCTCGACGCCGTGCAGGAGGCGTCGGCACTGACCGGGCTGGGCATCGGCGTGGTCGTCGCGGCCAACCGCACCCGGCACCCGCTGGACGCCAGGGCGCTGGCCCGGCTGGCCGCCCAGTACGCCGGGCGAGGGGTGGTCGGCTTCGGGCTGTCCAACGACGAGCGGCGCGGGAAGACCGAGGAGTTCGCCGCGGCGTTCCGGATCGCCCGCCGGGCCGGCCTGCGCCTGGTGCCGCACGGGGGTGAGCTGCTCGGCCCGACCAGCGTGCGCGCCGTGGTGGAGGCGCTGGGCGCGGAGCGGCTGGGCCACGGGGTCCGGGCCGCCGAGGACCCCCGGCTGCTGGCGGAGCTGGTCCAGCGAGGGGTCGCCTTCGAGGTCTGCCCGGTGTCCAACGTGTCGCTGGGGGTCTACCCCGACGTGGCCGCGGTGCCGCTGCGGACCCTGCTGGCCGCCGGCGCCACGGTCGCCCTCGGCGCGGACGACCCGCTGCTGTTCGGGCCCCGCCTGCTCGGGCAGTACGCCGCGGTGCGCGACTCGCACGGCCTCGCCGACGAGACGATGGCAGAGCTCGCGACCATGTCGCTGCGGGCGTCCGAGGCGCCGGACGACGTGCGCACGGCCGCCCTGCGAGACGTCGCGTCGTGGTTGGCACAATGAGCCCATGACCAGCGACCCCCGCGACGAGCCGGAGCCCGGCACCCCCGCCCCGGACGACCGCGGGTCGGGGGCAGAGGACACCTCCGCGGCCGCGCCGGAGGACGGCACGTCGGCCGGGGAGGAGATCGGCTACTGGGAGCGCCAGGCCCGGGAGCAGGCGGCCCGGGAGCAGTACGGCCAGCAGCCGTACGGCGAGCAGCCGCAGTACGGGCAGCCGTACGGCCAGCCCCAGTACGGCCGGCCGCAGTACGGGCAGCAGCGGTACGGCCAGCCCCAGTACGGCGAGCCGCAGTACGGCCAGCCGCAGTACGGGCAGCCGCAGTACGGGCAGCAGGAGGCCGGGCCGCACGGCTACGCGTCGTACCCGCCGTACCCCCCGGGCTACCCGGCGTATGGCCCCGTCCCCAACCACCCGCAGGCCACCACCGCCATGGTGCTGGGCATCCTCGGCCTGGCCGGGGGCGTGGCCTGCGTCCTGCCGTTGCTGGTCTCGCCGTTCGCCTGGTGGATGGGTCGCAGGACGGTCCGGGAGATCGACGCGTCGGGCGGGCGCTACGGCGGGCGCGGGCAGGCGCAGACCGGCTTCGTGCTCGGCGTGATCGGCACCGTGCTGCTGGCCCTGGGCCTGCTGGCCATGGTCCTGGTCGTCGTCCTGGCCGCCACCGGCAACCTCGGGGACGACGGCCCGGGGACCACCTCGACGACGACGTCCGCGAGCGCCGCCGGGCCGGGTCCGGTCCGATGAGCTACCCGCCGCAGTACGACCCGCCGCCGTACGCACAGGCGCCGGACCATCCCCGGGCGACCACCGCCCTGGTGCTGGGCATCCTGGCGCTGGTGCTGTGCGGGCTGCTCGGTCCGTTCGCCTGGTCCATCGGCAGGTCGACGATGCACGAGATCGACGCCTCCGGCGGCCGATGGGGCGGTCGCGGGCAGGCGCAGGCCGGGTACGTCCTGGGCATCGTCGCCACGGTGCTGCTGCTGGTCCCGTTCGCGCTGCTGGCCGTCTTCGGCGTCTCGTTCGGGCTGTCCGCGCTGTTCGGCTCCCTGTGAGGCAGCGCCCCTACAGCGTCGCCCCCACCAGCACCGGCTCGTTCTCCAAGGTGATCCCGAACCTGCTCCGGACCCCGTCGCGCACCTCGGCGGCCAGGGCCAGGAGCTCGGCCGTGGTGCCCCCACCGCGGTTGGTGAGCGCGAGGACGTGCTTGGTGGACAGGCTCACCCGGCCGGAGCCGCGGTCCAGGCCGTAGCCCTTGCCGAACCCGGACCGCTCGATGAGCCAGGCGGCACTGGTCTTCACCTTCCCGTCCGGCATCGGGTACGCCGGGGCGTCGGAGGGCAGCACGTCGGGCTCGACGACGGGGTTGGTGAAGAACGACCCGGCGCTCCAGGTGTCGTGGTCGTCGGCGTCGAGCACCATGCCCTTGCGGCGGCGCAGCCGGAGCACCGCGTCGCGGACCTCCCGCGCGGGCGGCCGGGCCCCCAGCCGGGTGTCGAGCGCGGCGGCCAGCTCGGCGTACTCGAGCGGCAGCGCCCGGTCGCCCAGCCGCAGCTGCAGGGTCACCGACAGCACGACGTGGCGCCCGGGGTCGGCCTTGAACCGGCTGGTCCGGTAGCCGAACCCGCACTCGGCGTGGGTGAACGTGCGCCGGCCGCGCAGGGCCCGGTCGTAGACCCGCACCTGCGCCACGGAGGAGCACAGCTCCTGGCCGTAGGCGCCGACGTTCTGGATCGGCGCGGCGCCCACGGTGCCCGGGATCCCGGCCAGGGTCTCCAGGCCCAGCCAGCCCTCGTCGACCGCGCGGGTCACCAGGTCGTCCCAGGACTCACCGGCGGCCACCGTCACAGAGGCGCCCCCGCAGAGGTCGCCCTGCGTGTGCACGCCCGTGGTCTCGACGCGGACGACCCGGCCGGGGAAGCCCTCGTCGGCGACCACCAGGTTGCTGCCGCCGCCGAGCACCAGGACCGGCACGCCGTCGAGGTCGGCCTCGGCGACCGCGGCAACCAGCCGGTCCTCGTCGGCGGCGCGCAGCACCTCGGCCGGCCCGCCCATGCGGAGCGTGGTCAGGCCGGCCAGCCGTTCGCGGGCGTCGGTCAAGGCAGGGTCACCGGGACAGGACGGCCTTGGGCAGCCCCAGCACCTTGACGCCCCCGCAGGTCACCTCCAGCGCCACCTGCACGGTGTCCTCGGTGACGTCCTTGACCGTGCCGGAGACCGTGACGACGACGCCCTGGTCGTCGTCGGGTACGACGACCGGCCTGGCGAACTTGCAGCCGATCTCACGGATCCGGCCGGGTCCGCCGGCCCAGGTGTCCACGGCGCGGGCGGCCAGCGCCATCGTGTACATCCCGTGGGCGATCACGCCGGGCAGCCCGACGGACTCGGCGACCCGGTCCGACCAGTGGATCGGGTTGCGGTCGCCGCTTGCCCCGGCGTACCGCACCAGGTCGGCGCGGGTGACGGAGTACTCCTCCGGCCCCAGCGACGCGCCGGGCTGCAGCCCGGTCGACGGCCCGGTCACGCGTCCTCCCCTCTGTGCACCAGAGTGGCGAACGCCGTGACGACGTGGCCACCGTCGGCGTCGGTCAGCTCGCTGCGCGTGCCGATGATGTCGGCGCCGCCGATCTGGCGCAGGCTCTCGACGGTGAGCTCGGCGGTGAGCACGTCCCCGGCGACGACGGGGCGGGTGTAGGCGAACCGCTGGTCCCCGTGGATGACCCGGTGCAGGGCGATGCCGACCGAGGGGTCCTCCATCAGCCCGGTCATCGCCTGGAAGGCGACCACGATCGGGAACGTCGCCGGTGCCGCCCTGCCGTCGTAGGCCGAGCCGGTCGCGGCGGCGAACTCGGCGATCCGCTCGGCAGTGACCTGGTAGGGGCGGGTCGGCGGGAACGTCCTCCCGGCCAGGGACGCGTCGAGGGCCATGTCCGGTGACGCTAGCAAAGGCGGCGCGCCCGGCACCCCGTCGCCGACGACCGGCTCAGCGGGTCTCGCGGTGCGGGGTGTGCCGGCGGCAGCGGGGACAGAACTTCGACAGCTCCATGCGGTCTGGGTCGTTGCGCCGGTTCTTCTTGGTGATGTAGTTGCGTTCTTTGCACTCCGTGCAGGCCAGGGTGATCTTGGGCCGGATGTCGGAGGTCTTGGTGGCCATGGTGCGCCTCTTCCTCGGGTCGGTCGGACGGACGGCTGGGGGAGCTGGTGGACGCGACCGGTGCCGGTCGTGCTCTGCTCCGCGTCGCCGCGCCTGCTCGCGTAGCGGGGGCGGGAGTCGAACCCGCGACACCACGATTATGAGCCGTGTGCTCTAACCATCTGAGCGACCCCGCCAACGGACCAGTGCCCCCACCAGTGCCGGCCGGCCCTGGACGAGAACCCTGCTCCAGAGCCCCTTTACGGAATCGAACCGTAGACCTACTCCTTACCATGGAGTCGCTCTGCCGACTGAGCTAAAGGGGCGGGCGAGGACCGAGCATACACAGCGGCAAGAAACCCGCCACCTGCCCGCAGCCGAGGCGTCCCTGCGCTACGGTGCGAGCGGGCTCGTGGGGGGCCCGGGGGCGCGTCGACAAGAGGGGACCAACATGGGCAGTGCTTTCAAGATCCTGGCCTACGTGCTCGCCGCGGAGATCGTCGTCCAGGCGATGGCAGTCGTGTACGCGATGTCGGGGCTGTTCGTCTGGATCGACTCCGACGGCGGCACCCTGGACAAGGCGGCGATGGACAGCGAGGACATCTCGTTCACCGGTGCGGGCGGGTTCGCGCTGCACGCGATCAACGGGATGATGGTGATCCCGCTGGTCGCCCTCGCCCTGCTCGTCGTGGCCTTCTTCGCCAAGGTGCCGCGCGGGGTGCCCGTCGCGGCGGTCCTGCTCGGCCTGGTCGTCGTCCAGGTGCTGCTGGGTCTCGGCGGCCACGCCGTGCCGTTCGTCGGGGCCCTGCACGGCCTGACCGCGCTGGTGGTCTTCGCCGGAGCGCTGCACGCCGGCCGGCTGGCGGCCAGGGCGGGCACCAGCGAGCCCGCCCCCGGCCACACCGTGAGGGCGTGACCCGGACCCGTCTCCGCCTGGTCCTGGCGGTCGCCGCCACGCTGGCGGTCCTCGGCCCGCTGGCCTGGCTCTGGTGGCAGAGCCTGGTCCCCGACCCCCTGTCGGTGATGGACATGGGGTACGTCGACACCGGCGGAGCCCCGCTCTCGGCGGCCGGCGCCGCCACCGGTGGGCACTCCGGCCACGGCGAGCACCTGGCGCACGCCGAGGGCGCGGTGAGCGTCGCCGACCTGACCGGGCCACGCACGGGCACCCCGGACGTCGCGGTCGACCTGGTCGCCCGGGCCGGCACGGTGCGGCTGGCCTCGGGCCGCGAGGTCCGCGGGTTCACCCTCAACGGCTCGTCCCCGGGCCCGGAGATCCGCGCCCGGGTCGGCGACCTGGTGCAGGTGCGGGTCACCAACGAGTCGGTGCCCGACGGGATGACCCTGCACTGGCACGGCGTGGACGTCCCGAACGCCGAGGACGGCGTCGCCGGGGTGACCCAGGACGCGGTCGCCGCGGGCGACTCGCACACCTACCGTTTCGTGGCAGCGCAGGCCGGCACGTACTGGTACCACTCCCACCAGGTCTCCCACGAGCAGGTCGTGGGCGGCCTGCTCGGCCCGCTGGTCGTGCTGCCCCGCCGGGGCGTCGCCCAGGACGTCGACGCCCTCGCCGTGGCGCACACCTACCGCGGCACCCGCACGCTCAACGGGCGGGAGGGGGAGGTGCCGGTCGAGGCGCTTCCCGGCGACCGGGTCCGCCTGCGGGTGGTGAACACCGACAACGCCGCCGTACGGGTGTGGTCCGACGCGCCCTACCGCGTCCTCGCCGTGGACGGCTACGACCTGCATCGTCCCGGCGAGGTCGACGGGAAGTCGCTCTCGGTCACCGCCGGCGCGCGGGCCGACCTCGAGGTGGTGCTGCCGGGTTCCGGGGAGCCCATCCGGGTCCAGGTGGGCGGGTCTACCGCGCTCGTGGTCGGTGCGCCGGCAGCGCCGCCGCCACCGGTGCCCGACCAGCCGGCCGACACCCTCGACCTGCTGTCCTACGGCGAGCCGGCCGCCCTGCCCTTCGACCCCACCCACCCCGACCGCCGCTTCGACTACGACATCGACCGCCGACCCGGGTTCCTGGACGGGCGGCCCGGGGTCTGGTGGACGATCAACGGGCACCTGTACCCCGACGTGCCGATGTTCGCCGTCGAGGAGGGCGACGTGGCGGTGTTCCGGATCCGAAACCGCTCCGGGGAGAGCCACCCGATGCACCTGCACGGCCACCACGCGCTGGTGGTCAGCCGCGACGGCGTGGCGGCCACCGGCAGCCCGTGGTGGGTGGACTCCCTCGACGTGCTGCCCGGCGAGAGCTACCAGATCGCGTTCCGGGCCGACAACCCGGGCATCTGGATGGACCACTGCCACCAGCTCGAGCACGCTCGGGACGGTATGGTCGCCCATCTGATGTATGCCGGCGTGACCACGCCGTACGTGCTCGGCGGACCGGAGGACAACACGCCGGAATAGCCGGGCCGCGCGTTCCGTTGCTAAGATTGAATCTACAACCAACGGAGGCAGTGACATGCAGTTCGGCATCTTCACCGTCGGCGACGTGACCCCCGACCCGACGACCGGCCGGACCCCCAGCGAGCACGAGCGGATCAAGGCGACGGTCGCGATCGCCAGGAAGGCCGAGGAGGTCGGGCTCGACGTCTTCGCCACCGGGCAGCACCACAACCCGCCGTTCGTCCCCTCGGCGCCCACCACGACGCTGGCCTACGTCGCCGCGCAGACCGAGCGGATCGTCCTCTCGACGGCGACGACACTGATCACCACGACCGACCCGGTGCGGATCGCGGAGGACTACGCAACGCTGCAGCACCTCTCCGACGGGCGCATGGACCTCATGCTGGGCCGCGGCAACACCGGCCCGGTCTACCCGTGGTTCGGCAAGGACATCCGCGACGGGATCCCGCTCGCCATCGAGAACTACGACCTGCTGCACCGGCTGTGGCGCGAGGAGGTCGTCGACTGGGAGGGCCGGTTCCGCACGCCGCTGCAGGGCTTCACCTCCACCCCGCGGCCGCTGGACGGGGTGCCGCCGTTCGTGTGGCACGGCTCGATCCGGTCCCCCGAGATCGCCGAGCAGGCGGCGTACTACGGCGACGGCTTTTTCGCCAACCACATCTTCTGGCCGCCGGAGCACACCCAGCGGATGGTGGCGCTGTACCGCCGCCGCTTCGAGCACTACGGACACGGTTCGGCCGACCAGGCGATCGTCGGGCTGGGCGGGCAGGTGTTCATGCGGCGCAGCAGCCAGGACGCGGTCGCGGAGTTCCGGCCCTACTTCGACAACGCGCCGGTCTACGGCCACGGTCCGTCGCTGGAGGACTTCATGGCCCAGACGCCGCTGACCGTCGGGTCGCCGCAGCAGGTCGTCGAGCGGACCCTGGGCTTCCGTGAGTACGCCGGCGACTACCAGCGGCAGCTGTTCCTGGTCGACCACGCCGGCCTGCCGCTGAAGACCGTCCTGGAGCAGCTGGACCTGCTCGGCGAGGAGGTCGTGCCGGTGCTGCGCCGCGAGCTCGACGCGCTCCGGCCGGCGCACGTCCCGGACGCTCCCACGCACGCCTCGCTCCTGGCCGCTGCCCGGACGGAGGCCACCGACCGCCAGGTCGCCGAGGTGACGGCCTGATGCGCACCCTGGTCGTCGTGACCGCCGGGCTGAGCGAGCCGTCGTCGACCCGGCTGCTCGCCGACCGGCTCGCCGCCGCGGCCCAGCGGCGGCTCCGGTCGGCCGGCGAGGACGTCCGCGTCGAGGTGGTCGAGCTGCGGCCCCTCGCGCACGCGCTGGCCGACCACCTGCTGACCGGCTTCCCCTCGGGCGCGCTGCGGGACGCGGTGCGGCACGTGGAACGCGCCGACGGGGTCATCGCGGTCACGCCGATCTTCTCCGCGTCGTACTCGGGTCTGTTCAAGTCCTTCTTCGACGTGCTGGAGGCCGACGTGCTGGACGGCGTGCCCGTGCTCATCGGGGCCACCGCGGGCACGGCACGGCACTCTCTCGCGCTCGAGCACGCGTTGCGGCCGCTGTTCAGCTACCTGCACGCGACCGTGGTGCCCACCGCGGTGTTCGCCGCGACGGAGGACTTCGGCGCCGGCGCCGACAGCGGCGCCGACGGCCGGCTCGCAGAGCGGGTCGAGCGGGCCGCCGCCGAGCTCGCCGACCTGGTGCACGCGCGACCCGCGCGCGCCGCGACCGCACCGCAGGCAGAGGACGGCTTCGACGACCCGGTGCCGTTCGAGCGGCTGCTGCGCGGCCGACTACCCTGACGGGCCACCGCCATACCACCCGAACGGGTGGGGCCGCCGGGGCCATCCCGGCACCGTCCCAACGGGTCATGGGAGCGGCAGCGGACTCGATGCAACCCTCCGCACGTCCATAGAACGGGTCCGAGGGGGATCTCACATGAACCAGTCTTCAGCTTCGCCCAGCCGCCGCCGGAAGGCGTGGCTCGTGGCCGCGGCCGGTGTCGCGATCGGGACCATGGCGCTGTCCGGCGCCACCGTCGCCAACGCGGCCAACGACGACCGCTCGCCGGCCGACCAGGGTCGCTCCGCCAAGGCGCTGTCCGCCCGGGTCAGCGGCGCCGTCTCCGGTGGCGGCTGCGCCGTCGGCTTCGACACCCAGACGTCGGTCAACACGCCGCCCGACGACACGACGTCGGACAACGTCCCCGCCAACACGGTGTTCCTGACCAAGCGCTGCACCGGCCCGGTGATCGGCAGCTTCGTCTCGGAGGCCTTCGTCCCGAACGCCGGCGACTTCATCCACGTCGACGCGGTCGCGACCTGCATCAGCAAGGCCGGCCTGATCAACGCCTGCACCGTGGGCCAGAAGGTGTCGGCACAGCCGGGTCACACCTTCTTCGCCACCGGGGCAGCCCCGACGGCCACGCACTCCTACCAGCCGGTGTGGACCGGTCTGAAGCGCGGCCGGTGGCGGTTCCAGGTCCTGCCGGGCGGCAACGCGTCGGCGAACCTGCAGTTCCGCAGCTTCGTCGTCAGCGCCTACTGACCAGCAGGCACCACGCTGGAGGGGCCGACCCGAGAGGGGCGGCCCCTCCGTCGCGTCCGAGGCGCGCCCTACACTGCGCCGCATGGACCTCGCCGCCCTGGACGTCGACCAGATGCCGCTGAGCCCGCTGGACCGGTTCATCGGGCTGCGGTACGTCGAGGCCACGGGAGACAAGGTCGTCGCGGAGTGGACCGCGACCGCGCAGCACCACCAGCCGTTCGGGCTGGTGCACGGCGGCATCTACGCCAGCGTGGTGGAGACCCTGGCCAGCATGGGCTCGGCGCTGTGGTACGGCGACCGCGGCACCTGCGTCGGCGTGGCCAACAGCACCGACTTCTACCGCGGCACCGCCGGCGGCGAGATGACCTCCACCGCCACCGCGATCCACCAGGGCCGCCTGCAGCAGGTGTGGGTCGTGGAGACCCGCGACGCCGACGGCCGGCTGATGGCCCGCGGCCAGCTGCGCGTGCAGAACCTCCCCGCCACCGGTGGCTGAGCAGCGAGCCCTCAGCCGGCCGTCGGCGTCGCGGGTCTCCACGACCCACACCTGCTGCAGGCGGCCCTGGTGGATCGCGGTGGCGGTGGAGGT
>JBIOUF010000103.1:0-12734 GCA_044866695.1 Nocardioidaceae bacterium | reverse complement strand
TCGAGACGCCTCCGCTAGCGCTCCGGCTCCTCAACCAGCGGGAACCATCGGTGGTCGAGGAGGCCGAGCCTGCGAGGCCGTCTCGAAACCACCGTGGCTGGGACTGCGTCACGGTGCCCCTGGTTTCGAGACGCCTCCGCTAGCGCTCCGGCTCCTCAACCAGCGAGAGGACCGGTGGTTGAGGAGCGAGCTTGCGAGCGTCTCGAAACCACCGGCGCCCCGGGCACCCTCCCGCCGGTCAGGCGTAGCGGGTGTAGTCGTACAGGCTCCACGCGTCGTCGTCGAAGTACGCCGAGCGGACGACGGTCGGGCTGGCGTAGGAGTCCACCCGGCTGTTCACGCCGTTGAGGTAGCCCCAGCTGCCGTTCCAGGCCCACAGCCACGCGCCGCCGGAGGCACCGCGGTTGAGGCCGCAGGGGATCTGCACGGTCTGGCTCCACACGATCCAGGCGTCCCACTCCGGGGAGGTGTAGCCGTAGCAGGCGAGCAGGTTGCCGCCGTCGGCGGTGCCGTAGGAGGTGTAGCCGAAGGCGTTCTCCCAGACCCCGGACTTGCCCCGGTTGACGGTGAGGCCCTGGCCGCCGAAGTAGTCGACGATGTGCCAGCCGCCGAAGTTGGTGTTCATCACCGCGACACCCATGTCCTGGGAGAAGTCCGAGCTGTTCGTCCAGGCGGTGCGCGAGGTCAGGTACGACGCCGTCCAGGTGCCGTACGGGCGCGGGTTGGCCAGGTCGTCGTCGTAGGCCGGGACGAACGCCCAGTTCGACGCCCACTGGCCGCCGCTACCTCCGTGCACGCAGTGGCCGGCGGTCCACACCTGGTCCTTGCCCTCGGAGTTCACGATGGTGCCCGAGCACACGTAGTTGCCCCCGCCCATGCTGAAGAACACCTTCCCCTGCGTGTACGCGGCGGGCGTGTAGTAGGGGAAGTTCGGGTTGTAGACGAACCCGCCCGCACGAGCGGCGAGAGCGGCGGCACCGACGCCGGCCGCCGCCGAGCCCTGCTTCGCCAGCTCCCCCGTGGTGCCGGCGATCCGGCGACGCGGGCCGTTGTTGGCCACCGGCTTCTTCCCGGCCTTGCGGTCCCTGACCTGCTCGGCCCGCCACGCCCGCGCGGCCTTCTGCAGCCGCTTGGCGCTGTCCGCAGGCGTGGCCGCGGCCATCCGCTCGGGCGTCCAGTAGGCGGCGATCGCCTGGTCGTCGGTCGCCTTGGCGCCGTACGCCGCCTTGCCGGCCGCGAGGGCCTGCGCCGTGACCGCGGAGGTGCCCCGGGCGTTGCCCGGGGCCGAGCCGGCGAGCCCGCCGCCGGGGGCCGCCTGCGCGCTGGCCGGGATCGCCACGGCTGATGCTGCGGCCGTCACGACGGCCGCGGCGGCGAGCCATCGACGGGTGAGTGAGCGGATGTGCATGGTCGGTCTCCTGATGGGTCTCCCCCCGGACCCGTCTGGTCCAGGCTGTGTCGGGAAGGAGCGGGAGCCGCGACCCGCTGATACGCGCAAAGCCCGTCGGCGGGCGGGCGCTGCGACGATGGTCGCCATGCACGCCTCGGCGTCCCGACCGCGGGTGGTCTCCCACCGGGGGGCTACGGAGACCAACCCGGAGCACACCCTGCTCGCCTACCGCACCGCGCTCGAGACCGGCGTCGACGGGCTCGAGTGCGACGTGCGGCTGTCCGCGGACGGCCATCTGGTCTGCGTCCACGACCGCACGCTGGACCGCGTCGCCGACCACCACGGGCTGGTCTCCACCATGACGCTGGCCGAGCTGGACTCCCTCGACCTGGCCGCCTCCCGCTTCCCGTGGGCGGAGCTGGACGACGAGGCGCCCGACGTGGAGGAGGCCGGCAGGCGCGTGCTCACGCTGCGCCGGCTGTGCGAGACGGTCCGGGACTACGACCGACCGGTCGACCTGCTCATCGAGACCAAGCACCCGACCCGCTATGCCGGGCTCGTGGAGCGCCGGCTGGTCGAGCTGCTCGGGGAGTTCGGCTGGCTGGGCGGGGGCTCACCGGCCCGGGTGATGAGCTTCTCCTCGGTGGCGCTCACCCGGGTCCAGCGGCTCGCACCCGACCTCGAGCTGGTGCTGCTGTTCCACCGGCCGTACTCATGGCAGATGATGACCGCCGCGCTGGCGCCGGGATGGGTGGCGGGCCCGGCGATCGAGCTGCTCCGCGAGCACCCCAGGATCGGGCGTAGACTACGACGCGCCGGCCGGCGTCTGCACGTCTGGACGGTCAACACCGATGAGGACATCGATCTCTGTGTCGACCTCGGGGTCGAGGCGTTGATCACCGACGCTCCCGCGCGGGCTCTGGCCCGGCTTCGCCGGTGACGCCCGGGCCCCCGGGCCCGCCTTTCCAGAGTTTGCGTGGGGTGGTCGCGGGAACGATCGCACACGGGAAGTTTTCGCGTCGGAGTGAAGGGGCGAGGCGCCAGTCGTGGGAGCCGGACGCGTGCGCGCCGAGAACCAGGAGATGACCTTGCGCGTCCCGTTCGCGGCACCCTCGGTCGCCCTGGTCCGCAGCACCCTGCGCCGGTGGATGGGGGACCGCGGCCTGCGCGGCGACCGGGTCGACGACGCCCGCATCGTGGTGTCGGAGCTGGTCGCCAACTCCGTCCGGCACGCCCGCCCGCTCCCCGACGGGGCGCTGGTGGTGAACTGGTGCCTGGACGGCGACGAGCTGCTGATCTCGGTGACCGACGGCGGCGCCACCACCACCCCGCACACCGTGGACGCGCCCGCCTCCGCCCTCTCCGGCCGCGGGATGACCATCGTGGACACCCTCGTCGACACCTGGTGGATCGAGGACCGCCGCGGCGACAGCACCGTCCACACCCGCCTCGCGATCTGACCGCCGGCTGGTCGGCCCCGGTCCTGGCGGCCGGGTGGCCCGGGGAAGGTCAGGCTTCCTGGGCGGCCTCGAGACTCTGGACCTCCTTGGCCAGCCTCCTCGCGGCGAAGGCGAGCAGGATGAACACCACGCCCCAGGCGACCGCGAAGATGCCGAGCACGACCGCGATGCCGACGGCGCTCCGGCCGGGGTTGGCCACGAACAGGATGCCGAGGACGCCGTCGAGCGCTGCGCCCAGCAGCATCAGCCAGCGGGGAGCCGGCGGGGACTTGGTGAGCGCGATGACCAGCTCGCTGACCCCACGGGCCAGCAGCCAGATGCCGAGCACCCAGGTCAGCACGACGGCCGTGGCGCCGGGGCGGAAGAACGCGTAGAGCGCGGCCAGCACCGCGACCACGCCGAGCAGCCCGAACCCGACCCGCGCCCAGCCGCTGCGACCGGAGCTGAACGCGTTGCCGAAGGCGCCGATCCCGTCCACGAGGGCCCAGACGCCCCACAGGACGACCAGGGCGACCACCGTGGTGACCGGCCAGACCATGGCGACGACGCCGAACACCAGCGCGACGACGCCGCGCAGCAGCAGGATCTTCCAGCCGGTGGTGAGCCAGTCGGTGAGCATGACGGGTCCTCCTCGGGCCGGGCGACGGGCTGCACCCGATGCTGAAGGCTCACAGTAGGGCCAACGGCGGGCTCCCCGCGGGACCCCGGCCGGGCATAATCGACACTGCCAGCGTCGTCCAGCAGCGGGCGCGATGGCCGGGTTCGCTGGGCGCTCAGGCGCCGAGGATGGTGGTCGGTGGACAAGGCGTTCCGGCAGGGAGGCGAGGTCGGCGCGGACCTCTCGCGCGTGGACTGGGCCGCCACGCCGCTCGGCACCCCGGACACCTGGCCGCAGAGCCTGAAGACCGTGGTCCGGCTGATGCTGGGCTCGAGGTTCTCGATGTGGATGGCGTGGGGGCCCGAGCTGACCTTCCTCTGCAACGAGGCATACCGACGCGACACCTTGGGCCGCAAGTACCCGTGGGCGCTGGGCCGGCCGGCCAGCGAGGTGTGGGCGGAGATCTGGCCGGAGATCGGCCCGCGGATCGAGCGGGTGCTCAGGCACGGAGAGGCGACCTGGGACGAGAAGCTGCAGCTGTTCCTCGAGCGCAGCGGGTTCGTCGAGGAGACCTACCACACCTTCTCCTACAGCCCGCTGGCCGACGACGAGGGCACCCCGGTCGGCATGCTGTGCGTCGTCACCGAGGTCACCGAGGAGGTGGTCTCGCAGCGGCGGATCCGGGCGCTCACCGAGCTCGGGGCGGAGACCACGGGCACGCTGACCGTCGCGGAGACGCTCCACTCGCTCGGAGAGACGCTCAACCGGCAGAGCCAGTCCCTGCCCTGGACCCTCACCTACCTGGTCGAGACGGCCGCCGACGGTGCGGAGGTGGCCCGGCTCGCCGCCACCAGCGGGTTCAAGACCGACCACCCGGTGGCCCCCGCGGTGCTCCCGCTGGACGCCGCCGAGCCCTGGCCGGTGGAAAGGCTGATGGCCGGCGAGCCGGTCCTCGTCGACGACGTCGACCTGCGCTACGAGGGGCTGCCGACCGGCGCATGGCCGGAGCCGCCCAAGCAGGCCTGGGTCGAGCCGCTGCGAGCACAGCCGCCGGACCGGCCGATGGGCTTCCTCGTGGTGGGCCTGAACCGGTTCCGCCCGTTCGACCAGGGCTACCGAGACCTGCTGCACCTGGTCGCCGGGCAGGTGGTCGCGGCGTTGACGAGGGCGCTGGCGTTCGAGTCGGCGCAGGAGCGGACCCGCGAGCTGGAGCGGCTGGACCGGGCCAAGACCACGTTCTTCACCAACGTCAGCCACGAGCTGCGCACCCCGCTGACCCTGCTGCTCGGTCCGGCCGAGGACGCGGTCGCCGACACCTCGCAGCCGCTGTCCCCGGCCCAGCGCGACCGGCTCGACCTGGTCCTGCGCAACGGACGACGGCTGCTCAAGCTGGTGAACACCCTGCTGGACTTCTCCCGCCTCGAGTCCGGCCAGGACGCCGCGACGTACGACGCGACCGACCTGGCCGCCTACACAAGGGAGCTCACCGGGTGGTTCGCGGAGGCGGCCCAGCGGGCCGGGCTGTCCCTCACCGTGGGCTGCGAGACCCTCCCCGAGGAGGTGTACGTCGACCGGGACCTGTGGGCCAAGCTGGTGCTCAACCTGCTCTCGAACGCGCTGAAGTTCACCTTCGCCGGGGGCATCACCGTCACACTGCGCGACCACGACGGACGGGCGGAGCTCCGCGTCGCCGACACGGGGGTGGGGATCCCGACCGGGGACCGGGCCGACCTGTTCACCCGGTTCTTCCGGGTCACGGACACCGAGGCGCGCAGCCACGAGGGCACCGGCGTCGGGCTGGCCCTGGTCGCCGACGTGGTCGCCCTGCACGACGGCACCGTCGAGGTCGAGAGCGAGCCGGGACGGGGAAGCACGTTCGTGGTCCGGCTGCCGTACGGCCGCGGCCATCTCCCGCCCGACCGGGTGCGCGCCGGCACGCATCCGGCCGAGGTGGGCGAGCAGCAGACCCGGGGCTACCTCGAGGAGGCGCTGCAGTGGCTCGAGGAGACCGGCGAGAGACCCGACGCCAGCCCAGGCGACGACCGGCCCCGCGTGCTGGTCGTCGACGACAACCGCGACATGCGCGAGTACATCGCAGACCTGCTGCGCCGCCACTACGTGGTGGACACCGCCGTCGACGGGCTGGACGCGCTGGACCGGGTCGAGGCGGCCGTGCCCGACCTGGTCGTGACCGACGTGATGATGCCGCGGCTGGACGGCTTCGGCCTGCTCGAGGCGCTGCACCGCAGCCCCGACACCACCAGCGTCCCGGTCCTGATGGTGACCGCCCGGGCCGGCGAGGACGGGGCCGCCGAGGGGCTGGAGGCGGGGGCGGACGACTACCTGACCAAGCCGTTCACCTCTCGTGAGCTGCTGGCCAGGGTCCGGGCCAACCTGGAGCTGGACCGGGCCCGGCGCACCCGGTCGGCGTTGGAGCTGAGCCAGACCCGCATGCACGAGGCGCAGCGCCTGGCGCACGTCGGGTCGTGGGAGGTCGACCTGGTCGACGGCCGGGTCGACGTCACGGCCGAGCTGCTGCGGATCCTGGGGATCGACCAGCGGCGTACCGACGAGCTGGGGTTCCCCGGGATCCTCGAGGTGGTGCATCCCGAGGACCGGGAGCGGGTCGAGCGGGCGCTGGAAGCCGCCCGCGGGGGCGGCCTCGGCGTGGTCGAGGCCCGGATCGTCCGGCCGGACGGCGAGGAGCGCCGCATCCGAGCCGTCGCCGAGGCGCTGCGCGACGCGGGTGAGGTGGTGGGGCTGGTCGGCTCGTGCCAGGACGTGACCGAGCAGGTGCGGGCGCAGCGGCAGCTGACCGAGGCCCAGGCGGCCCGCGAGGTCGCCGCGCGCGAGCACGCCATCGCCGAGGAGCTGCAGCGCAGCCTGCTGCCACGATCGAGCTTCGACGTGGAGCACCTCGACGTGGCGACGTACTACGCCGCCGGCGCGGAGGGCACGCGGGTCGGCGGCGACTGGTACGACGTCGTCGACCTGGGCGCCGGCCGGGTCGCCATGGTCATCGGCGACGTCATGGGCCGCGGCGTGCGCGCCGCCGCCGTGATGGGGCAGCTGCGCTCGGCGATCCGGGCGTACTCCCGCCTGGACCTCGAGCCGGCGAGCATGCTGCAGCACCTCGACGGGATCGTCCGGGACCTCGGCGAGACCCAGATCGTGACCTGCGTCTATGCGGTGTTCGACCCCAGTGACCAGCTCCTGACCGTGGCCAACGCCGGCCACCTGCCGCCGCTGATGCGGACCCCCGGCCGTGGCGTGGTGCGCCTGCCCAGCCCGGGCGGCCCGCCGCTCGGCGCCGGGCCGACCCGGTTCACCGACCAGCGGCTGCAGATGGTGCAGGGCTCCACGCTGGTCCTCTACA
The DNA here is from genome assembly GCA_044866695.1 of Nocardioidaceae bacterium. Taxonomy (GTDB): domain Bacteria; phylum Actinomycetota; class Actinomycetes; order Propionibacteriales; family Nocardioidaceae; genus JBIOUF01. Next base: position 5,910 of record JBIOUF010000103.1, on the reverse strand, counting down.
CCGACGGCCTGGTCGAGCGGCGCGGCACGGACATCGACCGGAGCATCGACGCGGTCGGCCGCGTGGTGAGCGGCTGGACGGGCTCCGCGCGGGGGCTGCCGGAGCGGCTCGTGGCGAGGGTGCTGCCGCAGGGTTCCGACGACGACGTGGCGATCCTCGTGGCGGCGATGGACGTGCCCGGCGGCCGCGAGGTGCTCACCGAGCGGCTGCCCGCCGAGGTCTCCGCACCGGCCGCCGCCCGGGCCCTGGTCGTGGACCGGCTGGTCCGCGAGGGCCTCGCGCCGGCCACCGTCCAGGACGTGGTGCTCGTGGTCAGCGAGCTGGTGACCAACGCCGTACGGCACGGCTCGCCGCCGATCGAGCTGCAGGTGCGCACCAGCGGCGACGCGGTCGTGGTGGAGGTTCGCGACGACCGCACCGAGGAGCCGGTGCTGCGGGCCCCTCGCGCCGACGACGAGTGGGGCCGCGGCCTGCGGATCGTGGACATGCTCAGCGAGCGCTGGGGCAGCCGCCTGGGGCGCTGGGACAAGTCGGTGTGGAGCGTGGTCCGGGCGGGATCGGAGGGCGCCGATGGCGAGCCGTCTGTTTGAATGCCCCTGTCCGGATGCCTCCGTGCGGCCCGGGCACGCCCGAGCCGTCCTGTCGACCAGGGAGACCCGATGCCACTGACCTTCACGACCGACCAGGTCGACACGGTCACGGTGCTCGACGTGGCGGGGGAGGTCGACCTGGACACGGCGGACCTGCTGCGCGCCGAGGCCGAGAAGGCGCTGAGCGACCGCCCCCCCGAGCTGGTGCTGGACCTGACCGGCGTTGACTTCCTGGACTCCTCCGGCCTCGGCGCCCTGCTGAGCCTGCAGCGCCGGCTCGCCGACGAGGGCGGGTTCCTGCGCCTGGTCATCGGCAGCCGGCACGTCCGCAGGGTCATCGACGTCACCGGGATGGCGAACGTCCTGGCCATCTACGACACGCGAGCGGCCGCCCTGTCGGCGCAGCGGGAGCCGACTGCGTGAGCGTCCGCCCCCGCCCGTCGACATGACGGCGCCGTGACCGCGACGTACCGGCTGCAGCTGCACGCCGGCTTCACCTTCGCCAACGCCGCGGCCCAGGTGGACTACCTGGCCCGCCTCGGGGTCACCCACCTCTACCTGTCCCCGGTCCTGCAGGCCGTGAGGGGCTCACCGCACGGGTACGACGTCGTGGACCACACCCGCATCAGCGCCGAGCTCGGCGGTCGGGCCGGCCTCGAGCGGCTCGCCGAGCGCGCCCGGGCCGTGGGCCTGGGCCTGGTCGTCGACGTGGTGCCCAACCACATGGCGTTCACCGCGCCGGAGACCGCGAACGCCCCGCTGTGGGACACCCTGCGCGACGGCCCCGCCGCGGCCTCGGCGCACTGGTTCGACGTGGACTGGCCCGCCCTGGACGGCCGGCTGGGGGTGCCGGTGCTGGGCGGCACCGTGGCGGAGACCCTCGCCGCCGGCGAGCTGGTCCTGGCCGACCTCGACGGCCGGCCGGTGGTCCGCTACCACGACCACGTGTTCCCGGTGGCCCCCGGCACGGAGGGGCCGGACCTGCGCCGGGTGCTGGAGCGGCAGCACTACCTGCTGGCGTCGTGGCGAGAGACCGACGCGGTGCTGAACTACCGCCGCTTCTTCGACGTCACCTCCCTGGTGGCCGTGCGGGTCGAGCTGCCCGACGTCTTCGAGGCGACCCATCGGCTGCTGCTGGAGCTGCACCACGCCGGCCTCGTGGACGGCTTCCGGATCGACCACCCGGACGGGCTCGCAGACCCCACCGGCTACCTGCAGCGCCTCCACGACGCCTGCCGCCCGGGCACCCCCGTGTACGTGGAGAAGATCCTCGAGGGCACCGAACGGCTCCCGGGCGACTGGCCGTGCGCCGGCACCACCGGCTACGACGCGGCGGCCGCCGTCGCGCTCGCCCTCGCCCCCGCCGCCCCCGCGGCGCTGGAGACCCTGGACTCCACCTGGGCGGCCACCGGCGGCGAGCCGGACCTGCACCGGGTGGTCGAGACGGCCAAGCGGCAGGTCGTCGCCACCGGGCTGCGCCCGGAGGCGCGCCGGCTGCTCGTCCAGGCCGCCCGGGCACTGCCCGGCCACGACCGGGACCGGCTCTCGGCCGCGGTCGCCGAACTGCTGGTCGGCGGAGACGTCTACCGCGCCTACCTCCGGCCGCCCGAGCTCCCCGCCGGGGCCGACCTGGACGTCCTGCGACGAGCCGGGGAGCGCGCGGCGGACGCCCGGCCGGACCTCGCCGACGAGCTGCGCGCGCTGGTCGGGCTGGCCTCCGGCACGCAGACCGCCGTGGACGCGGCCGGGAGGTCGGCCGCCACGGACTTCGCCGTACGCCTCCAGCAGACCTGGGGTCCGGTGATGGCCAAGGCCATCGAGGACACCGCGTTCTACCGCTGGCACCGGCTGGTGGCGCTCAACGAGGTGGGCGGCGACCCCGGGATGCTCGGCTCGGCGGGCCCGGACCGCCTGCACGACTGGGCCGCGCACCAGCAGGCCGCCTGGCCGGGCGGGATGACCGCCCTGTCCACCCACGACACCAAGCGCAGCGAGGACGTCCGGGCCCGGCTGCTCGCCGTGGCGGCCGACCCGGCTGCCTGGCGGCGCTGTTCGGCGGTCTTCGCGGCGGCCGCCGACGACGCGGGCGTGGACCGGCCGACCGCCCACCTGCTCTGGCAGACCCTGGTCGGGGCGGGGCCGGTCACCGCCGACCGGCTCCGCGGCTACCTGACCAAGGCGGTGCGGGAGGCCAAGCAGCACACCACCTGGACCGACCCGGACGCCGGCTACGAGGCCGCGGTCCTGGCCCTGGCCGACCGCGCGCTCGCCCCCGGCGCGCTGGCCGACGCGGTGGCCGCGGCCGTGGCGGCCAGCCGGGACGCGATCCGGGCGCTCGTCCTCGGGCAGAAGGCGCTGCAGCTGCTGCTGCCCGGCGTGCCCGACCTGTACCAGGGCACCGAGCTGGTGTCGCTGGCGCTGGTCGACCCGGACAACCGTCGGCCGGTGGACTACGCCGCACGCCGCCGGCGGCTCGACGCCGGAACGGCGCCGCCGGACCTGGACCAGGACAAGCTCCGGGTCGTCCGCGCCTGCCTCGCGGTCCGCCGGGAGCTGCCCGACGCGTTCGGCCCGGCCGGCGACTACCGGCCGCTGGCCGTGCCCGGCGGGGTCGGCTTCGTGCGCGGCGGCCGGGTGGCGGTCGTCGCGCAGACCGCAGACGGGGCCCGGGGCGCAGCGGCCGCCGGGAGCACCGAGCTGCCCCCCGGCGCCTGGCGGGACCGGCTCGGGGGCCGGCGACACGGCGGCGTGGTGGCCGGCGGCGCGCTGTTCGAGTCCGCACCGGTCGCCGTCCTGGTCCGGGAGGGGTCATGACCGGCTTCTCGGTGTGGGCGCCGCGACGCGACCGGGTCGAGCTCGTGCTGGGCGAGGCCCGGGTGCCGATGGCCCGCGACGACGCGGGCTGGTGGCGGGTCGCGGTGGACTGCGACGCCGAGGCGACCTATGCCTTCTCCCTCGACGGCGGGCCGCCCCGGGCCGACCCGCGTGGGCGGCGGCTGCCGGAGGGGCCGCACGGGCCCTCCCGGCTGTTCGACACCACGGCGTTCTCGTGGACCGACCGCTCCTGGCCCGGCGTCGCGCTGCCCGACGCGGTGCTCTACGAGCTGCACGTCGGCACGTTCACGCGGGCGGGCACCTTGGACGGCGCCGTCGAGCGGCTGCCGCACCTGGTGGGGCTCGGCGTGACCGTCGTGGAGCTGCTGCCGGTGGCGCCGTTCCCGGGCTCGCGGGGCTGGGGGTACGACGGCGTGGCGCCGTACGCGGTGCACGAGGCCTACGGCGGACCGGCGGCGCTGCAGCGGTTCGTCGACGCCGCGCACGCCGCGGGCCTGGGGGTCTGCCTCGACGTGGTCTACAACCACCTCGGACCCGACGGCGCCTACCTGGCCGAGTTCGGTCCGTACCTGACCGACCGGCACACCACGCCGTGGGGACCGGCGCTCAACCTCGACGCCCCCGGCAGCGACGAGGTGCGCGCCTGGGTGCTGGACAACGCCGAGCAGTGGTTCCGCTGCTTCCACGCCGACGCGCTCCGGCTGGACGCGGTCCACGAGCTGCGCGACGACCGGGCCGTGCACATCCTCGAGGAGCTGGCGGCCCGCACCGACGCCCTGTCCGCCGAGCTGGGCCGGCCGCTGTGGCTGGTCGCGGAATCGGACCGCAACGACCCGCGCACGGTGACCCCGCGCGACCAGGGCGGCTTGGGCGTGCACGCGCAGTGGGCCGACGACGTCCACCACGCGCTGCACGTGGCACTCACCGGGGAGACCCAGGGCTACTATGCCGACTTCGCGGCCCCGGAGGCCTTGGCGAAGGTGACGACCTCGCCGTTCTTCCACGACGGCACCTGGTCCAGCTTCCGCGGCCGGCACCACGGGCGCCGCGTGGACCGCACCACCCCGGGCTGGCGGTTCGTGGCCAGCCTGCAGACCCACGACCAGGTCGGCAACCGGGCGCTCGGCGACCGGCTCTCGGCGTCGCTGGCGCCGGGACGGCTGGCCTGCGGGGCGGCGATCCTGCTCACCGCGCCCTGGACCCCGATGCTGTTCATGGGCGAGGAGTGGGGCGCGGGCACGCCGTGGCAGTTCTTCACCGACCACACCGACCCCGCCCTGGCGGAGGCGGTGCGGCACGGACGGCGCGACGAGTTCGCCGCCCACGGCTGGGCCGAGGCCGACGTCCCTGACCCGCAGGACGCCGAGACGATGCGCCGGTCGCGGCTGGACTGGGCGGAGCCGGCGCGGCCGCCGCACGACCGCCTGCTGCGCTGGTACGCCGACCTGCTCGCGCTGCGCCGCTCGGAGCCGGACCTGCGCGACGGACGGGCGGACCGGGTCCAGGTGTCGCACGATGCCCTGACGAGCACCTTCACCATGAGGCGAGGGGCGTTCACCGTGCTGGTCAACCTCGGCAGCCAGGCCCGCACCCTGCCGGTCGGGGACGGCGGCCCGGGAGGCATCGCCCTGGCCTGGGACCGAGACGTCGAAGCGCGGGACGGCCGGCTCACCCTCCCCGCCGACTCCGCCGCCGTCGTACGACACGACCCGGACTGACCCGGCCCGACCCACCCCCCGCCACCACCAAGACAAGGACGGTCCATCGATGGAGATCTGGCCCGGACGGCCCTACCCCCTCGGCGCGACCTACGACGGCGCGGGGGTCAACTTCGCGCTCTTCTCCGAGGTCGCCGACAAGGTCGAGCTGTGCCTGGTCGGCGAGCGGGGCAAGGAGCGTCGCATCGAGCTGGCCGAGACCGACGGCTTCGTCCACCACGGCTACCTGCCCGGCATCCAGCCCGGCCAGCGCTACGGCTTCCGGGTGCACGGGCCGTACGACCTGGCGGCCGGCCACCGGTGCAACCCGAGCAAGCTGCTCGTGGACCCGTACGCCAAGGCCATCGAGGGGCAGATCGACGGCGACGAGTCGCTGTTCTCCTACCGGTTCGACGACGAGAGCGCCTTCAACGCCTCCAACAGCCTCGGCCACACCATGCTGTCGGTCGTGGTCAACCCGTTCTTCGACTGGGGGCACGACCGCTCGCCGGCCCACGAGTACCACGAGACCGTCATCTACGAGGCACATGTCAAGGGCCTGACCCGGCTGCATCCGGGGCTGCCGGAGGAGCTGCGCGGGACGTACGCCGCGCTCGCCCACCCCACCACGATCGAGCACCTGACCGACCTCGGCGTCAACGCGATCGAGCTGATGCCGGTGCACCAGTACGTCCAGGACCCGCACCTGCTGCACAAGGGGCTGTCGAACTACTGGGGCTACAACACCATCGGGTTCTTCGCCCCCCACAACGCGTACTCGGCGACCG
>JBIOUF010000102.1:0-9030 GCA_044866695.1 Nocardioidaceae bacterium | reverse complement strand
CGCTCGGCCCGGGCCCGGCGCCGAGACTCCGCGCGGACCAGCAGCCGGGGGTTGTCGTTGCGCACCGTCGCGGCGCCGACCAGGATCGCGTCGCACCCGGAGCGGACCTCGTCGACCCGGTCCAGGTCCGCGTCGTTCGACAGCAGCAGCCGCGGCCGCGACGCGTTGTCGAGGTAGCCGTCGAGCGAGACGCCGCAGCTGAGCAGCGTGTAGGGGCGGTCAGCCACCGGCGACCCCCTCCGCGGCGGGCGAGCGCCGTCCCGGCCAGCCGGCCACCACGAGCCCCGGCAGCGTCGCGAACAACGCCAGCACGCCGTACGCCGCCGCGACCGTCACCCCCTGCGCGGCACCGAGCCCCGCCGCGCCGAACGCCCACGCGGCCGCGCCCTCTCGCGGACCCCAGCCGGCGACGTTGGCCGGCACGGCGGCGACCACCAGCACCAGGAGAGCCAGCGGCAGCAGCTGCCCGACGGAGCCCTGCGTGCCGGTGCTCCGCGCGGCGACCAGGAACACCGCCGCGTGGGCGAGCGCGGCCGTCCCGGACGCGACCAGCACGCCGGGCCAGACCCGGCGGGCCAGCAGGACGTGCCGGACGTCCGCGTCCAGCGTGCGGGCCAGACGGCCCGGCCGCCCCCGGTGCCGGCCGACGACCCGGAGCACCACGGCCGCGCCGAGCACGGTCCCGGCCGCCGCCAGCGCCAGGGCCGGCGCCGAGGACCGCACCGGGGAGGCCAGGGCCGCCAGCACCAGGACGGTCAAGGCGACCTGGACCAGCTGGCCCGCCGTCCGCTCCCAGGCCACCGCCCGCGCCGAGCGGCCGAGGTCGCCGGCCTCCTGCCCGTGCCGGACCGCCCGGTGCACGTCGCCGAGCACCCCGCCGGGCAGCGTCGCGTTGAGCAGCTGGGAGCGGTAGCACGCCGCGGCGGCCGCCGGCACCGCGAGGCGCACGCCCAGCCCCCGTGCGACCAGGGACCACCGCCACGCGCAGCACAGGGTCGCCACGGCCGTGAGCGCCGTCGCGAACGCCAGGGAGGCCGGGCCCACGCCGGCCAGCCCCGCCAGGAACGGGCCGGTGCCCACCCGGAGCACCACGACGGCCAGGACCGCCGCACCGGCGACCGGCCGGAGCCAGCGCCACACCGGAGAGCCGCGCGTCACGGCGACACCCTCGCCAGGACCGCCGAGACCTCCGCGGCGGTCGCGTCCCAGCGCCGGAGGGTGCGCCGCCGCACCAGCGCGCCCCGCCGGAGGCCGTCGCGCCACAGCGGGTCGGACAGCCAGCGCCGCAGAGCGCCGGCCAGTGCGCCGGGGTCGCCGGGCGGGACCAGCATGCCCGCAGGCGCGCCCTCCGCGGTCCCCAGGGCCGCGGGGACGCCGCCCACGCAGGTCGCGACGACCGGCACCCCGTGTGCGAGCGCCTCCGTCACGACCATCCCGTAGGTCTCCGCGCGCGAGGGCAGCACCAGCAGGTCCGCGTCCCGGTACGCCGCCTCGAGGGCAGCTCCCGTGCGCGCGCCGGCCAGGTCGACCCGGCCCGACGCGGGACCGGCGTCGAGGCGCCGGCGGAGCCGCAGGACGAACCCGGGGTCGACGTCGAGGGAGCCGACGCAGCGACAGTCCCAGGCCAGCTCGGCCACCGCCTCCAGCGCGGCGACCAGCACGTCCAGGCCCTTCTCGCCGGTCACCGCGCCGACGCAGAGCAGCCGGCCGCCGCCGGGACTCCCCCGCGTGGCGGCGGCCGGGTCCACGCCGGGCTCGGCCGCGACCACGTCGCCGGGGTGGAGGCCGTACCGCGCGACCAGCAGGTCCCGGCTCCAGGCGCTGGTGGTGACCACGCCCGCGCAGGCCCGCAGCACCGCCGCCTCGCCCTCGCCGCCGAGCGGCATGTGCACCAGCGCCACCAGCCGCAGCCGCGCCGCCGCCGGCACCATCTGGCCCGGCGCCGCGCAGCCGACCAGCCCGTCGACCAGCACCACCGCGGCGTCCGGGAGTCCGGCCAGCGTGCCGGCCAGGCCGGCCCGCGCGGCGGCGTCGGGGCGCGGCCAGGCCCCGGGCACGGCGTGCTCCTGGACCGCCCAGCCGCTGCGGGCGAGCTCGCCGCGGAGCCGTCGGTCGTAGACGTTGCCGCCGCTGGGCCGGCGGGGGTCGTCGATCCCCGCGGGCACGACCATGTGGACGGTGCCCACCGTGCGCACGGAGTGGCCGGTCACGGCGCACCGCCCAAGCCGCGGACCGGCCGCTCGTAGCCGGCCCACGCCACGTGGGACTCGTGCAAGGTCACCGTCACCGAGTCCAGCTCGGAGCCGGACCTGCCCAGGTCCCCGGCCAGCGCCCGGTCGGCGAGCCGGTCGGCGACGTACCGCGCGAGCACCTCCGTCGTGGTGGTGGTGCCGGCGAGGTCGGGGTGGTCGTCGAGGTTGCGGTAGGTCAGCGTGCCCAGCACGGCGCGGAGCTGGTCGGCGGCGCGGCCGATGTCCACCACGACCCCGTCGGCGTCCAGGCCGGCCCGCGCGAACGTCGCGTCGACGACGTAGGTGGCGCCGTGCAGCGCCTGGGCCGGGCCGAAGGTCTCCCCGCGCAGGCTGTGGGCGACCATCATGTGGTCGCGGACGGTCACGCGGAACACGGGTCGGCCCCTCCCGAGTAGGAGATCGTGTGGCACAAGGCTGCCAGGCTGCCGTCGGCGAGCCTCGGCATCAGGTCGGGGAGCTCCTCGAACCGCGACTCGCCGGTCAGCAGCACGTCGAAGGCGGGGTCGCGGAGCAGCTCCAGCGCCATGGCGAGCCGGTCGGCCGTGCTGCGCCGGCTGCGCCGGGCGGGGGCCACGGTGCCGACCTGGCTGGCCTGGATGCTGAGCCGGCCGGAGTGGAACGCCCCGCCGAGCCCCAGCCGGACCTCGGCGTCGCCGTACCAGCTCAGCTCCAGCACCGTGCCCTCGGGCGCGAGCAGGTCCAGGGACCGCTGCAGCCCAGCGGCGGACGCGCTGGTGTGGACGACCAGGTCCTGGCCACCCTCGGCGGACTCGGGCGTGGCGAACCCCGCGCCCAGCGCCGCCGCCACCTCGGCTCGGGCGGGGTCCACGTCGACGACGGTCACGCGCAGACCCGGGATGCCGGCGAGCAGCCGGGCCACGCAGCAGCCGACCATGCCGGCCCCCACCACGGCGACCCGGTCGCCCACCAGCGGCGCGGCGTCCCACAGCGCGTTGACCGCGGTCTCCACCGTGCCGGCGAGCACGGCCCGCCGCGGCGGGACCCCCTCGGGCACGACGCTCACCGCGCCGGCCGGGACGACGTAGGCCGTCTGGTGCGGGTGGAGGCAGAACACGGTCCGGCCGCGCAGCGCGGGCGGCCCCTGCTCGACGACCCCCACGCTGAGGTAGCCGTACTTCACCGGCGCCGGGAAGTCGCCCTCCTGGTACGGCGCGCGCATCGTGGCGTACTGGTCGGCCGGCACCCCGCCGCGGAACACCAGGGCCTCGGTGCCGCGGCTCACCCCCGAGTACAGCGCGCGCACCAGGACCTCACCGGACCGCGGCTCGGCCACCCGGACCGGCCGGATCTCCCCGCGTCCGGGCTCGCCCACCCAGAAGGCTCGCGCCGCTCCCGCCACAGGCCTCCTCACATCGTGGTGGACCAGCCACACTGGTCCGGTGGTCTGAACCGGGCGTCGCCGGCGTCCGTACCACCGTCGTACCCCATCACACGGAGGCGAAGTGCGTCGGGTTCGCACCGGTCCGTCGGTCGGGCTGGCCGGCGCCCTGCTGCTGATGGCCGCGCTGGCGCTGGCATCCGGGCTGCGACCGGCCGGCTGGCTGGCCGGCCTCGGGTCCGCGGCGGTCCTCACCGTCGCCCTCACGGCCGGCATGTCCCGGCTGCGCGCCCGCAGCCTGGGCCCGGCGGACCGGATCACGCTGGCCCGCGCCGTGCTCGTGTGCGGGGTGGCCGCCCTCGCCGCCGGCTCCCCGGACCCCACGGCGCTCGTGCCGCTGACCGTGCTCGCGCTGCTCCTGGACGCGCTCGACGGGTGGGTGGCGCGGCGCACCCGGACCGTCTCCGAGCTCGGCGCGCGGTTCGACCTGGAGGTCGACGCGTTCTTGATCCTGGTGCTGAGCGCGTACGTCGCCCCGACGGTCGGCTGGTGGGTGCTGGGCCTGGGCCTGGCCCGCTACGTGCTCGCCGCGGCCGGCCTGGTGCAGCCGTGGCTGCGGGCGCCGCTGCCACCGCGCGGGTGGTGCAAGGTCGTGGCCGCGGTGGTGGGCGTCGTGCTGACCGTGGCCGCCGCGGACCTGCTGCCGCTGGGGGTGACCCGGGCGCTGCTGGTCGTCGCGGCCGCGCTGCTGGCGGAGTCCTTCGGCCGGGAGGTCCTCGACCTGTGGCGTCAGCGGCCCGGCACCGCGGCCCCGCCCGGGACGGTAGCGCCGACAGGGGCAGCAGGACCGGCGGCTCGACCACGGGAGGGCGCGGCAGGCGCCATCGGCGCTGCCGCGGTGGTCTGGGCGGCGCTGCTCCTGCCCGACCGGACCTCCGAGCTGGGCTACGCCACGTTCCTCGCGATCCCCGTCGAGGCCCTCGCCCTCGCGGCGCTGGCGCTGGTGCTGCCGCCCCGTCCGGGCCGGGCCGTCGCCCTGGCAGCCGGCGCGGCGCTGGCCGTGCTCGCGCTGGTCCGGGTCGCGGACATGGGCTACTACGTCGTGTTCGACCGGCCGTTCGACCCCACCACGGACCCGTCGTACCTGGACTCCGGCGTGGGCGTGCTGGCGGACTCCGTCGGCCGCACCGGTGCGGCCGGGGTGCTGGTGGTCGCGGCCGTGCTGCTGCTCGGCGTGCTGGTCGTCGTGCCGCTGGCGGTCCGGCGTCTGGTCCGGCTGGTCCGCGGCCACCGCCGCCCCGCGGCTCGGGTGGTCGGGTCGGTGGCGGCGGTGTGGGCGGCCTGCGCGCTCGCCGGCGTTCACGTGGGCGGCGGGCCTCCGGTGGCCGCCGCGACCACGGCGGCGTCGGCGTCGGCGCACGTGACGCAGCTGGTCGAGGGGGTCCGGGACCGGCGTGACTTTGCCCGCGAGATCAGCCAGGACGCCTTCGAGGACGTGCCCTCGGGCCGGCTGCTGACCGGGCTGCGCGGCAAGGACGTGCTGCTGGTCTTCGTGGAGAGCTACGGGCGGGTCGCGGTGGACGGGTCGTTGGGCGAGACGGTCCGCCCGGCCCTCGCGGCGGGGACCGAGGCCCTGGCGGCGGCCGGGTTCTCCGCCCGCAGCGCCTACCTGACCTCGCCGACGTTCGGCGCCGGCAGCTGGCTGGCCCACTCCACCCTCCAGGCCGGGGTGTGGGTGGACGGCGAACGCCGGTACGGCCAGCTGCTGTCCGGGGACCGGCTGACGCTGAGCACGGCGTTCGGCAGGGCCGGATGGCGCACCGTCGGGGTGGTGCCGGCGAACACCCTCGACTGGCCGGAGGGCGTGGCGTTCTACGGCTTCGACCGCCTGGAGGACGCGCGCACCCTCGGCTACGCAGGTCCGAAGCTCGGGTACGCCCCGGTGCCGGACCAGTACACCCTCGAGCAGCTCTACCGCCGGGAGCTCGCCGAGCCCGGCCATCCGCCGGTGATGGCCGAGGTCGACCTGGTGTCCAGCCACCACCCGTGGGCCCCGCTGCCCCGCCTGGTCGGCTGGGACGAGGCCGGGGACGGCTCGGTCTACGACGGCATGCAGGACGAGGGGCCGTCGCCGGCCGAGGTGTGGGCCGACCTGGGCAGGCTCCGCGGCGCGTACGTCGACTCGGTGCGCTACTCCCTGTCGGCGGTGGTGTCCTTCGTGCAGAGGTACGGCGACGACGACCTGGTCCTGGTCGTCCTCGGAGACCACCAGCCCTCCAAGGTGCTGACCGGGGAGGGGGTCGGCCACGACGTGCCGGTGACGGTCATCGCACGCGACCCGGCCGTGCTGCGCCGGGTCGCCGGCTGGGGGTGGCGGCCGGGCCTGGACCCCGGACCCGAGGGCACGGTGTGGCGGATGGACCGCTTCCGCGACCGGTTCCTCACCGCGTTCGGACCCCGTTGAACCGGACCGTCCGCTGACCCGTACCAGTGCAGAGGGGGGCGATGCGGATGCGACTAGTGGCGGCGAGGGGGGGTCAGCTGCGGACCCGGAGCACCGTCCTGCCGGCCAGGGTGCGCACCTCCACCGAGGTGATGTCGTCGCGGTCGGCGGCCGTGGCCGCGGCCAGCCGCATCGTCTTGCCGGGCAGCCCGCGCCAGGTGGCGACCTGCTCCTCGCGGCCGGCGCGGGTGCGCACGAACATCGCGTACCTCGCCTCCGGGCCGGCGTCCGGCTCGGCCTCCGCGTAGGTGCAGGTCAGGTCCAGCCGGGTGCCCCACAGCACCTGGGTCAAGGCCACCTCGCCCTCGGTGGAGTCCTGGTTGACAGGGGTCATCTCCAGACCCGCCGGGAGGGTGGCGGTCGCGCTGGGGGGCGCGGCCGCCACGGGGGGCTTCTCGTCCTCGCCGAACACCCCCGCGACCGCCAGCCACCCGCCGACCACCACCAGGGTGGCCGCCGCGGCCCCGCCCGCGACCAGCAGCATCCGCCTGCGCTGGCCGCGGCGGACCTCCCCGACCAGGCGTGGCAGCAGCGTGTCGGGCACCGGCTGGTCGGCCGGCGGCTCGTCCAAGAGCTCCGGCGACACCCGCGCGAGCAGGCCGGGCAGTCCGGCCAGCTCCTGCACGCCCCGCGAGCAGTCCGGGCAGCCGCCCAGGTGGTCCTCGAAGTCCGCCCGCTCCGCCGGGGACAGCGCGCCGAGGACGTACGCGCCGTCGTCGTGGGCGAACCGGCAGGTCACGACCCCACCCCCATCTCCTCCAGAGCCATCCGCAGGGCTCGCAGCGCGTAGTGGGTCCGCGACTTCACGGTGCCCTCGGGGACGCCGAGCCGCCGCGCCGCCTCCGCGACCGACCGGCCCCGGTAGTAGCACTCCATGAGCACCGCACGATGCTGCGGCGACAGCGCCGTCACCGCATCCGCGACCACCCAGGACAGCAGCATCTGGTCGGTCCGGTCGCCGGACTCCCCGACGTCGGGCACCTCGGCCACCGACAGCTCGCTCTGGGACCGCCGGGTGCGCCAGTCGTCGATGACGATGTTGCGCGCCACCGTGAACAGCCAGGACCGCACCGACCCCTGCGACTCGTCCAGGACCGAGGCGTTGCGCCAGGCCCGCAGCAGCGTCTCCTGGACCACGTCCTCGGCCCTGGCCCGGTCGTTGCCGGTGAGCCGCAGGCAGTAGGCCCAGAGCGCGCCGGCGTGCTGCTCGTGCAGCTGGCGCATCAGCGCGGACGGCGACTCCGGCATCCGACCCTCCCACCGGTGACACGCGGCGAGCGCCGAACCGGTTCAGGTGGTGGCGCTGGTGGCCACCATTCTGGCCCCCAGACGTCGGTGTCGACGTCGAGGAGGAGGTCGGCGAGGCGGCCCTCCATCCTGGTGAAGTGGTAGGTGCCGGCCGGCGTCACCTCGGGCTAGTGGCCCGTGGGGGTGCGCCAGTGGTACCGACCGGCGCGGACATGTCCAGGTCGGAGGTGTCGGCGGGCTCTACGCAGCGCCCCAGCACTCGGCGCGAGGGGTCCCTCAGTTGTTGGCGGGCGCGGAGGAGATCGCCTCGACCAGGTCGCCGATCTTGTCCTCGGGGAGGTTCCGGGCGACGTCGGCCTGCGACACGATGCCGACCAGGTCGTGCCCGTCGATCACCGGGAGCCGGCGCACCCCGTGCTCACGCATCGTCGCCAGGGCCTCTTCGACGGAGTCGTCCGCGCCGATGGTGACCGGCTTGCCTTTGGCGAAGTCCCCGACCCGGGCCGTGCCGGGGTCGCCGCCCTCGGCGACGCACTTCACCACGATGTCGCGGTCGGTGATCATCCCCTTGAGCCGGTTGTCCTCACCGCAGATCGGCAGGGCGCCGGCGTCGAGGTCGCGCATCTTCTTGGCCGCGTCGGCCAGGGTGTCGTTCTCCGAGGCGCACGTGGCGTCCGCGGTCATGATCTCTCTGGCGGTGGTCATCGGTGACCCTCCTTCCTGTCGGTGGCGGGGGAGTACCCCGCGCCATGCGGCTCATACCTGCCTCGGCGTCGTCGCCGGGCGGCCGAACACGGCCGTGGCCGAGGCCGCGACCCCCACCCCGAGGGCTGTCCCGCCCATCACGTCGAGCGGGTAGTGCGCCCCCTGGTGCACGCGCACGTAGCCGGTCGCCACGACCGCGCCGGCCGTCAGGGCGGTCCACCGCCGGCCGACGTACGGCGCGAGCAGGACCAGCGCGCAGACCGCGATGGCGGCGTGCCCGGACGGGTAGGACGACCCGAAGACGGGGGCGTCGTCGCGAAGCGCCGTCCGGACCTCGAGCCCGGGACGCCGTCGGAACGTCACCTTCTTGACCGCGACCTCGAGCGCCTTCTCCGCAGGCAGGGCGCTGCCGGCGGCCAGGGCGAGGCTGCATTGGCGGCGCCCCGCGGCGACCGCGGCGACCGCCGGGAGGGTCCACGGCGTGCCCAGCTGCTGAGGCAGCCGGAGCAGCCGCCGCGCCTTCGAGCGGTTGACCCGCAGGAAGACCTGCTGGTCCCACCGGGGAGCAGCGCGGGACACCCACGTGGCCAGCGCGACGTAGCCGGCGAACGCCGCGGCCGCCACGGCCGGGTCCGAGCGGTGCCGAGCGACAGGCCGGGCTGCGGGCGGGGTCACAGGATGGGGCCGAATCTTCCGTTCAGAGGGGGCCGCGTCGGGGCAGTGCTGCCATGCCAAGACCATGCCCCGAACACCCTGCCCCGAACACCATGGCCCGAACACCATGGCAGCATGGGAAGCCGTCGCTCCCCACGACGCGCGGCCCGTGGGGAGCACCAGCCCGTCATGGGAGGAGCCGGTGGCCCAAGGACCGGACCCCCTCGCTCGGATCCGGCTCTGCGTCCTCGACGTCGACGGGACGCTGCTGACCAGCGGGCACCGGGTGAGCGGCGCGACCCGGGCCGCCGTCCGCCGGGCCACGGACG
>JBIOUF010000101.1:0-4889 GCA_044866695.1 Nocardioidaceae bacterium | reverse complement strand
CTGGAAGCCGACCACCGGACCCGGGCTCGGATAGTGCCACCGTGCCGCTGGTTTCGAGACGCCTCCGCTGGCGCTCCGGCTCCTCAACCAGCGGGATCGGTGGGCTGCTCCGGCTCCTCAACCAGCGCGCGCGGGGGGGGGCTCCGGCTCCTCAACCAGCGGGCGTTACAGCCAGCCGGACCGCTTGAAGGCGCGCCAGATCAGCAGCGACAGCACCACCATGAGCCCGAGCGCCCAGGCGTAGCCGAGCCGCCAGGCGAGCTCGGGGATGTGCCGGAAGTTCATGCCGTAGATGCCGGCGACCAGCGTGCTGACCGCGGCCAGGGCGGCGTAGGCGGAGATCTTCCGCATGTCCTCGTTCTGCTGCACGCTGACCCGGGCCAGGTGCGCGTCGAACGCCGTCGACAGCGGGTTGTCCAGTGCCTCGACCCCCTCCATGACCCGCATGACGTGGTCCGCGACGTCGCGGAAGAACGGCGCGGCACGCTCGGAGATGCCGTCGACCTGGTTGTTGGCGAAGCGCTGCATCGGGATCTTCAGCGGCATGACGGCGCGGCGCATCTCCGACAGCTCGCGCTTGAGCACGTAGATGCGCTGGGAGTCCTGGGTGCGCTCGGGGGAGAACACCGACGCCTCGACCTCGTCCACGTCGATCTCCAGCTGCCGGAGCACCTCCTCGTAGCGGTCCACGATCTGGTCGACCACCCCGTAGACGACCGCCGAGGGACCGTGCCCCAGCACGTGCGTGTGCTCCTCGAGGAACCGCCGGGTCGACCTGAGCTCGCCCCCGGCGCCGTGCCGCACCGTGACCACGTAGTGCCGGCCCACGAAGATCGAGACCTGCCCGGTCTCCACCGCGTCCAGCGCGTCGACGTACCAAAGCGTCTTGACGACCAGGAAGACCACGTCGCCGTACAGCTCGACCTTGGGGCGCTGGTGCGGCTGCATCGCGTCCTCGACCGCGAGCCAGTGCATGCCGAACACCCGGCCGACCTCGCGCATCTCGTCGTCGGTGGGGTCGTGCAGCCCGACCCAGACGAACTCGTCGGGACTGCCGACCGCGTCGCAGAGCTCCTTCATGCTGCAGGGGCGGTCGGGACCGACCCGCACCCCGTCGCGGTACACCGCGCTGTCCACGATCATGCGGCTCAGCGTAGGCGGGGCGACCGGGTCTCGTAGGCTCCGCGGCATGGCGGTGGTGATCCTGGCCCGGCACGGCCGCACCGAGGCCAATGTCGCGGGCCGGCTGGCGGGACGCACCCGGGGGGTGCACCTGGACGAGTCCGGCCGGGCCCAGGCGCGGGCGGCCGCCGAGCGGGTGGCCGGGCTGCCCCTGGCCGCGGTCGTGACCAGCCCCCTGGAACGGTGCCGCGAGACCGCGCGCGAGCTGGTCCGGCACCATCCCGCGGGCCCGCCGCTGCACACCGAGCGGGGGCTGCTGGAGGTGGACTACGGCGCGTGGAGCGGCCGGCCGCTGAACGAGCTGGCCAAGGAGCCGCTGTGGAAGGTGGTGCAGGCCCATCCGGCCGCGGCCGCCTTCCCCGACGGCGAGTCGATGGCGCAGATGAGTGCCCGCGTCGTCGCCGCGGTACGCCGCTGGGACGCGGTCGTGGAGGCGGAGCACGGGCCGCACGCCGTCTGGGTCGCGGTCAGCCACGGGGACCCGGTCAAGGCGGTGATCGCCGACGCCCTCGGGCTGCACCTGGACCAGTTCCAGCGGGTCGTCGTCGACCCGGCGTCGCTGTCCGTCGTGCGCTACACGCCCACCCGCCCGTTCGTCGTCTCGGTGAACACCACCGCCGGCGACCTGTCCGCACTGGCCCCGCCGCGACGTGGCCGCCGCAGGGCCCCCGGCGGCGACGCCGCCGTGGGCGGCGGGGCGGGCGGCGGGGCGGCATAGGCTCGTTGGCATGCCCCCGGTGTTCCACAGCTTCGACCCGCCCGAGCGCTTCGTCGCGGGCACCGTCGGCCCGCCCGGGCAGCGCACCTTCTTCCTGCAGGCCCGCAGCGGCACCCGGGTCACCAGCGTCGCGCTTGAGAAGCAGCAGGTCGCGGTCCTCGCCGAGCGCATCGACCAGCTGCTCGACGAGCTGATCCGCTCGGGTGCCGCGGAGTCGCTGGTGCCCGCCGCGCCGCCGCGCGACCTGGAGGACGCCGAGCCCCTGGACCAGCCGATCGTGGAGGAGTTCCGCGCCGGGACGATGACGCTGTCCTGGGACCACGCCAGCCAGCGGGTAGTGGTCGAGGTGTTCCCGCTCACCGACGAGACGGGCGACGACCCCACCGGCGAGACGGCCGACGACCTGGCCGACGACCTGGCCGACGGGGCCGCCGGGAGCGGCTCCGGCGCGGGTGAGGAGCAGGCCGACGAGGCGGAGCCCGGCCAGCCGGAGCCGGAAGAGGTGCTGGTGGTCCGGGTGACCCCGGGCGTCGCCCGCGCGTTCAGCAAGCGTGCGCTGCAGGTGGTCTCGGCCGGACGGCCGCCCTGCCCGTTCTGCGGCGGGCCGTTGGACCCCGAGGGCCACCTGTGCCCTCGCGCCAACGGGTTCCGCCGCCCCGGTGGCTGACCCGCCGTGTCCGCCGACCCGGTCCCGGGGCCGCCCGACCTGCCGGCGGAGCGGCTGCTGCGGGTCCTGACCGAGGGTGCCGTGGAGGTGGCCGGCCGGATCATGCCGGCGTCCAACATCACCCTCCTGGGCCGGGTCTGCCTGGACGACGAGGCCGTCCCCTGCGTCTACAAGCCGGTCGCCGGCGAGCGGCCGCTGTGGGACTTCCCCGACGGCACGCTGGCAGCGCGCGAGCGGGCGGCGTACGTCGTGTCGCAGCTGCTCGGCTGGGACCTGGTCCCGCTCACGGTCCTCCGCGACGGTCCCGCGGGCAGCGGGATGGTGCAGGTGTGGTGTCAGCCGGACCCCGCGCAGGAGCCGGTCGACGTGGTGACCGGCCGGCGGTCGGTGCCCCGTGGCTACCTGCACGTCCTCGACGCGACCGACCACCGCGACCGCGCGGTGTCGCTGGTCCACGAGGACACGCCCGCGCTGCGGCGCATGGCGGTCTTCGACGTGCTGGTCAACAACGCCGACCGCAAGGGCGGGCACGTGCTGGCCATGCCGAACGGGCATCGGTTCGGCGTCGACCACGGCGTCTGCTTCCACGCCGAGCACAAGCTGCGCACGGTGCTCTGGGGCTGGGCCGGGGAACGGCTCGTGGACGGCGACGCGGTGGCGGTGGAGCGGCTGCTCGACGAGCTCACCGGAGGCTGCGCGCCCGGCCGGGACGAGCTGGCCGCGCTGCTGTCCCCGAGGGAGACCGCCGCGCTGGTCGACCGAGGGACCAGGCTGCTCGCCAAGGGGCGCATGCCACGCCCCTCCGGCCACTGGCCGTCCATCCCCTGGCCGGCGTTCTGAGCCCGAGCCCGCCGGGATGCCCGCCGACGCTGAGTAGGCTGCGCCCATGCGTGCCTGGGAACCGGTGCCGGTGCCCGTCCTGCCCGGCCTCGGCGCCGCGCCGCAGGTCCGGGTGCACGACACCGCGACCCGCGGCCTGGTGGTCAGCGACCCCGACGGGCCGGCCCGGCTGTACGTGTGCGGCATCACGCCGTACGACGCCACGCACCTCGGCCACGCGGCGACCTACCTCGCCTTCGACCTGCTCAACCGGGCCTGGCGGGACGCGGGACACGCCGTGCGCTACGTGCAGAACGTCACCGACGTCGACGACCCGCTGCTCGAGCGGGCGGCTCGGACCGGGGAGGACTGGCAGGTCCTGGCGCGGCGGGAGACCGACCGGTTCCGCGACGACATGGCCGCGCTGCGGGTGCTGCCGCCGGACGACTACCTCGGTGTCGTCGAGTCCATGGACGTCGTGGTCGACCTCATCCAGCGGATGCGGGACCGTGGCGCGGTCTACGACGTGGACGGCGACCTGTACCTCTCGGTGCACGCCGACCCGGCGTTCGGGCAGGTGTCCGGGTTCGCCGAGCCGCGCATGCGTGCCCTCTTCGCCGAGCGCGGGGGCGACCCGGACCGGTCCGGGAAGAAGCACCCGCTGGACAGCCTGGTCTGGCAGGCCCCGCGCGACGGCGAGCCGTCCTGGCCGTCCGCCCTCGGCCCGGGCCGACCGGGGTGGCACGTGGAGTGCAGTGCGATCGCGCTGACCCGGCTCGGCCGGACGTTCGACGTGCAGGGCGGCGGCAGCGACCTGGCCTTCCCGCACCACGAGATGAGCGCCTCCGGGGTGCAGGTGGTCACCGAGACGCCGTTCGCGGCGGCGTACGTGCACGCCGGGATGGTCGGCTACCAGGGCGAGAAGATGTCGAAGTCGCTGGGCAACCTGGTGCTGGTCTCGCGGCTGCGCGAGGCAGGCGTCGAGCCCGTCGTCCTGCGGGTCGCCCTGCTCGGCCACCACTACCGCTCGGACTGGGAGTGGACCGACGCCGACCTCTCGCGGGCCGCCTCGCGCCTGGGCCGGTGGCGCGCCGCGCTTCCGCACGCGGGCGTCGCGGCGGCCGTGGACCTGGTCAGCCGGGTCCGCGACGCCCTCGCCGCGGACCTGGACGCTCCCGCGGCGCTCGCGGAGGTGGACGCCTGGGCGGCCGGCCCGCCGGGTGACGGCAGTGCCGCCGACCTGGTCCGAGACCTCCTCGACGCCCGCCTCGGCGTCCTGCTCTGAGCACGCTCCACCGGTCGAGGATCCGCAGCGCCAGCGGAGGCGTCTCGACCCGGGCTGAGGAGCGAGCCTGCGAGCGTCTCGAAGCCAACCAGCGGCACCGGGGCACCGTCCCAGCCCGGGTCCGGTGGTTTCGAGACGCTCGCCTAGTGTCCCGAGTTTCCAATTCGTTGGATAAGTCGTCCGAGGCTGGCGAGGATCTGGTCGGCGGTCTTGGTCCA
>JBIOUF010000100.1:0-2100 GCA_044866695.1 Nocardioidaceae bacterium | reverse complement strand
TAGAGGTACTGGCGCCGGCCGGCCGCGTCGGTGCCGACCGCCTGCAGATGGCCGCGGGGGTAGGGGCAGACCCACACGTCGGTCCAGGCCGGCGGGATGACCAGCGCCTCGACTCTCGCGCGGTCCTCCGGCCGCAGCGGAAGGCCCTGCTCGTCCAGGTAGCGGAACCCCCTACCCTGCCGGACCCGCCGCCAGCCCCGGTCGGAGGCCGAGACCCGGCGCAGCCTGCGCATCTGCCTGCCCCCGTCGCCGGCCTGCCGGCCCGCGGCTAGCTGAAGATGCTGACGCCACCCGGCCCCACCAGCAGGCCGACGACGATCAGCAGGATCCCGGCGAGCACCTGCCCGCGGACCAGGCTCACGATGCCCGCGACGACGAGGATCACGGCGATGATCCACAAGATGAACAGCATGACCGCTCCTTCGTAGGCGAACTCCCCGAGCTGACGTCTGCGCTGGTACCCCGGCCGAGAACTGGTCAAACGACCATGTCGGGTCCAGTCGGGTCCAGTCGGGTCAAACCGGCAGGTCACGGGCGAGCCCGGTGGGGTTTCGCGGCCGGGTGCGCTTGGATGCCACGGGACGAGGGCGGACGAAGGGGTGCACTGGTGACCGCTCTGCGGCAGCTGCGGCACCTGCTCCGCGGCGTGTGGTTCCGGCGGCTGCTGGCGGTCCGGCTCACCTCGCAGGGCGCGGACGGCGCCTTCCAGGTGGCGCTGGCGTCGTACGCGCTGTTCTCCGCCGACCAGCCGTCTCCGGCCGCGGTCGCCGCCACCCTGGCCGTGGTGCTGTTGCCGTTCTCCGTGCTCGGTCCGTTCGCCGGCGTGCTGCTGGACCGGTGGTCGCGCCGCCAGGTCCTGTGGGCGGCCAACCTGGCGCGGGTGGGCCTGACCGCCCTGGTCGCCGCGGTCGTCGCCGCCGGGCTCCCCGACCCGGCGCTGTACGGCGCCGTCCTGGTGTGCCTGTCGGTGAACCGGTTCCTGCTCGCGGGGCTCTCCGCCGCGCTGCCGCACACGGTGGCGGCCGAGGACCTGGTCACGGCCAACTCGCTGGCTCCCACCGCCGGCACGGCGGCCTTCGTGACCGGGCTGGCCGCGGGGGCGGTGGTGCGCGGCGCCGCTCGAGCGACCGGGCTGGACGGCCGGCTGCCCGACGTCGTCGTGCTCGCCACCGCGGCGATGGGGTACGGGGCGGCCGGGCTGCTTGCGCTGCGGCTGCCGCGCTCGCTGCTCGGCCCCGACTTCGACCCCTCCCGCCCCGCGGTACGCCGGGCGGTGGGCCACGTGCTGTCCGGACTGTCCGACGGCGTGCGCCACCTGAGGTCGCGCCGGTCGGCGGCGAGCGCGCTGCTGGCCATCGGGGCGCACCGGTTCTGGTTCGGCCTCTGGGCGGTGTCGGTGCTGCTGCTGCCGTACGGGGGGCCGCACTCGGCTCGCGACCCCGACGCGGCGTTCAACCAGGTGGCCCTGGTGGCGCTGGTGACCGGTGCGGGGCTGGTGGCCGCGGCGGTGGTGACACCGGTTGCGACCGGGTACCTCGGCCCGCGCGGCTGGGTGGTGGCCATGCTGCTGCTGGCCGCGGCTGCCCAGCTGGCCGGCGGCGCGGGCGACGCCATGACGCTGCTGGTGGGCACCGCGTTCGTGCTCGGCGTCGCCGCGCAGGGGGTCAAGATCTGCGTGGACACGATGGTGCAGTCCGGGGTCGACGACGCCTACCGGGGCCGGGTCTTCGCCCTGTACGACGTCGGCTTCAACGTGGTCTTCGTCGGGGCGGCCGCCGTGGGAGCGGCGACCCTCCCCCCCGACGGCCGGTCGCCGGCGCTCACCACCGTCCTCACCGGTGGCTACCTGCTCACCGCCGCGGCCTACGCGGGCGCGACGCGGGGGCTGATGGCCACTGACCGCGCCGGCCGGTGACCGAGGAGGGCTCGGCCTCCGGTGCTGTCAGCTCAGGCCGCCGAGCCGCCGATGACTTCGCGCAGGTCGCGGGTGATCCGGCTGAGCAGCCGGGACACCTGCATCTGGGTCACGCCCAGCTCCCGGCCGATCGCGTCCTGGGTCCAGCCCCGGACGAACCGCCGCTCCACGATCAGCCGGTCGCG
>JBIOUF010000099.1:0-2098 GCA_044866695.1 Nocardioidaceae bacterium | reverse complement strand
CACACCTCCGCGATCGCCTCGCGTTCGGTGCGGTCTGAGAAGCTGTCCACCACCACGACGGACCCGGCGAAGCCGGGTCCCAGCGAGCAGCGGACGTTGGCCTCGACGATGTCGTGCGTGCCGTAGTTGACGACCAGGACCGCCAGCGTCGACAGGGGGTCCGGCGCGCGGCGGGGCACTCCCAGACCTTACGCGATGAGGACCGCCTCGGGACCCAGGTGTAGCGACCCCGCTGGCGGGGGAGATCATGTGGCGTGCGATCTCGGGTGCATCGTGGTGTCGGCCGGGCCTTCGGGCGCTTCAGGACAAGGCGGCGTGCTGCCGGGCATCGCTGTCGTCACGCGCCTCTCCGAGTGGGCGCGGCCGGGCTGGTCCTCGCTGTCGGCGGTGGTGCCATCGCCTCGGCGCGGGTGGAGCCGGCCGCGGCGGCAGTCTCCTCAGCGCCTGCCACGGTGCGGGCGGCGCCGTCCCGGACGTCGGCGAACCCGGCCTTCACCATCGCGGTCATACCTGACACCCAGGCGGAGACGGCTCGAGCCGACCGACGGTTCGAGAACCGGACCCGGTGGCTCGTCAGAGCAGCCGACGCGCTGGACCTGCGCTACGTGCTCCACACCGGTGACATCACGAACTGGGGATGGCTGGACCAGGCGCAGTACGTCAAGGCCCGCTCGGCGATGGGCCGGCTGACCGCCGCCGGCATCCCGTACTCGGTCGCCGCAGGCAACCACGACGGCCGGGCCGTCGGGTGGGACGGGGTGGCCGGGTCGACGGGCTACGGCGGCAGCGCCTACATGTACAACCCGGAGTGCCCGGCCAGGCTGGGAGCGGCGCTGTGCTGGTCATGGATCCTGAACCGGATGACCACCGAGTTCAACCAGTACTTCGACGAGTCGACGTACGGCGGGCTGGCCGGGGAGTTCGAGAGGGGCAAGACGGAGAACTCCTACTCGTACTTCACGGCCGAGGGCAAGAGCTTCTTGGTCCTCACGCTCGAGCTATGGCCGCGCCCGGAGGTGATCGCGTGGGCGAACCGTGTCGTCGCGGCCAACCCGCACCGCACCGTGCTCGTGCAGACCCACTCCTACCTGACCGCATCGGGCGCGATCAGCACGTCGAACGGAGGGTACGGCTCCACCTCGCCGCAGTTCCTCTTCGACCACCTGATCAAGCGCCACCGGAACATCGCAATGGTGTTCTCCGGTCATACCGGCCGCGGAGCCAAGCGGACCGACCGAGGCGTCCACGGCAACACCATCGTGTCGTACCTGTTCAACGACGCAGGTCCGAGGCGCAACCCGGTCCGGCTGGTCCGCATCAACACCGCGACCGGTCGAGTGGTCAGCCGGGTCATCTCGCCGGCCTCGAGCGAGTGGATGCCCGAGTACCGCACTGCTGACACGGTGAGTCTCGTTCGTTGAGGGGGCGGATGACCCCCGTGCGGATCACGGAGGTCGCGGTCCCGACAATAATGAGGTCCGTCCGCAGACCGCTCCCGCAGGAGGACCCGTGGCGGAGGCCGCGATCCGAGTCCTGACGTCGTACGGTCCTCCGCGCCCCACCACGAACCCCTACATCGTGATGCTGGACCGGGCGCTGGCCGAGAGCCCGGCGCTGGAGTACCACCGCTTCTCGTGGCGTACCGCCTTCTCGTGGCACTATGACGTCTTCCACACGCATTGGACCGAGGCGCTGATGGACGGGCGGACCCGGCCAAGGCAGCTGGCCAAGCAGGTCGCGCTCCTTGCCGCCGTGCTCTGGATGCTGCTACGTCGGGTGGCCATCGTGCGGACCGTTCACAACGTCGAGCCGCCGGCCGGGCTCGGCCCCCTCGCACGGCTGGTGCTCACCGTCGTCGACCGCGGCACCTGCCTACGCATTCTCATCAACGAGGTCACCGAGCTGCCCGCCGGCCAGCCGTCCGTCGTCATCCTGCATGGGCACTACCGGGACTGGTTCGTGCGCTGTCCACGGCGGGACGCTGTGCCCGGACGACTCGGATACTTCGGCCTGATCCGCCGTTACAAGGGCGTGGAGACGCTGGTCGACGCGTTCGTGGCGGCTCACCGCATCGAGCCCGAGCTCTCCCTCCGGGTCG
>JBIOUF010000098.1:0-11633 GCA_044866695.1 Nocardioidaceae bacterium | reverse complement strand
GACATGGAGGCCCAGGGTGTCGCGATCGAGGCTCACCTCGACCGCGGACGTGGACCGGTGGCGACCGTGCTCATCCAGCGCGGCACGCTGCGGGTCGGCGACTCGATCGTGGCGGGTCCGGCCTACGGCCGGGTCCGGGCGATGCTCGACGAGTACGGCGAGAACATCGAAGAGGCCGACCCGTCGCGTCCGGCGATGGTGCTCGGTCTGACCGCCGTCCCCGGCGCGGGCCAGAACCTCATCGTGGTCGAGGACGACCGGGTCGCGCGGCAGATCGCCGAGCGGCGCGAGTCGCGTGAGCGTGCGGCCATGCAGGCCAAGCGCCGCGTCCGTCGTACCCTCGAGGACTTCATGGCCTCGATGGAGAAGGGCCAGAGCCAGGAGCTCAACCTGATCCTGAAGGGCGACGTGTCGGGTTCGGTGGAGGCCCTCGAGGACTCGCTGGCCAAGATCGACGTCGGCGACGAGGTCAACCTGCGGGTCATCGACCGCGGTGTCGGTGCGATCACCGAGACCAACGTCGACCTGGCGGCCGCGTCCGACGCGATCATCATCGGCTTCAACGTCCGCCCGCAGGGCAAGGCGACGGAGATGGCCGACAAGGAGGGCGTCGAGATCCGCTACTACTCGGTGATCTACCAGGCCATCGAGGAGATCGAGGCGGCGCTCAAGGGCATGCTCAAGCCGGAGTTCGAGGAGGTCCAGCTCGGCACCGCCGAGATCCGCGAGATCTTCCGGTCCAGCCGGGTCGGCAACATCGCGGGCTGCATGATCATCAGCGGGACGGTGCAGCGCCGGTCGAAGGTCCGGGTGCTGCGCGACAACGCGGTGGTCGCCGACAACCTCGACCTGGCGTCGCTGCGCCGGGAGAAGGACGACGTCGCCGAGGTCCGGGAGGGCTTCGAGTGCGGCCTGGTGCTGCGCGGGTACAACGACATCAAGCACGGGGACGTGGTCGAGGCGTTCGAGCAGCGGGAGGTCCCCCGCTCCTGACGCGTCGGCTCGGGGCGCCGGCCCGCCGCGGCGCGGCGTCCCACCGGTCCGGCCGGCCGGACCCCGTCCCTCGTGCCCGTGCCGCCTCCGACGGGCGGCGGGGCACCGTCGAGAAGGAGCCAGTCGTTTGCGATGAACAGTCCACGAGTACGCCGCATCGCCGACCGGATCCAGGTCGTCGTCGCCGAGATGCTCGAGCGGCGCGTGAAGGACCCGAGACTCGGCTTCGTCACCGTCACCGACGTCCGCGTCAGCGGTGACACCCAGCACGCCTCGGTGTTCTACACCGTGCTCGAGGAGGCGGCCGCCAACGGCGCGGGCGGCGACGGCCAGGCCGGGCCCGCTCAGGGCGACGACCAGCTGGCCGCCACCGCGGCGGCGCTGGAGTCGGCCAAGGGCCTGATCCGGTCCGAGGTGGGGCGACAGCTCGGGATGCGGCACGTGCCGACGCTGGCGTTCATCCACGACGCCCTGCCCGAGAACGCCCGGCACATCGACGACCTGCTGGCCCGGGCGCGCGCCTCCGACGCGGCGGTCGCCGCGGCGTCCGCGGGTGCGTCGTACGCCGGCGAGGCGGACCCGTACCGCCGGCCTCCGGAGGAGGAGCCGCCCGGAGAGGACGGCGCGGAACCCGCCGGACCGTGACCGGGTCCGGCCTGCTCGTCGTCGACAAGCCGTCCGGTCCGACCTCGCACGACGTGGTGTCCCTGGTGCGCCGGCTCACCGGCACCCGACGGGTCGGGCATGCGGGCACCCTGGACCCGATGGCGACCGGGGTCCTGCTGGTCGGCGTGGGCCGGGCCACCCGCCTGCTCGGCCACCTGGCCGGCTGCGACAAGGCCTACGAGGCCACCATCCGGCTCGGGGTCCAGACCACCACCGACGACGCCCAGGGCGCGGTCGTCGCGACGGCCGAGCCGGAGGTCGTCGACGCGCTCACCCCGGCGAGTGTCGCGGCCGCGGCGGAGGCGTTCCGCGGCGAGATCGCCCAGGTGCCCGCGGCCGTCTCCGCGGTCAAGGTGGACGGACGGCGTGCTCATCAACGGGTGCGGGCCGGCGAGCACGTGGAGCTGCCCGCCCGGACCGTCACCGTGCACGACCTGCACGTCGGTGCCCCGTGCCGGCCCGGGCCAGGCCTGCTCGACGTGCCGGTGTCGCTGCGCTGCTCCAGCGGCACCTACGTGCGCGCCCTGGCCCGGGACCTCGGCGGCGCGCTCGCCGTGGGCGGCCATCTGACCTCGCTGCGCCGTACCGCGGTGGGACCGGTGACGGTCCAGGAGGCACACGACCTGGACGACCTGTCGACCGGCGGGCCGCTCCCGGTGCTGCCGATGGCCGTGGTCGCACGACGGTTCTTCCCCGTCGAGGAGGTCGACGAGGAGACCGCCCGCCAGGTGAGCCACGGCCGCCCCGTGCACCGGACGCTGCCGGTGGCCGACGCCCCGGTCGCGCTGCTCTCCGCCGACGGCGACCTGCTGGCGCTGTACCGCCAGCGGGACCGGCTGGCGGTCCCGGTCGCGGTCTTCGCGCCGGCCTGACCGGCTTCTCGCCGCCTGCTGTGGCAGGCTCGGCGCGACATCGCAGCACCGAGAGGAGCACCGCGTGGCGACCATCTGGCGCTCGCTCGAGGAGGTCCCGGCCGACCTGGAGCCGACCGTGGTCACCGTCGGCAACTTCGACGGCGTGCACCTCGGCCACCAGCACGTCATCCGTCGGGCCGGCGAGGTGGCCGATGCCCTCGACCTGCGGCGCGTGGTCGCGGTGACCTTCGACCCGCACCCCATCGCCGTGCTGCGACCCGAGCACGCGCCGCCCACCCTGACCTCGATCGAGCGGAGGCTCGAGCTGCTCGGCGAGGCGGGGGTGAGCGACGTCCTGGTGGTGCCGTTCTCGCGCGACATCGCCGCGTGGCCACCCGAGCGGTTCGTCACCGACGTCCTGGTCGACCCGCTGCATGCCCGCGCTGTCGTGGTCGGGGCGAACTTCCGGTTCGGCAACCGCGCCGCCGGGGACGTCGCGCTGCTGCAGCGCATGGGCGCCGAGCGGGGTTTCGAGACCGAGGGGATCGCCCTGGACGGCGGCCCTCAGGTCTGGTCGTCGACGTACGTGCGCAACTGCCTGGCGGCCGGCGACGTCGAGGGAGCGGCAGAGGCGCTCGGGCACCCGTACGCCGTCCGCGGCACCGTCGTTCGCGGGGAGGCCCGCGGTGCCGAGCTCGGCTACCCCACCGCGAACGTCCCGACGACCGGCGCGAACGTCGCCCCCGCCGACGGGGTGTACGCCGGCTGGCTGCGGCGCCTCGACGACCCCGGCCGGGCCCGCCTCCCGGCCGCGGTCAGCGTCGGCACCAACCCCACGTTCGAGGGCGAGCGGGACCGCCGCGTCGAGGCCTACGTGCTCGACCGCACCGACCTCGACCTCTACGGCGCCGAGGTCGAGGTCGGCTTCGTCGCCCGGCTCAGGGGCATGCGCCGGTTCGACTCCGTCGAGGAGCTGCGTGCCGCGATGGCCGACGACGTCCGCCGCGCCGCGGAGGTCGTGGCGGACCCGGCCTGAGCCGGCCCACCAACATTGACGGCTCGGCCCACCAACATTGACGGCTCGGCCCACTCGGAGGAGGGGCGGGTCAGGCGTCGAGGTCCTTCTCGACCAGCTCGGCGATCGTGTCCACCGCCGCCTGGTCGTCGCCGGACACCTCGACCGAGTCACCCTTGCCGGCGCCGAGCGTCATGATCAGCAGGGCCGAGCTGGCGTCGACCGGGTCGCCGCCGGGAACGGTGAGGGTCACCTCCGACCCCAGCTCGCTGGCCGCCTCGGCGATGAGGGCGGCCGGCCGGGCGTGCAGTCCGACGGCCGAGCCGACGGTCACGGTCTTGCTGGGCATGCAGTCTCCTTGCGTTCGATGCACCCGAGCTGGTGCGCGAGGGGTGGGTCAGACGGCGACGTGGTCGAGCTCCTCGATCTCTTCCTTGGACTCCGTCATGGTCTTGAGCACGATCACCACGGCCGCGGCGACCAGCATGCCCGCGATGATCGCGATGAAGAAGCCGATCTTGTTGTTGATCGCGAACAGCACGAAGATGCCGCCGTGCGGGGCCCGGCAGCCGACGTCCAGGGCCATCGAGAGCCCGCCCGCGACGGCGCTGCCGGCCATGATCGAGGGGATCACCCGCAGCGGGTCGGCCGCCGCGAACGGGATCGCGCCCTCGGTGATGAACGAGGCGCCGAGCGCCCAGGCGGCCTTGCCGTTCTCCCGCTCCGGTTCGGTGAACAGGCCCGGCCGGACCACGGTCGCCAGCGCCAGCGCGAGCGGCGGCACCATGCCCGCGATCATCACTGCCGCCATGATCTTCAGCGGCGGTGCGTCCCCTGCGGCCGTCGCCGCCTCGCCGAGGCCGGCGGTCGCGAACAGGTAGGCGGTCTTGTTCAGCGGCCCACCCATGTCGAAGGCCATCATCAGGCCCAGCACCACGCCGAGGGCCACCCCGGCGCCGCCCTCGCTCATGTTGGTCAAGGCGTCGTTCATGGCGTCGATGACCTTGCCGAGCGGCTTGCCGACGATGACCACCATGACGAATCCGGAGATCAGCGTCGCCAGCAGCGGGATGACCAGCACCGGCATCAGGCCGCGCGCCCACTGCGGCACGCCCCAGCCGGCGATCCAGTGCGCCACCACACCGGCGAGGACACCGCCGATGATGCCGCCGATGAAGCCCGACTGCGGGGTGCCGAAGCCGCCCAGGTCGATCGCGATCGCGCCCATCACGAACCCGGGTGCGATGCCCGGACGGTCCGCGATGGCATAGGCGATGTAGCCGGCCAGCGCCGGCACCAGGAACTTGAACGCCGTGGCGCCGAGCGCGAAGAACACCGCGCCGATGTAGGCGAAGAAGCTGCTGTCGAACAGCGCGTGGGTCAGCGGCGGGTCGAACGAGCTCAGGTCCGGCAGGTTGAACAGGTTGTTGTTCTGCAGGATCTCCGCCGCCGGCCCGGTGATGTCGTAGCCGCCGAACAGGAAGCCCAGGGCGATGAGCAGACCGCCTGCGGCGACGAACGGGATCATGTACGACACCCCGGTCATCAGCACGCGGCGGATCCGCAGGCCCCAGGGCTCGTCGGCGCCACCGCCGCCGCTCGACGCCGCGGCCGCATCCGCGGCGCTGCCCTCGACGCGCGGCGCGTTGGGATCCTCCGCGTAGGCCAGCGCCTCGGCGACCATCGCGTCGCCGTCGTCGATGGCCCGCTTGACCCCGGACGCCACCACCGGCTTGCCGGCGAACCGGGCCCGGTCCTTGACCCCGACGTCGGTGGCGAAGATCACCGCGTCGGCGGCGCTGATCGTGGCCGAGGGCAGCGGAGTGGAGCCGGCCGAGCCCTGGGTCTCCACGGCGATGTCGACGCCGGCGCGCTCGCCGGCGGCCTGCAGGGACTCCGCGGCCATGTAGGTGTGCGCGATGCCGGTGGGGCACGCGGTGACCGCCACCAGTGAGCGGCGCCGGCCGCCGCCGGTCGAGGTGGTCGGGCTCGAGGCCGCGGTCCCGGTGGCGGCACCGGTGGCGGCGCCGGTCGCCGATGCCGCCGGCGTCTCCTGCGCGGGAGCGCCGGCCGCGGCAGCGGATGCGGCACCGGCAGGAGCGGCGGCTGCCCCAGCGCCGGCCCCAGCGCCGGCCCCGGGGGCGGGTGCAGCGCCGGCCGCGGGAGCGGGGCCCTCGCCGACGACGCCGAGCACCGCGGCGACGACCTCGTCCTCGGTCCGGGCGTTGCGCAGCGCCGAGGTGAACTCGCTCTTGACCAGCGCCCTGGCCAGCTTGGTGAGGATCTGCAGGTGGGTGGCGTCGCCACCCGCGGGCGCCGCGATCAGGAACGCCAGGTCGGCCGGACCGTCCTTGGCGCCGAAGTCGGTCGGCGGCGCCAGCCGGGCGAACGCCAAGGTGGGCACCTCGACGTGCTCGGTGCGGCAGTGCGGGATCGCGATGCCGCCGGGGAGTCCGGTCGCGGACGTCGCCTCGCGCGCGAAGGCGTCGTCGGCGAGTCCGGACACGTCGTCGCTGCGGCCGGCGGCGCCGACCACCTCGGACAGCGCGCGAATGACGTCGTGCTTGTCCCGTCCCAGGTCGACGTCGAGCCGGACCAGGTCGGGAGCGATCAAAGAGCTGCTCATAGAGGCTTCCTCAGGTGTGGGACAGGTGGAGCCGGGTGACCTCGACCAGGTCCGGGTGGGTCTGGTCGGGAGTCGGGATGGTGGTGCCCGGCAGGCCGGCTGCGGCGCTGCCGTAGGCCACGCTAAGGCGCAGCCGGTCCTGGGGCTCGGCGCCGCGCAGATGGCCGAGCAGGTAGCCGAAGAGGCTGGAGTCGCCCGCGCCGACGGTGCTGACCACCGTCGTCGGCGGCGGAGAGGCGAACCAGGCGGCCTGGTCGTCGACGAGCACCGCGCCGGCGCCGCCGAGGGTCGCCAGCACGGTGCGCACGCCGCGCTCCACCAGCCGGGCGGCCGCGGCGGCCGCGGCGGCCGGGTCTCCCTCGACGGCCTCGGGGTCGAGGCCGGTCATCAAGGCGAGCTCCTCCGCGTTGGGCTTCATCAGGTCGGGCCGAGCGGTCTCGATGCGGTCCGCGAGAGCCAGCAGCGGCGCGTCGGAGGTGTCGACCGCCACCTTGGCGGGGGTCGCGGTGAGCGCCTCGGCGAGGACGGCGTACCAGGACTCCGGCGCGCCGGGCGGCAGCGACCCGGCCAGCACGACCCAGTCGGCGTTCCGGGCCCGCTCGGTGACGGCGGTGGCCAGCCGCTCCAGGCACGCCTCGTCGACCACGGCCCCGGGGCTGTTGATCTTGGTGGTGGTGCCGTCGGGCTCGGTCAGCGTGATGTTCATCCGGACCGGTCCGGCGGGCGGCTCGGGTCGGCAGTCGATGCCGTCCCTGAGCAGCTCGAGGACGAACGGGTCGTCGCGGTCGGCCGGCAGTACGGCGATGGTGGGGACCCCGGCCGCGACGGCCGCCCGGCTGATGTTGACGCCCTTGCCGCCGGCCTGGGAGAACGCCTCCTCCGCGCGGAGCACCCCGCCGCGGACCAGCGTCGACGAGAGCCCGATCGTCCGGTCGATGGACGGGTTGGGCGTCAGCGTCAGGATCATGCCACCACCACTTCGATGCCTCGGGACTCCAGCGCGGACACGTCGCGCGGCCTGGCCATGGAGTCGGTGACCAGCACGTGGACCTCCTCGAGCTCGGCGAAGCGCACGGTGTGCTCGGCGCCGAGCTTGGTGGAGTCCGCGAGGACCACCACCCGGTGGGATGCGGCCACCATCGCGCGCTTCGCGGCGGCCTCGCTGTGGTCCGGCGTCGACAGACCGTGTGCGACCGTGATGCCGTTGGTACCCAGGAAGCCCACGTCGACGCGCAGCCGCTCCAGGGCGGCCACGGTCTGCTCGCCGACGGCAGCCTGGGTGGTGCGGCGGACCCGGCCCGGGAGCAGGTACAGCTCGATGGAGGGGCTGCCGACCAGCCGCACGGCCGCCGGCACGGAGTTGGTGACGACGGTGAGCCGGCGGTCGCGGGGCAGGCGGCTGGCCAGCCGGCCGGTGGTGGTGCCGGCGTCGAGGACGATGCTGCCGCCGTCGCGCGGCACCAGGTCCGCCGCCGCCTTGGCGATGCGGTCCTTCTCGTCGGCCTGGGCCCGGTCGCGGTCCGAGACCGCCGACTCCAGCACGGTCAGCGCCGCGGCGGGCACCGCGCCCCCGTGGACCCGCCGGAGCAGCCCGGTCCGCTCGAGCGCCGACAGGTCGCGGCGGATGGTCTCGGTCGTGACGTCGAAGGCCTCGGCCAGGTCGGCGACGGAGAGCCGACCCCGCTCGGCCACCAACGTGGTGATGGCCTGCTGGCGCTCCTCCGCGTACATGTCCCTCCGTCAGGACCCGCATCGTGTAAGAAGTTGCGTGCGTTTGGGTTGTTCTACGCACGTTCATGTTGGCTGTCAAGGGGGCAGCAGGGAGGTCTGGCCCAGGACTATCGTGGCGTCCATGCCCGGCCCTGAGAACCCACCAGCCGCTCCCGACCCGACCTCGCCCCCCTCCGGCGGCGCGGGTGCCGCCGCGCCGACGCTGTCCGGGACCCCGGTCGTCCCCGGCGTGGTCTGGGCCCCCGTCGCCCTGGCCAGCACCCAGGTGTCCCTCGCCGCGATCGCCGCCTTCGAGGCAGCGCCGCCGGCCGACGTGGACGAGGCGATGGCGAGGTTCGACGCGGCGGTCGAGCAGGTCGCCGACGGGCTCGCCCGGCGCGCGGCCGAGGCCAGCGGCGCCGCGGCCGAGGTGCTGTCGGCCACCGCCGGCCTGGCCCGGGACAAGGGGCTGCGCACGACGGTGCGCAAGGCTCTCACCGGGGGTGACTCGCTGCTGACCGCACTGCACGCCGCCGTGGAGCAGTTCGCCGGCCTGTTCGCCCAGATGGGCGGGCTGATGGCCGAGCGCGTGACCGACCTGCGCGACATCGAGAAGCGGGTCACGGCGCGGCTGGTCGGCGAGCCGGAGCCGGGCGTGCCGACGCCCCGGGAGCCGTCCGTGCTGGTGGCCGAGGACCTCGCCCCGGCCGACACCGCCGGCCTCGACCCGCGGGTCGTGGTGGGCCTGGTGACGGAGAAGGGCGGCCCCACCAGCCACACCGCGATCATCGCGCGCCAGCTCGGCCTGCCCTGCGTCGTGGGGGTGCACGGTGCCCTGACCCTGACCGCCGGCACCCGGGTGCTGCTCGACGGCGCCGCGGGGACGGTCGCGACGGACGTGGACGAGACCGACGCCGCCCGCCGGGTCGCCGACGACCAGCGCGCCCGCGCGGCGCTGGCGGCCTGGGCCGGCCCCGGCACCACCCGGGACGGCACGCCGGTGAAGCTGCTGGCCAACGTGGCCGACGGGCAGTCGGCGGCGAAGGCGGCCGAGGGCCCGGTGGAGGGGGTCGGCCTGTTCCGCACCGAGCTGTGCTTCCTGAGCCGCAACGAGGAGCCGTCGGTCGAGGAGCAGGCCAAGGTGTACGCCGAGGTGCTGGCGCCGTTCGCCGGCCGGTACGTCGTCGTACGCACCCTCGACGCCGGCTCGGACAAGCCGATCAAGTTCGCGACGAAGGAGCACGAGGAGAACCCGGCTCTCGGCGTCCGCGGGCTGCGGCTGTCCTTCGACAACCCGGGCCTGCTGGAGCGGCAGATCGACGCGGTCGCCCTGGCCGCCGAGCAGACCGGCACCGAGACCTGGCTGATGGCGCCGATGGTGGCCACGGTGGCCGAGGCCGACGACTTCGCCGAGAAGGTGCGCGCCCGCGACCTCAAGGCGGGCATCATGATCGAGATCCCCTCCGCCGCGCTGCTGGCCCCCAAGATGCTGGAGACGGTCGACTTCTTGTCGATCGGCACCAACGACCTGACCCAGTACACGATGGCGGCGGACCGGATGGCCACCGACCTGGCCCATCTGACCGACTCCTGGCAGCCCGCCGTGCTGCAGCTGATCGCCATCACGGCCGAGGCGGGCAAGCAGGCAGGCAAGCCGGTCGGCGTCTGCGGAGAGGCGGCCGCCGACCCCACCCTGGCCACTGCGCTGGTCGGCATGGGGGTCACGTCGCTGTCCATGGCCAGCGCGGCCGTGCGCCCGGTCGGCGCCACCATCGCCTCGATCACGATGGACGACTGCGAGCACGCCGCCGAGGCCGCCCTCGGAGCCACCGACCCGCGATCCGCCCGCGAGGCGGTCCGCGAGGTCCTCGCGAAGGCCCGCGTCGCCGGCAGCTGACCGCGGCCACGGGCACCGCTCACACCTCGAGGAAGGCCAGCACCGCGAGCACGCGGCGGTTGTCGTCGGTGTCCACGGGCAGGTCGAGCTTGGTGAAGATGCTGGTCGTATGTTTGGCCACCGCCTTCTCCGACACCGTCAGCCGGGCGGCGATGGCGGTGTTCGAGCGGCCCTGGGCCATCAGCGCGAGCACCTCGCGCTCGCGCGCGGTGAGGCGTCCGAGGGGGTCGGCCCGGCGTCGCCGCATCACGCTGGCCACCACGTCGGGGTCCAGCACCGTCCCGCCGGCGGCCACCCGGCGCAGCGAGCCGACGAAGTCCGCGACGTCGGAGACCCGGTCCTTCAGCAGGTACCCCACCGACCCCCGTCCGTCCTCGAGGAGCTCGCGGGCGTACAGCCGCTCGACGTACTGGGAGAGGACCAGCACCGGGAACCCCGGCCGCGCTCGTCGTACGGCGATGGCAGCGCGCAGCCCCTCGTCGGTGAACGTCGGCGGGAGCCGGACGTCGACCACCGCCGCCTCGGCCGCGGGGTCGCGCAGCGCGCGCTCCAGGCCGGGCAGGTTGTCCACCGCGGCGACCACCTCGAGCCCGTGGCCCTCCAGCAGCCGGGTCATCCCCTCCCGGAGGAGGGCGTGGTCCTCTCCGAGGACAACGCGCACGGCACCTCCAAGGTGATCGTCGTCGGCCCACCGGCCGGGCTGGCCACCCTCATCGTGCCGTCGAAGGCCTGGAGCCGCCGCGACACGCCGCGAAGACCGCTTCCCGCCGCCGCGCTCGCCCCGCCGAGGCCGTCGTCACCGACGCGGGCGGAGAGCACCCCGTCGGCGTGCCGCAGCTCCACCCAGGCGCGCGACGCGTGGGCGTGCTTCGCGGCGTTGGTGAGGCACTCCGCGACGGCGAAGTAGACCGCGGACTCGACGGGGGCCGGCGCCCGTCCCGGCACGTCGGCCACGACGTCGACGCCGAACGGAAGGTCGACCGCCAGCGCCTCGACCGCCCCGACCAGGCCGCGGTCCGCCAGGACCGGCGGGTGGATCCCCTGGACGACCGCGCGCAGGTCCCCGAGCGCGGCCGTGGTGGTCGCCCTCGCCTCGTCGAGGAGCCGCCGCGCGGCCCCCGGGTCGGCCTCCATCAGCTCCTCGGCCATGCCGAGGCTCATCCCGAGCGCGACGAGCCGGGCCTGCGCTCCGTCGTGCAGGTCCCGCTCGACCCGGCGCAGCTCCGCGGCCGCGTGGTCGACGCTGACCTCGCGGGACCGGCGCAGGTCCCGCACCCGCTGTTCGAGCACCTCGGTGGGGCTGCGCGACAGCAGGAGCCGGTCCAGCACCGATCTCGCGCGCATGGTCGGACCGGTCGCGTACCACCACACCGGCCAGGTCACCACCCCGGCCGCGAGCAGCACGACCAGCAGCGAGAGCACGAAGCCCAACGTGGAGGAGTACGCCGCCCACGCCTGGTCGCGCCAGGTGGCCGGGTCGCCGGCCCACTGGCGCAGCCGGCGCGCCGGGTTCAGGCCGCGGGTCTCCCGGTAGAGCGCCGGCACCGGCTCGCCGAGCACGTCGGCGGCCATCCTGCGGTGCAGCTGGGCCAGCAGTCGTCCCGCCGGGACCACGGCGAAGAGCAGGGCGATCCCCACCCACACCACGACGAGTGCCGCCGAGAGCACGAACAGCAGCAGCACCAGCAGCACCGGCACGAAGAGCAGCACCTGGGCAGCGGCGTACCCGGTCTCCCGCAGCCGCCGGGCCAGCCCCTCCATGCCCTCATCATCGCCGCGCCGCGCAGCCGGCGCAGTAGGCCTGGATCCACCCTCCCGGCCCAGGACCGGGGACCTGGCCCCACTGACCCCAGGGTCGCGGGCGCGGAGCCT
>JBIOUF010000097.1:0-2212 GCA_044866695.1 Nocardioidaceae bacterium | reverse complement strand
GCCAGTGGCAGCCTGGCGCCGCTGTCCGGGCTGGTGCCCGAAGAGCAGCTTCCGCAGCTGGAGAAGCGGTTCGCAGACGTGCTCGCGCGCAAGGACTTTCCTGTCGGCGACGTCGACGCCGGTCGTTCGTACGTCGAGGCCTACGTCCGGTTCTTCAAGCTGGCTCAAGGTCATGACGACGAGCATCACCACGCGCACCAGCACGCCTGAGTCGCTGACCCAGACCGCCGCACCGCAGGCCCGAGGAGGAACCCGTGGCCATACTGTTGCTGATCGCCGTCATCGTCGTGGTGGGCGCCCTCCTCGGCCTGGCGGTGCGGAGGTGGGTGGCCTCACCTGCTCGAGTCGAGTCGTCCTCGATGGAACCGACACTGCGGCCCGGGCAGCGGCTCGTCGTACGACGGCTTCGCCCGGCCGAACGCGTGGCCCGTGGTGACGTCGTCCTGATCCGGTCCCCGGAGCTCGGCCGCGTCGTCGTCAAGCGCGCGATCGGGCTAGCCGGGGAGCGGATCGTCCTGGATCGCTACGGCGGGGTCCGCGTCGACGGCCACCTCCTCGCCGAGCCGTACGCTGCTCCGGCGCCCCGACCTGCACCCGCTACCGCGCTCCTGCCAGCCCTCACGTACGCCGTGCCGCAGGGGACCCTCTTCCTGCTCGGCGACAACCGGGCGGCGTCCAGCGACAGCCGCACCTGGCGCCAGCCCTTCGTCCCCGAGGATGCTGTCGAGGGCAAGGTCGTGCGACTCGGGAGAGGATCTCGGTGATGACGAGGAACACGAGCATCCGGACCAGTGCCGCCGCAGCACACGACCACCGCTACCACTGCGTCAGCCTGGTCCCGGTCTTCGCCACCCTCTCCGAAGAGAACCGGCACCGGGTCGCCGCAGTGGCGCGAACCAGGCACTACGACGCCAAGGAGATGGTCTTCGTCCCTGGTGACCGCCCGGGACTGCACATCGTGCACCGCGGCCAGGTGAAGACCTATCGCCTGACCAACGCTGGCGGCGAGCAGCTAGTACGCATCGTTGGACCGGGCGACTTCCTCGGTGAGACGGCGCTGTTCACGTCCATCGAGGCGGATGACTTCGCGGAGGCGATCCAGCCGAGCGAGGTCTGCTCGATCGGCCGCGACGGCATGCACGAGCTGCTCGAGCACAGCCCCGGCGTCGCGCTCGACCTCCTCGAGGCAGTTGCCGGGCGACTGCACGTCGCGGAGCAACAGCTGTCCTCGATGTCGGGCCTCTCCGTGGGGGAGCGACTCGCCAGGCATCTGCTGGAGCAATCCCACGCGGCCGGGACCAGCAAGTACCGGCTCGCCTCCACCAAGAAGGACCTGGCCGCCCACCTCGGGACGACCCCGGAGACCATCGGCAGGCGCCTTGCCATGATGCAGCAGCGCGGCCTTGTCCGTCTCGGTCCGGGGCGGACCGTGGAGATCCTCGACGCCGACGGCCTCCGCTCGTTCGTACCCTGACCCAACGTCCTCAGGAGAGCAGCATCGGCTCGCTGTCCTCTCCCTGAGCACTCGTCTCCGGGAATGGCATGGCGTCAGGAAGACGCCCAGGGCCAGGGTGGCCTCGCCGCCGACGCCAACGACCTCGCCTACCAGACCGGCCAGTTCATGCTTGCCGCCGGAGCGCTCTTCCTTGGTCGCACTCCTGCGAGACCCCCAAGTCTGATAAGATTCCCTTATGACCCTGCTGGCTGAGTATTGCGCCGCCCGACGTGACGAGGACGTTGCGCGGCTAAGGCGTGTTCTCGCGTTGCGCGCCATGGGTGCCGTCGGGATGAGCCAGAGCCAGATCGCTGACGCGGTCGGCATCACGCAGCCTGCGGTCAGCCAGCAGCTCAGGTTCGCGCCAGAGCTCGACGGCGTTCATCCCGAGGTTCTGCTTGAAGCCGCTGCTCCGATACTCAGGGCCCTCGCCGCTGAGCGTGGTTATGCCCGCCTCGCCGTCTTCGGCTCCGTCGCTCGCCACCAAGCCCGCCCGGACTCGGACATCGACCTGATCGTCGAAGCCCCCGCGGGAACGTCGTCGTTCGACTTCATCCTCTTCAAGCAGCTCATCGAACAGGTGCTTGGTCGCGACGTCGACTTGATTGACTACGGCGGCCTCAAGCCGAGGCTGGATGACGACATTCGGCGCGAAGCGCTGCTGGTGTGATGGACCGCAAGGCAGGTCACCGGCGTTGCGGTACGTCGGGCTGTGCA
>JBIOUF010000096.1:0-33613 GCA_044866695.1 Nocardioidaceae bacterium | reverse complement strand
ACCCGGGGCCCACGACGACGACGCAGCCGGCAACGCGCAGCGAGGCCGGGACGGCCTCGTGATGAGCTGACTGCCGTTCGCTGCTCAGGCGTCGCGGCGTCTCATCACCACCGCGGCCACCGCCAGGAGGACGGCGACCTCGGCGAGGAAGACGAGGTAGCCGTGCCAGGGGCCGAGGGTGTCGGGTTGGGGGATGACGTTGGTGATGTCATCCCCGGCGTTGGACAAGAAGTACTTGTTGATGGTGCGGACGATGTCGGCGGGGATGGCGATGAGCACGATCGGGATGACGAACAGCAGCGCGACGCTGACGGTGATGGCGCCGGCGGTGTGGCGCATCAGGATGCCGATGGCGTAGCCGAACAGCCCGCAGGCGGTCAGCAGCAGGCTTCCGCCGATCACGGCGCGCAGCACGTGCGGCTCACCGAGGCCCACCCCCTCGTGGTGGGCGTCGAAGAAGGTCATCCCGAGGTAGAAGGACGGGAAACAGGCGAGGAGCCCGGTCACGAGCCCCACGACGGTGATGACGACGGCCTTGGCCGTGAGGAGCCGCATCCGAGCGGGCACCGCGACCAGGCTGGAGCGGATGCTGCCGGAGGAGTACTCCCCGGTCATCACCAGCACGCCCAGCACCGCGATCGGCAGCTGGCCGAGCAACAACCCGGACAGGGTGGCGCCGGTCACGTCCAAGGGGCCACTGGGTCCACTGCCTGGTTGCGTGGCCACGGCCCACGAGGCCAAGGTCGAGAACCCGATGGTGACCACCACCGTGGCCAGCAGCGTCCAGCCCGTGGAGCGCAGCGACCACAGCTTGGTCCACTCCGAGCGGATCACCCAGAGCAGGTGGTCCGACCGAAGGGAGCCGGCCCACTTCGATGCGTCAGATGCCGTGACGCTGGTCATGTTCCCTCCTTCGGCCCGTGCGTGTGCTGCTCGGTGGTCCCTGGACGCCCGTTCCGGCCCGCCTGGGCGGCGGCCTGCCCGCGCGGTCGCGGCTGCGGTGTGCGGGCGTGGTAGTCGACGCTGCCGCTCGTGGTCTCGATGAATGCTGCCTCCAGGGAGGACTTCTGCTCGAACAGCTCCAGCACCGCGACCTGCTGTTCCCACGCGAGGCGGCCGACCTCGTCGGTGCTCAGGCCGGTCACCTGCAGGTAGCCGTCGACCCGTTCCGATGGGACGCCGCGTGCCAGCAGCGCCGCAGTGAGCCGGTCGGGCTCGGATACCCGGATCCGCACCCGCCCGGCCGAGTGCTCGTCGATGAAGGTCGCGGTGTCGGTGTCGGCCAGCAGCCGGCCGCGGCCGATCACGATGAGGTGGTCGGCGGTCAACGCCATCTCGCTCATCAGGTGGCTGGAGACCAGTACGGCCCGTCCCTGCCCGGCCAGGTCGCGCATGAACGTGCGGATCCACACGATCCCCTCCGGGTCCAGCCCGCTGACCGGCTCGTCGAGCATCAACGCGCCGGGGTCTCCCAGCATCGCCGCGGCGATCCCCAGGCGTTGGGACATGCCCAGCGAGAACTCCCTGACCCGTCGCGTGGCCACCTCGGTCAGCCCGGTCAGCTCCAGCACCTGCCCGACCCGGGCCCGCGGCAAGCCGTTGCTCTGGGCCAGGGACAGCAGGTGACTACCGGCCGAACGTCCGCCGTGCACGCCGTGGACGTCCAGCAGCACCCCCACCTGCCGCAACGGCCCGTGCAGTCTGACGTAGGGCACCCCGTTGACGAGAGCTTGACCGCGGCTCGGCCGGTTCAACCCCAGGATCAACCGCATGGTGGTGGACTTGCCCGCGCCGTTGGGGCCTAGCAGCCCGGTCACCAGGCCCGGGCGGACCGTGAACGACAGGTCATCCACTGCCAGGGTCGACCCGAACCTCTTCGTCAGGCCACGGGCCTCGATCACCACCTGCGCCGAACCTGGTTCACGGTGGTCGAGCATGCTCGCCTTGGGCGAAGCCGGTCGAGACAGGTCGTGCGAAACCATGGAAACCGCCCCCCAACACGGGTCGCGCCACGGCAGTTCACCAGCCCTGGCCTACCAGTCAACGCACCCAGGACCATCCAGTGAACGGGTCGAAGGTCCCCAGGCCAGCCTGCCAAAGGCATCGACCACGGGACCGCGACCAGTCCGCCTGGATCCGGCGAGCCTGCGAGATTGCCGGCGGCAACCTCTCCAGCGCCGGGTGGACGCGGTCCTTCCCGAACCGGCCCTACGAGGTCACCTGCTCACGATGGCCCGCGGGAACCCTGACTCGGAGGCGCGACGCAGGAACACGCCTCATGCAGCTCACGCGGGTTTCATCTTCCAGGTCCTCCCGTCGTTGGCTGCGACGAGGAGGCCGGGCTGTCGGGCAGGACGAGACGGCACATCCGCGGATCGCGGGCAGCGGCAGGCTCGCCTGGTACTCGCCGGTTCTGCCGTCCCAGAGCCTCAGTCGCTCCGGCTGGACCGACGCCGACTGGCCGCCGTCGGCGGCGTATGTCAGGTCGGGGCCGGTTCCGGCCATGCTCCCGAAGAGAGCGAGGCGGGTCACACGCGAAGCGGCGTCACGGATACCGGTGCCACGGCGTCTCAAGGTCGAAGCCCTCCTCGAGAACCAGGACCATGAAGCAGATCCTCACCCGCATTGCCGTCACCTTCTCCGCCGCCGCCGTCGCCCTCGGGGTCGCCGCGGTGCCTGCCAACGCTGTTGTCGACCGCGACTGCGGCGACTTCGCCTCCCAGCGGGCGGCGCAGCTGTTCTACCTGCGCGCCGGTGGTCCGCAGGCGGACCCGCACCGCCTCGACTCCGACGGTGACCATGTCGTCTGCGAGACCAACCCCGCCCCGTACTACTACCGCACCACGCTGCCCGCCCAGGGCAACGGCCACGCCCAGCCGGCCAGCGGCGCTGCGACCGTCCGGGTCCGGTACGTCGTCGACGGCGACACCATCCGCCTGGCCAACGGCCGGTACGTCCGGCTGATCGGCATCGACACCCCCGAGGTCGGCCGCCCCTACTACCAGGCCGCCAAGCGCAACCTCGACCGCCTCATCGGCGCCCGCATCCAGCTGGTCAACCCCGTCTCCGTCGACGACCGCGACCACTACGGCCGCCAGCTGCGATACGTCCAGAGCAACGGTCGCGACACGGGCCTCGCCCAGCTCCGCATCGGCTACGCCCACGCCAGGTACGACAGCCGCGACGGCTACGACAGGCACCCTCGTCAGGCGCAGTACCGCAGCGCGGACGCCCATACCCGCGACCTGTGGCGCGTGCGCTGACAGTCGTCGAAGCGGTCGGTTGTCACCGAAGCGACGGCCGGGACTCGTCCTGGCACCCGACCCGGCCGGATCCGCGGCGAGTCGACCGCGCGTAGCGCGGCAAGACCGGATGGGGCAGCGCACGCTGTCGGCGGCCACCGGTCCCGGATGGCTGCGCGCTCCGTCAGCTGGCTCGGGCTCCTCCTGGCGGGTTGCGGTGCGGCAGTCGTCACGTGTCGGGGTCGATGGGTTCGACCCCGAGGCTGGTGGAGAGCGCCCGGTGGGCGTTCGCCTGGTCGAGGAGGGTGCGGGCCTTGGCCTCGAAGAGAGCGACGGCATCGGCGCCGGCGGCGAACCGCAGGGGCGGCTCGTCCATGGCGACGAGCTGGACCAGCGCGTCGGCGAGCTTGGCCGGATCGCCGCCCTGCTGGCCGTCCATCCTCTTCCACGCCGCGACGGTGGCGTGGGTGCGCTCGGCGTAGTCGTCGATGGTCGCCTCGGCGTAGTTGGTGGACCGGGCGCTGAGGAGCTCGGTGCGGAAGAAGCCGGGCTCGACGAGCATGGTCT
Source organism: Nocardioidaceae bacterium (assembly GCA_044866695.1). GTDB lineage: Bacteria > Actinomycetota > Actinomycetes > Propionibacteriales > Nocardioidaceae > JBIOUF01. Next base: position 29,804 of record JBIOUF010000096.1, on the reverse strand, counting down.
TGATGCCGAACGGCGCGATCTCGGGGGTCAGCGCCTCCACGAACCCTTCGACACCGAACTTGGAGGCGGCGTAGGCGGTGAGGAAGTCGCCGGTCGAGGCGATGCCCGCGGTCGAGGAGATGGTCACGACCAGTCCGGAGCGTTGGGCACGCATCTGGGGCAGCGCGTAGCGGGTGACGTTGACCGGCCCGAACAGCGTGGTCTCGATCTGGGCACGGAAGGCCTCCGGGGTCATCTCCTCGAAGAAGCCGGCGTTGAAGCTGCCGGCGTTGTTGACCAGGACGTCGAGGTGTCCGAAGCGCTCGACCGCCGCCGCTACGGCGGACTCCGCGGCTGCGGGCTCGGTGACGTCGAGCGGGACGGCGAGGAGGTCGTCGTGCTCGCCGAGCGCCTCGGTGACGCTGTCGGCGTCGCGGGCGGTGCCGACGACCGCGTAACCGGCGGCAAGCGCGGCCCTTGCGATGTCGACGCCCAGGCCGCGGCCAGAGCCGGTGACCAGCCAAACCTGCTTGTCAGTCATGTCAGGTCCCTTCAGTAGGTCTGTCCGCTCCTCGTGTCGACGTCTACCAAACCAGCGCGGCCTGGCGAGTGGGCACTGCGGGGCGATCCGGCCGCCGCTGGGCCGGCGGGCTGACCTCCATGAGTCAGACGACCGGGTGACGGGCCTCGCGGCGCGCGGCGGAGACCTCGCGGACGTAGTCGATGCCGGTCGCGACGGTGATCAGGACGGCGACCGCGGTGACCGCGACGGCGACCCACCACAGCACCATGCCGACCGGCTCCCATGCCCCGTCGAGGAGGCGGAGCGGGAGGATCAGCAGCCCGAGCGCCAGGGACTGCACCACGGTCTTGAGCTTGCCGCCGCGACCGGCCGGGAGCACGACCCCGTGCCGGACCAGCCAGAACCGCATCACCGTGATGCCCCACTCCCGGACCAGCACGACGATGGTCACCCACCACCACAGCTCGCCGATGATGGACAGCCCGACCCAGGCCATGCCGGTCAGGGCCTTGTCGGCGATGGGGTCGGCGATCTTGCCGAAGTCGGTGATCAGGCCGTGCTTGCGGGCCAGGTCCCCGTCGATCTTGTCGGTGACCATGGCGGCGACGAAGATCGCCCAGGCGACCAGGCGCCAGCCGACCGACTCGCCACCCTCGACCAGCAGCGCGTAGCCGAAGAACGGCACCATGAGGATGCGCAGCGTGGTCAGCGCGTTGGGGACGTTCCAGTTGCTCGGCTGGTCCGGCTGGTCCGGTGTGGTGGCCGGCTCGGGAACCGTCATCGCGCCGCCACCTCGGCCACCAGGTCCACGCCGTCGGTCCCGACGACGGTCGCTCGGACCAGGTCGCCCGCGCGGGTGCCCTCCGGGACGCCGAGCACGGTCGTCGTACCGTCCACCTCAGAACCCTGGTGCGCCGCACGGCCCTCCACCGGGCCGCCCCGGGAGCTCGCGGCGCGTTCCACGAGGACATCCACCTGTTCCCCCAGCCGGTCCTCGGCCCGCTGCGACATGAGCTCCTCGACCAGGCTGCCGACCTGCGCGATGCGGGCCTCGACCTCGCCGGCGTCCAGCTTCTCGCCGTACGACGCCGCCTCGGTGCCGTCCTCGTCGGAGTAGCCGAACACCCCGACCACGTCGAGCCGCGCGGCCTCGAGGAAGCCGCACAAGGTCTCCACGTCGGCCTCGGACTCCCCCGGGAACCCCACGATGACGTTGGTCCGCACCCCTGCCCCGGGAGCCGCCGCGCGCACGCGGTCGAGCAGGGCCAAGAACGCGTCCGCGTCACCGAACCGGCGCATCCGCCGCAGCACCGGGGCCGAGGCGTGCTGGAAGGACAGGTCGAAGTAGTCCGCCACGCCCCCCGTGCCGGCCACCGCGTCGACCAGGCTCGGGCGGGTCTCGGCCGGCTGTAGGTAGGACAGCCGAACCCGCTCGATGCCGTCGATGGCGGCCAGCTGCGGCAGCAAGGCCTCCAGGGCGCGCAGGTCGCCGAGGTCCTTGCCGTACGACGTGGTGTTCTCGCTGACCAGGAACACCTCGCGGACCCCACCCGCCGCGAGCCAGCGGGCCTCCTCCAGCACCTCGGCCGGGGGTCGCGAGACGAACGCGCCCCGGAATCTGGGGATGGCGCAGAACGCGCAGCGCCGGTCGCAGCCGCTGGCGATCTTCAGCGGCGCCATGGGCCCGGAGTCGAGCCGGCGACGCAGGGGCCTCGGCCCGCTGGCCGGCGCGACGTCGTGGGGCAGGTCCGGCGCGCTGCCATGCCCGGGGAGCACGACGTGGGCTCGCGCGGCCGGCCGGCGCACCGGCGAGACCGGGAGCAGCCGGCGACGGTCCCGTGGCGTGTGCGCCGGGGGCCGGCCGCCCGCGAGGACGCTGCGCAGGCGGGCACCGATGTCGGGGTAGTCGTCGAAACCGAGAACGGCGTCGGCCTCCGGCAGCGCCTCGGCGAGCTCGCGACCGTACCGCTCGGCCAGACATCCCACCGCGACCACCGCGCGGGCCCGGCCGGTCTGCTTCAGGTCCGAGGCCTCCAGCAGGGTGTCGACGGAGTCCTTCTTGGCGGCCTCGACGAAGCCGCAGGTGTTGACCAGGACGGTGTCGGCGTCGGCCGGCTCCACGACGAGCCGGAAGCCGTCGGCCTCGAGCCGGCCGGCCAGCTCCTCGGAGTCCACGTCGTTGCGCGCGCAGCCGAGGGTCACCACCGCCACGGTCGCAGGGGCGGCTGAGGCGGCTGGTGTGGTCATGGCGATCCCTTCGAGTATGACCGCCCCGCCTCCGGGCCGCGAACCCGCCCGCGCCGACCCGGTTGTGGCCGATGCCGACATGTCCTCTCGGCGTGTCGCTGCGGCTTCGGGCCACAAGCGGCCCTTCCCGCAGGCATCGGCCACAAACAGGCCAACCCGGTTGCGGTCTAGCGCCGCGGGTAGGTCTGCTCGGCGGGCTGCCCGGGCTGACCCAGCAGGCCGCGGTCCTGTCCCGCCACGGTCACCTCCAGCACGCCGCCGTCGTCGGCGGAGACGGTCAGCGGCGGGTCGCCGTGGACGGTGACCTCCTCGTCGGTGGCCAGGTCGCCCTCGAAGACGACCACGTCGTCGGCGTCGGTGACCCGCACGTGGGTGCCGCCGCCCTGGGCGACCAGCCGGGCCTCGACCGGCCGGGGCGCGGCCGGCGACGGTAGGTCGTAGCCGCCCAGGCCCTGGGAGCCGTTGAGCACCGGCGGGGGGTTCTCCAGCATGCGTTCGTCGTCGCCGGCGAACAGGCGAACGGCGCTCCACACCAGGACGAGCACCAGGACCAGGGCCACCAGGAGGCTCCAGTTCGGCCCGCCGGACGCACGTCGGCCGGTGCCGCCGAGCCCGGTGGCCAGCTCGGCCTCGAAGACCCGGCGCGGGCTCACCGGTGCGGTGGCGTAGCGCGCCTCGAAATGCCGGAGCATCGGGTCGGCGTCCTGGCCCAGCACGCGGGCCAGCGTCCGGATGTGCCCACGCGCGTAGAAGTCGCCTCCGCAGGGCGCGAAGTCGTCCACCTCGATTGACTCGATGACGTGCGGCCGGATGCGGGTGCGCTCGGCCAGCTCGTCCACGGTGAGGCCGACCCGCGTGCGCGCGGCTGCGAGCTCGGGGCCGATGACCGGGTCGTACGCCGGCTCGGTGGCGAAGTCGTCGACGACCGGCGGCTCGACCGGGTCCCCCAGGGTCGCGATCCGGCTCACCCGGGCGTCGTCCGGCAGTGCCGCCGGCGGGCCGGGGCGTGCCGGGTCGGCACCGCCGAGGCCGAACGGGTCGACGTCGGGGCGCCGCAGGACGACGCTCTCCGGCAGCTCGTCGGTGGACCCGGGCTGCGGTGCCAGCGCCGCGGCGCCCTGCGCCGTCGCCTCGACGGTGGGAGGCACGCGCCCGCCACGGTCGCCCAGCAGCGGGACGGCGCGGGCCGCCGGCGCCAGCGGCGTGGCACCGGGCCGGGTGACCTCGCCGGGGGCGGCACTCGGACCGGCTGCCTGCCCCAGGGCTGGGGGCGGCGCCCCTGACCCGTCGAGGTCGCGCCGCCGACCCGAGCCCGCACGGGAGACCGCCGTGCCCAGCCGGCGGCGCAGGCCGCGGCCCGGCCGGGGGCCGTCGGAGTCGGGTTCGGCGATGGGTTCGGCGGTGGGTTCGGCGTCCGGCTCGACGGCCACGGGCTCGCCGGCCTCGAGCTCGCCGGCTTTGGGCCCCGCGGGCGCAGGCCCGGCCTCCTTCGCCGGCGGCGGCTGGTCCGGCTGACCGGCGGACCGGTCCGCGCGCATCCGGCGACCCCACCGCAGCCGGCGCGCCGGTCCGGCCGCGGGCGGTCGGGCCGGTGGCTGGTCCGACCCGGCCACCGGCTGAGCGTCCGTCTGAGCGGCCGCGGCGGCCGGCTCGGCCGGCTCGGCCGGCTCGGCCGGCGCGGGCCCCGGCCCCGGCGCCGCCAGGTCGGCGAGGGCTCCCCGGGGCGGCGCCGTCACCACGTCGGCCCGCCCGTCGGCGAGCGCGTCGAGCCGACCCGCGAGGGTCGCCTGGGGGCCGCCCGCGCGGGTCGTGAGGCCCAGCGGGACGGCGAGCGCGGCGCCGTACCGGCGCTGGTTCTGCCGTGCGGCACGGCGGCTGCGACCGTCCAGCCCCTCGACGGCGCGGGCGACGTGGTGCAGCAGCACCAGCAGCCGGCCGTCGCGCAGCGGCCCGTGCCGGGGCGAGACCACGACCTGCTCCACGGCCTCCCAGGGCACCGCCCGCCACTGGGTCCCGAGCCGCACGCGCACTCCGAGCTCGTCGGCGACCAGGAGCGGGGTGCGAGCGTCCAGGAGCGCGACCAGGTAGGTGACCGCGACCAGGGCCATGCCGGCGCACCACGCCCAGTCCGAGACCGAGGAGGTGTCGACCGCCCGGTACAGGTAGGCGGTCGCGATCGCGGACGCCGCGATCCCGATCAGCGCCGGGACGGCGGCGTTGCGGCGGACCTCGACCTGCGGCGGCTCCGGCGCGGTCTCGGGAGGTGGGCCGCCGAGCAGGCCAGCCAGGCCGGTCTCGCCGTAGGCATGGCCGGCATGGCCGGCATGGCCGGCATGGCCGGCATGGTCGGCATGGTCGGCATGGTCGCCGTCGGCGACGGTGCGCACCGGGATCGCGCTCACTGCTCCCCCTGCAAGGTGGCGACGACCTCGTCGAGGTCGTCGGGCTTGACCAGGACGTCACGTGCCTTGGACCCCTCGCTGGGCCCGACCACGCCCCGGCTCTCCAAGATGTCCATCAGCCGGCCCGCCTTGGCGAACCCGACCCGCAGCTTGCGCTGCAGCATCGACGTGGAGCCGAACTGCGTGGTGACCACCAGCTCGACCGCCTGGACGACCAGGTCGAGGTCGTCGCCGATGTCGTCGTCGAGCTCGCGCCGGGACTGCGCCGGGGTGGTCACGTCGTCGCGGTAGGTCGGGGTGAGCTGGCCCTTGCAGTGGGCCACCACCTGGTGGATCTCCGCCTCGGTCACCCACGACCCCTGCACCCGCACCGGCTTCGAGGCGCCCATCGGCAGGAACAGTCCGTCGCCCTGGCCGACCAGCTTCTCGGCTCCGGGCTGGTCGAGGATGACCCGGCTGTCGGCGAGGCTGGACGTCGCGAACGCCAGCCGCGACGGCACGTTGGCCTTGATCAGCCCGGTGACCACGTCGACGGAGGGACGCTGCGTCGCCAGCACCAGGTGGATGCCGGCGGCCCGGGCGAGCTGGGTGATCCGCACGACGGCGTCCTCGACGTCGCGCGGCGCCACCATCATCAGGTCGGCGAGCTCGTCGACGACGACGAGCAGATAGGGGTACGGCGCGAGAACCCGGTCGCTGCCGGCAGGCGGCTGCACCTTCCCCGCTCGCACGGCGCGGTTGAAGTCGTCGATGTGACGAAAACCGAATGCCGCGAGGTCGTCGTAGCGTAGGTCCATCTCCCGCACCACCCACTGCAGCGCCTCGGCCGCCTTCTTCGGGCTGGTGATGATCGGCGTGATCAGGTGCGGGATGCCTTCGTAGACGGTCAGCTCCACGCGTTTGGGGTCGACCATGACCATCCGCACCTCGTCGGGCGTGGACCTCATCAGCAGCGAGACCACCATCGAGTTGACGAAGCTGGACTTGCCGGAGCCGGTCGCGCCCGCCACCAGCAGGTGCGGCATCTTGGCGAGGTTGGCGACCACGAAGCCGCCCTCCACGTCCTTGCCCATCGCGACCAGCATGGGATGCTCGTCGCGGCGCGCGTTCGCCGAGCGCAGCACGTCGCCGAGCGAGACGATCTCCTTGTCCGCGTTCGGGATCTCGATGCCGATCGCGCTCCGGCCCGGGATCGGCGACAGGATGCGGACGTCGGCGCTCGCGACGGCGTAGGCGATGTTCCTGCCCAGCGCGGTGACCTTCTCGACCTTGACCGCCGGGCCGAGCTCCACCTCGTAGCGGGTCACGGTCGGCCCCCGCGTGTAGCCGGTGACCTGCGCGTCGATCTCGAACTGCTCGAGCACCTCGGTGAGACGCCCGACCACCTCGTCGGACGCGCGGCTGCGCGCCTTGTGCGGGCTGCCGGCCCTGAGCACGTCGTTGCCGGGCACGGAGTAGGTGACGTCACCGGCGAGGGTGAGCTGCTCCACGCGCGGCGGCAGCGGGGTATGCGGGGGTGGCTCCGCGCGTTCGCCCGGTCCTGCGGCGGGGACCGGTGTGCTCGTGCTCGGCGGGTCCTGCCTCCGGTCCGGCTCGGCGGGCTCGACCCGCACCGGGCTCTCGTAGGGCGCGTCGCCCTCGGGGAGCAGCGCCTCGTCGTCGCGCATGGCGCCCACGCGTCGCCGGGGACGGGACCGCCGCAGGCTGGGTGCGGCACGGGCCGGGTCCTCGGTGGGGTCCGCGGGGGGGTCCGCGGCGGTGGGAGCGGTGCGGCCGAGAAGGCGGTCCCGTGCCGCGCGAAGCCGGGCCGGCACCTGGTGGAGCGGCGTGCCGGTGACGACCAGGACCCCGAAGCAGGCCAGCAGCACCAGGATCGGTACGGCGACGTACGCGGACTGCAGCAGGTCCAGCAGCAGCGACCCGGCCACGAAGCCCAGCGCGCCACCGGCGTCGCCCAGCCGCTCGGTGTCACCGCCGCCGGGCGCGCCGTGCGCCACGTGCAGCAGGCCCAGCACGCCGAACAGCAGCGCCGCCCACCCGACCACCTGGCGCCCGGCGGGACCGGCGCGCTCGGGGTTGCGCAGCGCGCGCAGGCCGGCCAGCGCCAGGAGCACCGGCACCAGCCAGCCCACGAGGCCCACGGAGCCGGTGACGACGGTGCGCACCGCGTCCATGAGGCTGCCCGGCAGCTGCCACCAGACCGCGGCGGCCACCACGACGGCCGCGGCGAGCACGGCGAGGGCGACCCCGTCCCGGCGGTGCGCCGGGTCGAGCTCCCGCGCCGTCCTGCCCACCCGGCGGACCAGGCCGCCCACGAGCGCCGCGACCGCCAGCCACACCGCGCGGACGCCGCCCGCCAGAGCGTGGGCGACGCCCCCGACCAGCCGGCGCACCGGGCTCGGACCGTTGCGGACCGCCCGCGGTGGCGGCCGGCGGGAGCCCGAGCGCCGAGACGACGTCCCCGCCCCTCGTGACCGGGACCGGGAGGAGGCCGCGGAGCCGCCCTTGGACGAGCCCGACCCGCGGGTCCGCGCGCTGCGGCCGCGCGCCGAGGTGGAGGTACGGGTCGCCATGGTGCAAGAGCCTAGGCGACGAGTCACACCAGTCCCATGTTTCACACGCCGGGCGGTGCCCGAACCCACCCCGAGGGCAGCGAGGGGTGGGCGAGGTCACCGGCAAGGAGTCGAACCGTGGACTGTGGTCGTCGCTCCGGCGCGAAGCGCCCTCGCCGACGAACGGAGTCCGCGGTTCGACTCCCCCACGGGCGCGACCGCAGGTGGCACCGACGGGACCACCACCTGCATCCCGGCTGCCCAGCCGACCTACCTTGCCGGCGAACCGCCCTCGCCTCGACCCACCAACGTCGCCGGCTCGGCCCGCCAGAACTGACGGCTCGGCCCACCAAGACTGACGGCTCGACCCAGCCGGGGTCCTAGGCCTCCACGACAACAGGGATGATCATCGGCCGCCGGCGGTGCCGGTTGTTGACCCACCGTCCGACGATGCGGCGCATGGTCTGCTGGAGCTGGTAGGGGTCGGTGACGCCGTCGCGCACGGCGGCGCCCAGGGCGTCGATGATCGGCTGCTTGATGTCGTCGAACACCGCGTCGTCCTCCACGAACCCGCGGGCGTGGATCTCCGGGCCGCCGGCCACCTTGCCGGTCACCGTGTCCACGACCACGATCACCGAGATGAACCCCTCCTCGCCGAGGATCCGGCGGTCCTTCAGCGACGTCTCGGTGACGTCGCCGACCGACGACCCGTCGACGAAGACGTATCCGCAGTCCACCTTCCCGGCGACGGTGGCGCGGCCGTCGACGAGGTCCACGACGATCCCGTCCTCCGCGACCACGATGTTCTCCCGGGGCACCCCGGTGGCCTCGGCCAGCGCGGCGTTGGCCTGCATGTGCCGCACTTCGCCGTGCACCGGCATGACGTTGCCGGGGCGGACGATGTTGTAGCAGTAGAGCAGCTCCCCCGCGCTGGCGTGCCCGGACACGTGCACCAGGGCGTTGCCCTTGTGCACGACCTTGGCGCCCCAGCGGGCCAGCCCGTTGATCACCCGGTAGACCGCGTTCTCGTTGCCGGGGATCAGGCTGGAGGCCAGGACGACCGTGTCGCCCTCCTCGATGTGCACGAAGCTGTGGTTGCGCTGGGCGATCCGGCTCAGCGCCGAGAGCGGCTCCCCCTGGGACCCGGTCGAGACCAGGACGGTGCGCTCCGACGGGTGCTCACCGATGTCGCGCGCGTCGACCAGGACTCCTGGTGGCACGTCGAGGTACCCGAGGTCCCGGGCGATTCCCATGTTGCGCAGCATCGAGCGGCCGACGTAGGCGACCTTGCGGTCGTGCTGCACCGCGGCGTCGAGCACCTGCTGCACCCGGTGCACGTGGGAGGCGAAGCAGGCGACGATGATCCGGCCCTTGCTCTGGTGGAACACCCGGTCGATGACCGGGCCGATCTCGGTCTCCGAGACGGTGAAGCCGGGGACCTCGGCGTTGGTGGAGTCGACGAGGAACAGGTCGACGCCCTCCTCGCCGAGCCGCGCGAACGCGCGCAGGTCGGTGATCCGCCGGTCCAGGGGCAGCTGGTCCATCTTGAAGTCGCCGGTGTGCAGCACGGTGCCCGCGCCGGTGCGGACCACGACGGCCAAGGAGTCGGGGATCGAGTGGTTGACCGCGACGAACTCCAGGTCGAACGGCCCGAAGGCGATCGTGTCGCCCTCCGCGACGACGTGGTGCGCGGTCTCCTTGAGCCGGTGCTCGGCGAGCTTGGGACGCAGCAGGGCCAAGGTGAGCTTGGAGCCGACCAGCGGGATGTCGGGGCGCTCGCGCAGCAGGTACGGCACCGCCCCGATGTGGTCCTCGTGGCCGTGGGTCAGCACCACTGCCTCGACGGCGTCCAGCCGGGCCCGGATCGGCTCGAAGTCGGGCAGGATCAGGTCGACCCCGGGGTGGTTCTCCTCGGGGAACAGCACGCCGCAGTCGACCACCAGCAGCCGGCCGGAGTACTCGAAGACCGTCATGTTGCGGCCGATCTCGCCCAGGCCGCCGAGCGGGATGACGCGCAGGCCGTGTGCGGGCAGCGGTGCCGGAGCGGACAGCTCCGGGTGCGGGTGGCTCACCGGGACAGGCGTCCGCGTCGCACCAGCTCCGCGCGCAGCTCCTCGACCACCGCGTCGGGGGCGGGCACCAGTGGCAGCCGCATCGCCCGGTTGGTCAGGACGCCGAGCAGCTGCATCGCGGCCTTGGCCGCCATCGCGCCCTGGACGCGGCCCATCACCACCTCGACGAGCGGCAGCAGGTCGACGTAGGTCCGGAGGGCCTCGGCGAGGTCGCCGCGCGCCACGGCGGCGACCATGGCGGCGTACTCGCGCGCGGCGACGTGGCCGACGACCGAGACGACGCCGGACCCGCCGTGCGTCAGCCAGGCCAGGTTGAGCGCGTCGTCGCCGGAGTAGAAGGCCAGCCCGGTGTCGCGCATCACCCGCACCCCACGGGCCAGGTCGCCCACCGCGTCCTTGACCGCGACCACCTTGTCGTCCTCGGCGACCCGGGCATAGGTGTCCGGCGCAATGGCGATGCCCGCGCGGCCGGGGATGTCGTAGAGCATCACCGGCAGGTCGCCGGCCGCGGCCACCGAGCGGAAGTGCGCGAGGACGCCCTCCTGCGTCGGCTTGTTGTAGTACGGCGTCACCACGAGCACGCCGTCCGCGCCGACCTTCTGCGCCTGCTCGGCCAGCTCGACGGAGTGGGCGGTGTTGTTCGTGCCGACCCCGGCGACGACCGTGGCGCGGTCGCCGACGGCGTCCACCACGGCCTGCAGGATCTGGCCGTCCTCGGCGGTACTGGTCGTGGGCGACTCCCCCGTCGTGCCCGAGACGACCAGGCCGTCGTTGCCCTGGTCGACGAGGTAGGCGGCGACCCGCGCGGTGCCCTCGAGGTCCACGGCGCCGTCGTCGTCGAACGCCGTCACCATCGCGGTGAGAACCCTGCCGAACGGAGCCGGGGCGAGCTCGACGGAAGTCATGTCCCCAGGTTAGGGGGTCTGGCCCGGCAGCAGCCCACCGGCGCGTCGGGGCGCGCCTCCCCGGACCCGCGCCCCGGAGCCGCAAGACTGACCTGCGGCACTCGCACCGTTGCCCGTTCTCGAGGAGGCTTCCCGTGCCCACCATGACCCAACGACTCGCCGCGGAGTTCTTCGGCACCTTCTGGCTGGTCTTCGGCGGCTGCGGCAGCGCCGTCCTGGCCGCCGGCGTCCCCGACGTCGGGATCGGCTGGCTGGGCGTCGCCTTCGCGTTCGGCCTGACCGTGCTGACGATGGCCTACGCGGTCGGCCACGTGAGCGGCGGCCACTTCAACCCCGCCATCACCGTCGGCCTGGCCAGCAGCAGACGCTTCGACTGGAAGGACGTGCCCGGCTACGTCGTCACCCAGGTGGTCGCGGCGATCGTGGCCGCCGCGGTGCTGTGGGTCGTGGCCAACGGCGTCGACGGGTTCAGCGCCGTCGACAGCGGCTTCGCCACCAACGGGTACGGCGACCGGTCACCCGGCGGCTACTCGCTGCTCGCGGTGATCGTCATCGAGGTCCTGCTCACCGCGTTCTTCCTCTACATCATCCTGGGCGCCACGCACACGCTGGCCCCGAAGGGCTTCGCGCCGATCGCCATCGGGCTCGCGCTGACCCTGATCCACCTGATCAGCATCCCGGTGAGCAACACGTCGGTGAACCCGGCCCGGTCCATCGGCCCGGCGCTCTTCGCCGGCGGCGACGCGATCGCGCAGCTGTGGGTGTTCATCCTCGCCCCGCTGCTGGGCGGCCTCATCGCGGGCTTCAGCTACGCCGCGCTGTTCGGGGAGGCCCCCGCCGCGCCGCTCGAGGAGGCCACCGAGGGCTGACCCGGGGGGCCGCCCACGACCTGTTGCGAAAGTCCAGCTGCCTGCTGCGACGCGCAACTCTACGCCGCCCACCCTGGCACCGGGCATCCCCGGAGGGCTCGGGCCGGCTACGAGGGCCGCTCCAGCCAGACCAGGTCGTACCCCTCGTGCGCCTCCCGGCGGGTCTCCCGCCACGCCGACCGGTCGAACGCCGGGTAGTGCGCGTCGCCGGGCGGCGACTGGTGCACCTCGGTGAGGATCTGCGCGTCCGCCACGGGCAGCGCCAGCGCGTAGATCTGCGCGCCGCCGATCACCATGACCTCCCCGTCGAACCGCTGCGCGAGCCCGAGCGCGGCGTCGAGGTCCGGGGCGGCGAAGACGCCCTCGTGCGACCAGCCCGGCGTGCGGGTCACCACCACGTTGGTGCGGTAGGGCAGGGGATGCCCGATCGAGTCGAACGTACGGCGTCCCATCACCACGGTGTGGCCGCGCGTGACCGCCCGGAAGTGCCTGAGGTCGCCGGGGAGGTGCCAAGGCACCTGGTCCCGGGCACCGATCACGCCGTTGTCGGCGACGGCCGCGACCAGCACCACTCGCTTGCGCGCCGGAGCGGTGGAGGGCAGGCTCGTCGGTGCGGTCATGCCCGGGTCATACGGCGATCGGCGCCTTGATCCCGGGGTGGGGGTCGTAGTCCTTGACCTCGATGTGCTCGAGCGTGAAGCCGTCCAGGTCTCGCACCGACGGCTCCAGCCACAGGGTCGGCAGTGGCCGCGGCTCGCGCCCCAGCTGCAGCCGGGCCTGGTCGAGATGGTTGCGGTAGAGGTGGGCGTCACCCAGCGTGTGCACGAAGTCCCCGACGTCCAGGCCGGTGACCTGGGCGACCAGGTGGGTGAGCAGCGCGTACGACGCGATGTTGAACGGCACGCCGAGGAACACGTCGGCGGAGCGCTGGTAGAGCTGGCAGCTCAGCCGGCCCGGGCCTGCCGCGTCCGGCGTCACGTAGAACTGGAACAGCACGTGGCACGGCGCGAGCGCCATGCGTGGGATGTCGGCGACGTTCCATGCCGAGACCACGTGCCGGCGGCTGTCCGGGTCGCGGCGGAGCGACTCGACCACCCTCGCGAGCTGGTCGACGTGCTGCCCGTCGGCGGTGGGCCAGCTGCGCCACTGGGCGCCGTACACGGGGCCGAGGTCGCCGTCGGCACCGGCCCACTCGTCCCAGATGGTCACCCCACGCTCCCGCAGCCAGGTGACGTTGGTGTCACCGCGCAGGAACCACAGCAGCTCGGCGAACACCGACCGCGTGTGGATGCGCTTGGTGGTCACCAGCGGGAAGCCGGCGGACAGGTCGAAGCGCATCTGGTGGCCGAACACGCTCAGGGTGCCGGTGCCGGTGCGGTCGGTCTTCTCCACGCCCTCGTCCAGCACGCGCCGGACCAGGTCGAGGTACTGCCGCACCCGGTCAACCTAGCATCGGGCTCATCGGCCCCCGGCGGGACACGCGAGCCCGGGTCCCCGGGCGCGGAGCACAGACTGCGACACGTTTCACCACTTCGTGACATGAATCACCACTCATAGTGCACTCTTTCGCTAGACTTAGCCCATGCCCGTCGAGACCCTTCCCCTGCCCGACCTCGACGACGCCACCGTCGTCGTCCCCGCGCCGGCTCCCGGAGCCGGCAACTGGGCGGGGGCGCCCAGCGCGGTGCTGGACGACGGCGTCTTCTACCTCGCCTACCGGGTGCGCCGGCCGCTCGGCGCGGGACGCGGGGTCAGCGTGGTCGTGGCGCGCTCGCTGGACGGCGTCAGCTTCGCGCCGGTGTGCCAGGTGCACCGGCGCACGTTCGGCGCGGAGTCGTTCGAGCGGCCGGTGATCGTGCGCAGGCCGGAGGGCGGGTGGCGGCTCTACCTGTCCTGCGCGACGCCGGGCACCAAGCACTGGTGGGTCGAGGCGCTGGACGCCGACGACCCCGCCGACCTGCCCTCGGGGCGTCGGACCATGGTCCTGCCCGGCAGCCCGGACCTCGCGGTCAAGGACCCGGTCGTGGTGGCCGGCCCGGACGGCTGGCGGATGTGGGTCTGCGTGCACCCTCTGGACGTCCCGGGTCAGGAGGACCGGATGTCGACGGCGTACCTGACCAGCCGCGACGGCCTGACCTGGCAGGCGCACGGGACGGTCCTCACCGGCACCGCCGGCTCCTGGGACGCCCGGGGTGCCAGGGTCACCGCAGTGCTCTCGCTGGACCCCCTGGTGGTGCTGTACGACGGTCGCGCCCGCGCCGACCAGAACTGGCACGAGACCACCGGCCTGGCTCGCGGGGACGCAACGGGCCTGCTGGCCGACCACGCCGTCCCGCGGCTGCGCTCCCCCCACTCCGACGGTGCCCTGCGCTACGTCGCCGCCGTCCCGCTGCCCGACGGAGGCACCAGGTTCTACTTCGAGGTGGCCCGCCCCGACGGCGCCCACGACCTGGTCACCAGCGTCGAGCGCGCCGGCGGAGAGCTCGCCCAGGCCGTCTGACCCACCCCCCGGCCCCACCTCCGCCCCACCCCCGCCCCACCGCCGGTGTTGTGGGTCGAACCGTCAATCTTGGTGGGTCGACCCGTCAATCTTGGTGGGTCGACCCGTCAATGTTGGTGCGGCGAACCGTTCAGGAGCCGGCGGCGCGCGCCTTGAACGAGGCGCCCGCGCGGTAGGTCAGCCACTCGGCGAACGACTCACCGGTGACCTTCTCCAGCAGCGCGATGTCCTCGCGGTGCGGCTCTAGGAGGATCTCCCGCTGCTCCGGGGTCAGCCGCGGGCGGTCCTCCGACCCGCCCCGGTGCAGCTCCTGGACCAGCGGCCTGCTGACCTTGCGCCACACCTGCGGCGGCAGGAACTGCGCGGCCGCGGCGCCGGCGCGGATGACCGGCGCGATCGTCCGGGTCCGGACGCCGTCGCGGACGAACACCCGGGAGTTGTCCGAGGGCACCGCCTCCACGCGGCCCTCCTCGACGCCGAGGAAGCGGCAGACCCGGTTCAGCGTGCCTTCCGCGTCCCTCACCAGGTCCTTGTAGCGCAGCAACAGCACCTGCTCACGGGGGAAGTGGTCGAACAGGTCCGCGACCTGCCGGCCGTACATGCCAAGGCTGCGGTAGTGCCAGAACGGCGCCCAGCCGTTGTCGATGCGGTCCTGCTCCTTCTCGCAGGCGACCACGATGTCGGCGCGGGGCTCCAGGCCGTCCACCCACAGGTGCATCCAGTTCGAGTACGCCCGGTCGACGGGGTCCCGGAGGACCGCGACGAGGAGGGCCCCGGGGGCATCGGCGGCGATCCGCCGCCGCGCGTCGCGGTTGTACAGGTAGAACGGCGTGCTCTCACCGCGCAGCGTGCCCTCCGGGGCGTCGTCGAACAGCGAGAGGTAGCGGTCGCGCTGCCAGACCCACTCCTGGTTGCTGTGCGCGTCGCCGGGGCCCTTGTACGCCGGCGGCGGGCTGTCGCCGCACATGTAGTACTTGGGCTCCTTGACCTTGGACATGAACAGGTGCGGGTGCTGGGCCAGCGCGGAGTGCAGCGCGCTGGTGCCCGCCTTGGGGGCCCCGACCAGGAAGAAGTCGGGCGGCCTGCGGTCCGGCGTCATGCCCAAGAGTCTACTGAATTACTACAGATACCTCCGCACCGGATCCGGCCCGGATCCGCCCTGAGACGATTGCCACATGGACGGTCCCGGCCCCCCCACGGAGCTCTCGGTGCGCCTCGCCTGGCCGAAGGACGCGCCCGCGATCGCCGCGGTGCAGGTCCGGGCCTGGCGCGAGGAGTACGCCGGGCTGCTGCCCGGCGACCTGCTCGACGGGCTGGAGCCGGACCGGCTTGCCACGACGTGGGCGGAGTCCCTGGCCCGCCCCCCGGACGCGAGGGACCGCGTGCTGGTGGCGCTCGAGCGGGCCGCCGTCCGCGGCTACGCCCTGACCGTCCCGTCCGCCGACCCCGACTCCGACCCGGTCGCCGACGGCGAGCTCGCCGAGCTCACCGTCGACCCGGACCACCGGGGCCGGGGCCATGGGTCGCGGCTGGTGCAGGCGGCCGTGGACACCCTGCGCGCCGACCGGTTCCGGCGGGGCGTGGTCTGGCTGACCGCCACCGACGACGCTCGCCGCGCCTTCCTCACCGAAGCGGGCTGGGCCCCCGACGGCGCGCACCGCGAGCTCGACCTCAGCGGCGACGGTGCCGTCCGGGTCCGGCAGGTCCGCCTGCACACGACGCTGACCTGACCCGGAGCGGGTTCGACCGACGTCACACACCGCGAGCCGCTCGGCGTCCTCCGCCATGCGACGCACGCACGTCGACCACGGAGACGGGCTGCGTTCTTGGGGTGCGGGATCGCTAGGGTCGCGCGGGTGAGCGCATCCGACCCTCGCCCCGGCTCCTCCGAGGGACCGCCGGCCGCCGGGCCGGGCGCGGACGACGCCGCGAGGCAGCGGCGCGGGATCGTCCGCGACGGCCTCGCCGTCGGCGTGGCCACCGGGGCGTACGGCGTGTCGTTCGGGGCGGTCTCCGTGGCCGCGGGGCTCGGCGTGTGGCAGACCTGCGCGCTGTCGCTGCTGGTGTTCACCGGGGCCTCGCAGTTCGCGTTCGTCGGCGTGGTCGCCTCGGGCGGCGCACCGCTGTCCGGGGCGGTCACCGCGCTGATGCTGGGCACCCGGAACACGCTGTACGGGCTGAGGCTGGCACCGCTGCTCGGGTGGCACGGCGGTCGGCGGGTCGCCGCGGCGCAGCTGGTCATCGACGAGTCCACCGCGATGTCGGTGACTCGGGCGACGACCGAGGCGGCCCGGGTAGGGTTCCTGGCCACGGGCCTGGCGGTGTTCGCGTTCTGGAACCTCGCCACCCTGGCCGGGGCCCTTGCCGGAGAGGCCCTCGGCGACCCGCGCACGTACGGGCTGGACGCCGCGGTGGGCGGCGCCTTCCTGGCCCTGCTGTGGCCGCGGCTGCGGGGCCGGCGGAACCTGACCGTCGCGGCGCTCGCCGTGCTGGTGGCGCTGCTCCTGGTGCCCGTGACCACCGCGGGCACGCCGGTCCTGGCGGCCGCAGCCGTGGCCGTGCTGGTCGGGCTGGTGCCCCCGCGCGGGACGGCGCGGTGATCTGGGCCGCGGTGCTGGGCACCGCCGCGGGCTGCTACCTGCTCAAGCTCCTCGGCCTGTCCGTGCCTGCGCGGGTGCTCGACCGCCCGGTCGTGGCCCGGGTCGCCGACCTGCTGCCGGTCGCGCTGCTGTCCGCGCTGGTCGCCGTCCAGGTTCTCGCCCGCGGTAGCGCGCTGGTCGTCGACGCGCGGCTCGCCGGTCTCGCCGCGGCGGTGGTCGCGCTGCTGCTGCGGTGGCCGTTCCTCGCGGTGGTGGCGGTCGCGGCGGTCACCGCGGCGCTGGTCCGGATGCTGTGAGCCGGGATCCTCGAGGGCAAGAGCGCCGGCCGAACGGGCCAGGTCGCCGGGAACCGGCTGCGTCATGCCTCGACGCCGCCCTCCGCCCGGGAGAGCGCGACCGCATGCCGCGCGGCCTCGCGGGCCCGGCCGCGGTCGCCGGCGGCGTCGTACGCCAGGGCCAGGCGGTACCACGCGCGCCAGCTGCCGGGGTCGGCGGCGGTCTCGGCGCGCAAGGTCTCGAACGCGGCGTCGGCCGCCTCCCGGTCCACCCGACCGGACGGTCGTCGTGGCAGGTCGTCCACGGGCAGGCCGCCCTCGCTGGACAGCAGCGCGCCGAGCCTCGCCGTACGCCGCCCGAACTCGACCTCTCGCCACACCAGGACCAGGCCCAGCATCGGGAGCACCAGCAGCGCGACCCCGAGACCCGCCGCCACGGGCGAGCCCACGCCCAGCAGCGCCACCCCCTTGCGGCCGATGACCAGGGCGTAGAAGACCAGCACGACGACCAGCACGGCGACGGTGGCCTTGGCGCGCACGGCTCAGCCCAGGCCCAGCAGTGGCTCCAGGCCGACGGTGAGCCCCGGCCGGTCGGCAATCGCCCGGACCGCGCGCAGGACGCCCGGTGTGAACGACACCCGGTCCAGCGAGTCGTGCCGCAGCGTCAGCGTCTCGCCGAGCCCGCCGAGCAGGACCTCCTGGTGCGCCACCAGGCCGCGCACCCGGGCCGCGTGGACGCGGACCCCGGCGACGTCGGCGCCGCGCGCCCCGGCCAGCTCGGTGCTGGTGGCGTCCGGCATCGGGCCCGTCCCCGCGTCCCGCCGCGCGACCGCGACGAGCTCCGCGGTCCGGCGCGCGGTCCCCGACGGGGCGTCGGCCTTGTCGGGGTGGTGCAGCTCGATGATCTCGACGCTCTCGAAGAACGGCGCCGCCTCGGCCGCGAACCGCATCATCAGCACCGCGCCCACCGAAAAGTTGGGCGCGACCAGGACGCCGACCCCGGGCGCGCCGTCCAGCCACCCGCGGACCCGGTCCAGCCGTTCCTGGTCGAAGCCGGTGGTGCCGACGACGGCGTGGATGCCGTTGCGGACGCAGAACTCCACGTTGTCCATCACCGCGTCGGGGTGGGTGAAGTCCACGACCGCCTCGGCACCGGCATCCAGCAGGACGGCGCGGTCGTCGCCGACGTCGACCTCGGCAACCAGCTCGAGGTCGTCGGCGGCCCGGACCGCCGCGCACACCTCCCGGCCGACCTTGCCCCCGGAGCCGAGCACACCGACCTTCCTCGCCGTCACGGAGACCAACCTACGCACCCCGTCGGCGGCGTATCTTTCGGCCACGGCCCGGCTCTCCTCTGAGAGACCCGCCCAGCCTGACCCGGGAGACGCCATGACGCTGACCACCCCGCCCGCAGCAGCCGCCGAGCCCGAGCAGCCGGGGCAGGTGAGCGGCGACGGCGCACTGACCGTGCCCGGGTTCCTCGCGACCGCCGGCCTGCTCAGCCTCGACGACCGCAGGCTGATCGTCGACCAGGCCCGGGTGCTGTTGGAGCAGAACTACGTGCACCTGCCGCTCAAGTCCGCGATGCACGCGGTCAACCCGGTGCAGCGGCTCCGCCTGCTGCGCGCGCGGCTGGACCACCAGACGGCCCAGACCATGGAGCCCGAGTGGCAGTTCCACCGCGAGATGGCCAGCATCTTCATGTCCGTGCGGGACCTGCACACGAACTACCTGCTGCCGCAGCCGTTCGCCGGCCAGGTGGCGTTCCTGCCGTTCATGATGGAGAAGGCCACCGACCCGACCGGTAACCACTACCTGGTGACCCGGACCGTGGCCGGCTTCACCGCCGACGGCTTCGGCGTCGGCACCGAGGTCACCCACTGGAACGGCGTCCCCATCGCCCGCGCCGTGGAGGTCAACGGCGCCCGGTTCGCCGGGAGCAACCGGGCCGCCAACCTCGTGCGCGGTCTGGACTCGATGACCGTGCGACCGCTGAAGATGCAGCTGCCGCCCGACGAGGACTGGATCGTGGTGACCTACCTGGCCGCGGACGGCAAGCCCCGCGACGTGCGGCTGCAGTGGCAGGTGACCGGGAACCTCCCGCCGATGACCGATCTCGACGCCGTGTCGCCGGCGGCCACCTCGCTCGGCATGGACCTCGACGCGGACGAGCGGTCCCGCGCGGTCAAGATGCTCTACAAGCCCGAGGTCGTCGAGCTGGAGGGCGGCCTCAGCTCGGCGGAGCTGGCGACCGCGGAGGCGGTGAACACCGGTGACGTCGCGACCACGATGCCCGGGGTGTTCCGGGCTCGCGAGGTGACCACGGCAAGCGGCACGTTCGGCCACCTGCGGATCTTCACCTTCAGCGTGCAGGACCCGATCGCCTTCCGCGACGAGTTCGTGCGGCTGGCCGCGGCGCTGCCCCAGAACGGCCTCATCGTGGACGTCCGCGGCAACGGCGGCGGCCACCTGCACGCCAGCGAGTTCACCCTCCAGACCCTGACCCCGCGCCGGGTCGAGCCGGAGCCGGTGCAGTTCCTCGCGACCGCGCTCAACCTGGCCCTGGTGCGCCGGCACAAGGACGCCGCCGCGGGCATCGACCTCGGGCCCTGGTTTGCCTCCCTGGACCAGGCCACGGAGACCGGTGCCGCCTTCTCCGCTGCCAGGCCGATCACTCCGCTCGAGGGCGCCAACCAGGTCGGTCAGACCTACCACGGCCCGGCCGTGCTGGTCACCGACGCCCGGTGCTACTCGGCCACCGACTTCTTCGCCGCGGGCTGGGCCGACCACGGCATCGGCCCGATCCTCGGCGTCGACGCCTGCACCGGCGCCGGCGGCGCCAATGTGTGGACCCTCCAGCTGCTCCAGCAGCTCATGGCCGGCGACCCGGCCTCGCCGTACCGGAGCCTGCCGCAGGGCGCGAACATGCGTGTCGCGATCCGCCGCGGCCTGCGGGTCGGCGCCCTGGCCGGCACTCCGGTCGAGGACCTCGGCGTGGTGCCCGACCAGGTGCACCCGCTCACCCGCGACGACGTGCTATCTGGCAACAAGGACCTGCTGGACGAGGCCGGTGAGATCCTGGCCGCGATGCCGGTGCGCCGCCTCGACGTCGCCGCCACCCTGGCCGGCACGACGCTCACCGCGCAGCTGACCACGGTCGGACTGGACCGCGTCGACGTCTACCTCGCCGGCCGGCCGGTCGCCTCTCCGACGGTCCCGGCCGGTCCGACTCCTGGCTCGACCACGGTCACGGTGGCCGACGCGAGCAGCGGCCAGCAGCTGCGTCTGGAGGGCTTCTCCGCCGGCGAGCTGGTCGCGGCACGGCGGGTGACCGTCTGAGCCGCACGCCGTTGGGTGGCCGATAACCGCAACCGACACGCCGAAGGGCAGTGCAGGCTCGGGCCACAACCCCATGACCGTGCGGTTATCGGCCACAACCCAGCCGACCGGCCCGCGCACGCGCGCTACTCCCCCACCGGTCCCACGACGGCCAGCGTCTCCGGCTGGGTGAGCAGCTCCTTGGCGAGCACGCGTACGTCGTCGAGGGTGACCGCGTCGATGCGAGCCACCACGTCGTCGACGCCGAGCAGCTGGTCGTACAGCAGCTCGGCCTTCGCGATCCGCGACATCCGGGCGCCGGTGTCCTCCAGCCCGAGCACCAGGCCGCCGCGCAGCTGGCCCTTCCCCCGCTCGACCTCCTCCGCGCCGGGGCCGTCCTCGGCGACGAGGCGCAGCTCGCGCCGCACGACCGCGAGCACCTCGTCGAGACGGTCCGGGAGACAGCCGACGCCGACGCCGAACGTCCCGGCGTCGCAGTAGTGGGAGACGAAGGAGTACACCGAGTACGCCAGGCCGCGCCGCTCCCGCACCTCCTGGAACAGCCGCGACGACGTCCCGCCGCCGACCAGGGCGTTGAGCACCCCCAGGGCGAACCGGCGAGGGTCGTTGCGGACCAGGCCGTCCACTCCCAGCACGAGGGTCGTCTGCTCGAAGGGCCGCGCGAGCACGGCGGTGCCGGCGGCGCGACGGCGGAACCGGGCGCCGGTGCGCGGCGGCACCGGGGCCGCAGAGCCGGAGAGGAAGTCGCGGCCGGCGAAGGCCCGCCGCACCCGCCGCACCACGGTCGCATGGTCGACGTTCCCCGCGACCGCCACCACCGTCCGCTCCGGACGGTAGTGCCGGCGGTAGTGGCGGCGCACCTGCGCGGCGGAGAGCGCGGTCACCGACCCGGCCGTGCCCGCGATGGGGCGGCCCAGCGCGGTCGCGCCGTAGGCGTGCTCGGCGAACAGGTTGCCGGCCAGCTCCTCGGGGTCGTCGTCGTGCATGGCGATCTCGTCGAGGATGACCTGACGCTCCGCCTCGACGTCGTCGGCGGTGAGCCGGCTCGAGGTGTACATGTCGCCGAGGACGTCCACCGCCAACGGCAGGTCCTGCTCGAGCACCCGGGCGTGGAAGCAGGTGTACTCCTTGCCGGTGAAGGCGTTGAACTCCCCTCCCACCGCGTCCAGCGCGGCGGAGATGTCCATCGCGGTCCGGCTGGGCGTGCCCTTGAACAGCAGGTGCTCCAGGAAGTGCGACGCACCGGACGTGGTCGCCGTCTCGTCCCTCGACCCCGAACCCGCCCAGACCCCGACCGTGGCCGAGCGGGCGCCGGCCATCGCCTCGGTGACCACGCGCAGCCCCGACGGCAGGACGGTGCGGCGGACCGTGCTGAGCACCGACCCGGCACCGTCCCGCTCCACCAGCAGGGTGCGGCTCGTCCCGGGACGCCGCCGAGGGCCCGGACTGACCACGAAGGGGCTCAGCCGACGGACTCGGCCGAGGCGGTCTCCTCGACCACGGGGACCAGGGAGAGCTTGCCGCGGTCGTCGATCTCGGCGATCTGCACCTGGACCTTTTGTCCCACCGACAAGACGTCCTCGACGGCCTCGACGCGCTTGCCGCCCGCGAGGCCGCGCAGCTTGCTGATGTGCAGCAGGCCGTCCTTGCCGGGAAGCAGGGAGACGAACGCGCCGAAGTTGGTCGTCTTGACCACCGTGCCGAGGTACCGCTCACCCACCTCCGGCATGGTCGGGTTCGCGATCGCGTTGATCGCCGCCCGTGCGGCCTCCGCCGCCTCGCCCTTGGTGGCGCCGACGTAGATGGTGCCGTCGTCCTCGATGGTGATCTGCGCGCCGGTGTCGTCCTGGATCTGGTTGATCACCTTGCCCTTGGGGCCGATCACCTCGCCGATCTTGTCGACCGGGATCTTCAAGGTGATGATCCGCGGCGCGTTCAGCGACATCTCCTCCGGAGCGTCGATGGCCTCGGCCATCACGTCCAGGATGGTCAGCCGCGCGTCCCGGGCCTGGTCCAGCGCCGCGGCGAGCACCTCGGCCGGGATGCCGTCGAGCTTGGTGTCCAGCTGCAGCGCGGTGACGAAGTCGCGGGTGCCGGCCACCTTGAAGTCCATGTCGCCGAAGGCGTCCTCCGCGCCGAGGATGTCGGTCAGCGCCAGGTACGCCGGGGCGCCGTCCACCTCGCCGGAGATGAGCCCCATCGCGATGCCGGCCACCGGAGCGCGCAGCGGCACGCCGGCCTGCAACAGCGACAGCGTCGACGCGCACACCGACCCCATCGACGTGGAGCCGTTGGAGCTCACGGCCTCCGACACCTGCCGGATTGCGTAGGGGAACTCCTCGCGGGTCGGCAGCACCGGGATCAGCGCCCGGCCGGCCAGCGCGCCGTGCCCGATCTCGCGCCGCTTCGGCGAGCCGACCCGGCCGGTCTCGCCGGTGGAGTACGGCGGGAAGTTGTAGTTGTGCAGGTAACGCCTGGTGGTCTCCGGCGACAGCGTGTCCAGCTTCTGCTCCATGGTGAGCATGTTCAGCGTGGTCACCCCGAGGATCTGGGTCTCGCCCCGCTCGAACAGCGCCGAGCCGTGCACCCTCGGGACCACGCCGACCTCCGCGTGCAGGGGCCGGATGTCGGCCGGACCGCGGCCGTCGATGCGGACCTGGTCGCGCAGCACCCGCTCGCGGACCAGCTTCTTGGTGACGGCCCGGAAGGCGGCGCCGACCTCCTTGTCGCGGTCCTCGAAGTCGGCGCCGACCCGCTCGAGCAGGAAGTCCTTGAGGTCGTCCAGGCGGGCCTCGCGCTCCTGCGTGCCGGCGATGGTGAGCGCCTCGGCGAGCTCGGTGCTGACCGTCTGCTCCACCACGGTGTAGACGTCGTCGGAGTAGTCCAGGAAGACCGGGTACTCCTGCACCGGCTTGGCGGCCTGCTTGGCCAGCTCGGTCTGCGCCTCGCACAGCTGCTTGATGAACGGCTTGGCGGCGTCGAGGCCACCCGCGACGACCTCCTCGGTCGGCGCCTGCCGACCGCCCCGGACCAGCTCCCACGTGGCCTCGGTGGACTCCGCCTCGACCATCATGATCGCGACGTCGCCGGTCTCGGTGACCCGGCCGGCGACGACCATGTCGAACACCGCGTCCTCGACCTGGCCGTGCGTCGGGAAGGCGACCCACTGGTCGCCGACCAGGGCGACCCGAACGCCGCCGACCGGGCCGGAGAAGGGCAGCCCCGACAGCTGGGTGGACATCGACGCGGCGTTGATGGCCAGCACGTCGTACTGGGCGTCGGGGTCGAGCGCGAGGACGGTGATGACCACCTGCACCTCGTTGCGCAGGCCCTTCTTGAACGTCGGCCGCAGCGGCCGGTCGATCAGGCGGCAGGTGAGGATGGCGTCCTCCGACGGCCGGCCCTCGCGGCGGAAGAACGAGCCCGGGATCCTCCCGGCGGCGTACATCCGCTCCTCGACGTCGATCGTGAGCGGGAAGAAGTCGAAGTGCTCCTTCGGCGTCTTGCTGGCCGTCGTCGCCGACAGCAGCATCGTGTCGTCGTCGAGATAGGCGGTCACCGAGCCGGCGGCCTGGCGGGCCAGCAGCCCGGTCTCGAACTTGACGGTGCGGGTGCCGAACGAGCCGTTGTCGATCACGGTCTCGACGGCAGAGATGACCGGTCCCTCCATGGGGCGTCCCTTCTGTTGGACGGGTGTGGAGGAGCGAGCGCGCGGAGCCGTCGTGGGTCGCCGGCCGGGCGGGCGCCGAGCGCTGCCGGGTGGCGGGCCGGTCTTCGATCGAGACCCGCGGCGGGCGTCCCGTGGTCGTGCGGGGGACGCGCTCCGAAGGTCACTACCGAGGACCGGGCCGGACGTCCGCGGTCGCTCCTGGGGGTGTTCAGTTGTTGTTCAGTTGTGTGGTTCGGTCGGCGGACCGTGGTACGCCGAACGAGGAACCGCCGGCGGACCCTGCTCAGGATGCCGCCGGCGGCGCTTCATCGACGCAGGCCGAGCCGCTCGACGATGTTGCGGTACCGGTTGATGTCCTGGTCCATCATGTAGTTGAGCAGCCGCCGCCGGCGGCCGACCAAGAGCAACAGACCCCGGCGGGTGTGGTGGTCGTGCTTGTGCTGCTTGAGGTGCTCGGTCAGGTGCGCGATGCGGTGGCTCAGCAGGGCCACCTGGACCTCCGGCGAGCCGGTGTCCCCGTCGCTCAGGGCGTACTCGGAGATGATGCGCTGCTTGGTGGCAGCGTCGGTTCCTGAAGACACGGTCGTCCTTGGGTCCCTTCGGGGTCTCGTTGCGCGGCGCCCCGGGGCAGGTCCACCCGGGCACTCTCGATCCGCGGCCGACTGACGGCAACCGCACCAGGCTACCAACCCGTGGGCATTTCGCCCAAGCCGGCCGGCCGGCGACCGATCCCGGCCCGAACGCTGCGAGCGGCTGGGTGAGGTCGCCGGCGCGGAGTCGAACCGTGAGCTGTGGTCGCCGCCCCGGCGCGGAGCGCCCTCCTCCTCGGCGAGCGGAGCGCGCGGTTCGACTCCCCCCACGGGACACCCGCAGGGGGCAAGGGCGGCACCACCACCTGCATCCTGCGGTGCTCGGCAACCCGACAACGCAGCGGCTCGCCCCACCAGGCCGGCCGGCTCGACGTCGCGATCCGGTGACGTGCCGGAACGCCGCACCGGGGCGGTGGCGCGGGTGCGTGGATGGGACTGGCCCCCCTTCGCGAGGTACGAGCGAAGGGGTGGTTGGCCCGCGCCGCCGTCCCGGGGTGCTGGCCAACCTGTGACGGCTCGCAACCGGCATTGACCGCTCGACCCACCAACATTGACGGCTCGGCCCACCAACCTTGACGGCTCGGCCCACCAACATTGACGGCTCGACGCACCAGGGCGGGCGGGTCGTGTGACGATGCCGGGTATGGCCGCCGACCACCCCCCGTCCGGGTCCGCCCCGGTCACCCACCGGACCGCGTGCAACCTGTGCGAGGCGATCTGCGGTCTGCTGCTGACCGTGCAGGACGGCGCGGTGACCTCCGTCCGGGGCAACCCCGACGACCCCTTGTCGCGGGGGCACATCTGCCCCAAGGGAGTGGCCCTGGCCGACGTCCACGCCGACCCCGACCGGCTACGGCGGCCGGTGCGCCGCACCGCCGGCGGCTGGCAGGAGGTCGGCTGGGACGACGCCTTCGACCTGGCCGCCGACGGGCTGGCGCGGACCATCCGGGACCACGGGCGCGACGCGGTCGCCGTGTACGCCGGCAACCCCAACGTGCACAGCATGGCCGGCATGACCCACCTGCCCGCCCTGATCCGGGCGCTGGGCTCGCGCAGCGTCTACAGCGCCTCGTCGGTGGACCAGCTGCCGTCCCACCTGGTCGCCCGGTGGATGTACGGCCACCAGCTGCTCATCCCGGTCCCCGACATCGACCGGACCCGGCTGTTCGTGGTGTTCGGCGCCAACCCGATGGCCTCCAACGGCAGCCTGATGACCGTCCCGGACTTCCCCGGCCGGCTCCGCGAGCTGCGCGCCCGCGGCGGTCGCATGGTCGTGCTCGACCCGCGGCGCACCGAGACCGCGAAGGTGGCCGACGAGCACGTGTTCGTGCGCCCGGGCACGGACGCGTTCGTGCTGCTGGCGATGGTGCGGACCCTGTTCGACGACGAGCTCGCCTCCCCGGCGCCGTACGTCGACGGGCTGGACGCGGTCCGTGCCGCCGTGGCGCCGTACACCGCCGAGCGCGCCGAGGCGGCCAGCGGCGTGCCCGCCGACGTGGTCCGCCGGCTCGCCAGGGAGGTCGCGGCGAGCGACGCGGCCGCGGTCTACGGGCGGGTCGGGGTGTCGACCCAGGAGTTCGGCCTGGTCTGCCAGTGGGCGATCCAGGTGCTGAACGCGCTGACCGGGAACCTCGACCGGCCCGGCGGCACGATGCTCACCCGACCGGCGGTCGACGTGGTGGGCCGGGGGCTGGCGGGCCGCGGTGGTCACGCCCGGTGGCACAGCCGGGTGCGCGGGCTGCCGGAGTCCAACGGCGAGCTGCCGGTCGCGACGCTCGCCGACGAGATGCTCACCCCCGGCGACGGCCAGGTCCGCGCCCTCCTCACCGTGGCCGGCAACCCGGTGCTGTCCACGCCCGACGGGGCGCGCCTGGAGCGGGCGATCGGCGGCCTGGACTTCATGGTGGCCGTCGACCCGTACCTCAACGAGACCACCCGGCACGCCGACCTGGTGCTCCCGCCGACCACCCATCTCGAACGCGACCACTACGACCTCGCGTTCCACGTGCTGGCCGTGCGCGACACGGCGAGGTTCTCCCCCGCGGTGTTCGACAAGCCGGCCGGCGCCCGGCACGACCACGAGATCCTCCGCGAGCTCGGGCTGCGCCTGCTCCGGCAGGCAGGCTCCGACCGGCCGCTCTCCCGCCGGCTCCGGCAGCGGGCCCGGCTGCGCGTGTCGCCCACGGTGATGCTCGACGTCCTGCTGCGCACCGGTGGCACCGGGCTCTCGGTGCGGGCGCTCCGGGCCCGGCCCGACGGCGTCGACCTGGGCCCGCTGCGGCCCTGCCTGCCCGGCCGGCTGGCCACGTCCGACCACCTGGTCCACCTGGACCCTCCGGTGGTGCTGGCGGACCTGGCCCGCCTCGACGTGCCCCGGCCGCCCGGCGCCGGGCTGCTGTTGGTCGGTCGCAGGCATCAGCGTGACAACAACTCCTGGCTGCACAACACCCCGCGGCTGACCAGGGGCCGGCCGCGGCACCGGCTGCTCGTGCATCCCGACGACCTCGCCGCCCGGGGCCTCGCCGACGGGGCCACGGTACGGGTGCGGTCGCGGGTCGGGTCGGTCGTCGTGGAGGCCCAGGCCACCGAGGACGTCATGCCCGGCGTGGTCTCCCTGCCGCACGGCTACGGCCACGCGAAGGCCACCGGACTGTCCCACGCGAGCACGGTGCCGGGAGCCTCGGTCAACGACCTGACCGACCCCGCCGTGGTCGACGCCTCCGGCAACGCGGTCCTCAACGGCGTCCCGGTGACCGTCGAGCCGGCCCAGCCCCCCCACTGAAGCCGCCGAGCCGGCGCAACCTCCCGCGCACCCGACGCCCAGCCGGCACAACCTCCCGCGCAACCGACGCCCAGCCGGCACAACCTACGCCGACTCGACCACCCACCCGGCCCAACACCCGCCGACTCGACCACCCACCCGGCACAAGACCCGCCGACTGGGCGGATGAGGGGCTTCAGCCCACGTGGACGGGTTCGGGATGGGCCACGGCCGCGTCGCGGGTGGAGCGGGAGCCGGGCCAGGCGCGGCGACCGAGCAGCACCAGGACCGCCGGCAGCATGACCACGCGGATCACGGTCGCGTCGGCCAGGATGGCCACCGACAGCCCGACCCCGAGCATCTTCATCTCCAGCATCGACAGCGTCGCGAAGATGGCGAACACCGACACCATCACGGCTGCCGCGCTCGTCACCACGCCGGCGGTCTCGCGCACGCCCCACTCGACCGCGAGCCGGTGCGGCATGCCGCCCTGCACGTGCTCGCGGACCCGGCTGAGCACGAACACGTGGTAGTCCATCGACAGGCCGACCAGGACCACGAAGACGAACAGCGGGATCCAGTCGATCACGAACCCCGGCGAGGTGAAGTCGAGCGCGCCGGAGAGCCAGCCGTGCTGGAACACCAGGGTCAGCACGCCGAAGGCCAGACCGACCGAGGCGAGGTTCAGCGCCGTCGTGACCAGGGCCAGTACGCCGCTGCGGAAGGTGAGCCCGACGATGAGCATGGTCAGCAGCAGGACCACGCCGACGACCCACGGGATCGCCCCGCCGAGGTGCCGGGACTGGTCCACCGAGTCGGCCACCTCCCCGCCGACCGCCCATCTGAGTCCGGCCAGGTGATCCGGTGCGAGGTGCTCGCGGACCCCGTCCAGGGCGGCTGCCGCGGCCCGGTCCGACGGCGCGAACGGCAGGGTCAGCCTGAGCACCGAGACGGTCCCGTCGGGCGACGTACGCACCGGCTCCCGGTCGCCGCCGACGAAGCCCCCGGTGTCCACCGCATCCGCGGACAGCGCGCGCAGCGCCGTCACGGCGGCGGCACGCCGGCCGGGGTCGGCCTTGACCACGACCTCGACCTCGCTGCCCTGGGACGGGAACGCGTGGGCGACGTCGCGGAGGGTCTGCACCTCCGGGATGCTGGTGGGCAGGGTCTCCAGGTTCGAGCCCTGCAGCCGCATGCCCAGGGCCGGGGCGGCGAGGGCGGCGACGACCGTCCCGGAGACCACCAGGGCCACGACCGGCCGCCGGGTCACCGGGCCGAGCAGGCGGCCGCTGACGCCGCCGCGGCCGATGCGGCGGTTCAGCCGCCAGAGCAGGGGCACCCGGGGCCGGTCGGCCCAGCGGCCAAGCTTCGACAGCAGCGCGGGCAGGACGGTCACCGACCCGAGCACGGCGACGGCCACGACCAGGATGGCGCCGGTGGCGAGGGAGTCGAACGTGACGTCGCCGACCAGGTACAGCCCGGCCATCGCCGCGACGACCGCGCCGCCGGACACGAGGACCGAGTGCCCGGACGTGGCCGCCGCGACCTGCACGGCGTCGCGGGTGCTCCTGCCTCGGGCCCGCTCCTCCCGCTCCCGCTTGAGGTAGAACAGCGAGTAGTCCACGCCGACGGCCATGCCGATCAGCACGATCATGCTGCTCACGGTGGGGTCGGCCGGGACCAGATGGGAGACCAGCGACATGATCCCGATCGTCGCCACGACGCTGCTCACCGCGAGCAGCACGGGGATCCCGGCGGCGACGAGAGCGCCGAACGCCAGCAGCATGAGCAGCAGCGTCACCGGCACGCTGGTCGTCTCGGCGGCGGACAGGTCGTCGGCGACCCGCGCGTCGATCGCGTCGTCCAGGGTCAGGTCGCCGGCGTGCCGGACCAGGAGCCCGGGGTGCCGGGACGCCACTCCCGCGGTGAGCTCGGTGAGGTCGTCGGCCGTGGCCCCGTGGTCGCGAGCGAGCTGGACGCTCACCAGGACCGCGGACCGGTCGGGGCTCCACTGCGGGCCCTGGACCGCGGTCACCCCGTCGATCGCACGCGCCCCGGCCACCAGGGCGCGGCCGGCCTCTCGTGCCACCACCTGGTCCAGCGGGCCGTGTGCGGAGGTGACGAGCACCTGCTCGGCGTCGGCGTCGCCGAACCCGGCCCCGGCGACCCAGCGGGCCGCCCGACCGGCGTCCCCCTTCCAGTAGTCGGAGTCGGTCACCGACCGGGTGGGCACGGCGGCGGCGAGCCCGACGGCCGTGAGCACGAGCAGCAGCCAGAGCCCGATGGCCCGCCAGGGGTGGGTGGCGCTCCATCGCGCGGAACGCTGGGCGAGGTGGGTTCGCATGACGAGTCCTCCCGGGTCGGTTCCTCGTGTCAGTCCAGGCTCGTCGCGCGCGGCCGCGCGGTCAGTGGAGCCAGGTCCCGCGTTCCGGGGGCGGGTTCGGCGACGCCGACGCCGAGCAGGTGCTCGTCACCTCCGCACACGGCCCGCTGGACCAGGTGGTGGCGCGGCCGGCCTCT
>JBIOUF010000095.1:0-11694 GCA_044866695.1 Nocardioidaceae bacterium | reverse complement strand
GATGGTGACCGACCGCTACCAGCACATCCGGCACCACCCGACCGTCGCCGACCTGGCCGCCCGGCTGCGAACCCTCGACGTGCCGCTGCTGGGCGTGGACAACCTGCCCGGGTCGCAGCCCCTGGAGACCACCCGGCTGCCGCGGCGGGTGTGCCTGCTGTTCGGCCAGGAGGGCCCCGGCCTGTCCGACGAGGCCCGGCGGGCCTGCCGGCAGACGCTCTCCATCGCCCAGTTCGGCTCCACCCGGTCCATCAACGCCTCGGCCGCCGCCGCGATCGCGATGCACACGTGGGTGGTGCAGCACGCCCGGGGGCACTAGGCGCGACGACGATGCGGGTCGTTCGGCCCGTGTCCGGCAGCCGGGGGCGCGGTCTAGAGTGGCGAGCGTCGTCGAAGCGTTGCAGACCGAGGAGACCCACCATGCCCATTGCGAGTCCCGAGAAGTACGCCGAGATGCTCGACCGCGCGAAGAGCAGCTCCTTCGCGTTCCCGGCGATCAACGTGTCCTCGTCTTTGACCCTGAACGCCGCGCTGAAGGGGTTCGCCGACGCGGAGAGCGACGGCATCATCCAGGTGTCCACCGGGGGCGCGGAGTTCTTCTCCGGGCAGGGCGTGAAGAACATGGTGGTCGGGTCGCTGGCGTTCGCGGCGTTCGCCGTCGAGGTGGCCAAGGCCTACCCGATCAACATCGCGCTGCACACCGACCACTGCCCCAAGCCGAAGCTGGACGGCTTCGTGCGCCCCCTGCTGGACATCTCGGTGGAGCGGGTGAAGAACGGCCAGCCCCCGGTGTTCCAGTCGCACATGTGGGACGGCTCGGCCGTGCCGCTGGACGAGAACCTCCAGATAGCCAGGGAGCTGCTGGAGAAGGCGGCCGCGGCGCACGTGGTCCTCGAGATCGAGGTCGGCGTCGTCGGCGGCGAGGAGGACGGCATCGTCGGGGCGATGGACGAGAAGCTCTACACCACACCCGAGGACGCGCTGGCCACCGCCGAGGCGCTCGGCACCGGCGAGAACGGCCGCTACCTCACCGCGCTCACCTTCGGCAACGTGCACGGCGTCTACAAGCCCGGCAACGTCAAGCTGCGTCCGGAGATCCTGCAGCAGGCCCAGCAGGCGGTCGCCGAGAAGCTCGGCCAGGAGGACGGCTCGCGGCCCTTCGACCTGGTCTTCCACGGCGGGTCGGGCTCGCTGCCCGAGGAGATCTCAGCGGCCGTCGACTACGGCGTGGTGAAGATGAACGTCGACACCGACACGCAGTACGCCTTCACCCGGCCGGTCGCCGGGCACATGTTCTCCAACTACGACGGCGTGCTGAAGGTGGACGGCGACGTCGGGAACAAGAAGGTCTACGACCCGCGCTCGTGGGGCAAGGCCGGCGAGGCGGGGATGGCGGCTCGGGTCGTCGAGGCGTGCGAGAACCTGCGCAGCACCGGTCACACCATCGGCTGAGCTCACCGACGGCCGCGCCGCCCCGGTCAGGTGGCGGACCGCCGCACTCCCGCCCCCGCCACCTCAGCCGTGGCGGGGGCGAGGTGTCTCGGGGTCTGGTAGAGGAGCGCGGCCAGCAGCCCGGCCAGCAGGACCGCGGCCGGGAGCAGCAGCGACTCGGCCATCGCGGACGCGAACCCGTCCTGCAGCGCCGCGGGCAGCGCGCCCACCGTCTCCAGCCCGGACCCCGACCGGGACGCCGCCTGCTCGCCGAGGTTGGCGGCCAGCCGGGCCTGGATGAGCGCGGCGATGGAGGCGCTGCCCAGCACGGACCCGATCTGGCGGGTGGTGTTGTAGACCCCCGAACCGGCCCCGGCGTGCTGCAGCGGCAGGTTCCGGGTCGCGGTCGACCCCAGCGGCCCCCAGAGGAACGCGTTGGCGACCCCCAGCAACGACATCGGCAGGAGCAGCGCGGGCCAGCTCGCGTCCGGGGTCATCGCCAGGGACAGCCAGAACAGCGACGCCGCCATCGCGGCCATGCCGAAGCCCACGACGTACCGCGGGTGCCGCTCGTCGATCAGCCGGCCGACGAGCGGCGCCAGCACCCCGGCGAAGACAGCCAGCGGCACCAGCAGGAGCGCGGACTCGGTGGGCGACCAGCCGCGCACCACCTGGGCGTAGAGCATCACCGGGAAGCCCAGCGAGACGGCGGCGAAGCCGACAACGGCGACCCCGAGGTTGGACACCGAGAAGTTCCGGTCGGCGAACAGGCTCAGCGGCACCAGGGGCTCCCTACGGTTGGCCGCCTGCCAGGCCACGAAGGCCACCAGCACGACGAGCCCGCCGACGACCAGCAGCCACACCGTGCGGTCCCAGTCGTAGGACTGGCCCTCCTGGATCCCGAACACCAGCAGGAACAGCCCGACGCCGCTCAGCGCCACACCGACCAGGTCGAAGTCGTGGCTGTGCGTCTCCAGCAGCGGGACCAGCCGCCAGCCGAGGACCAGGGCGACGAGGCCGACCGGGACGTTGACGAAGAAGATCCACTCCCAGCCCGGCCCGTCGACCAGGACGCCGCCGAGCAGCGGTCCGACCAGGATCGCCACGCCGGCGACCGCCCCCCACAGGCTCATCGCCTTGCCGCGCGAGTCGGCCGGGAAGGTGCGGGTGATCACGGCCATGGTCTGCGGGGTCACCAAGGAGGCGCCGAGGCCCTGCACCGCCCGGGCGACGATGAGCATCTCGACCGACGAGGTCAGGCCGCACCACGCGGACGAGGCGGTGAACACGGCCAACCCCGCGAGGTACACCCACTTGGGGCCGAGCCGGTCGCCGAGCCGGCCGGTGACCGGCAACGGCACCGCGTAGGCGAGCAGGTAGGCACTGGTCACCCAGATCACCGTGTCGACGTCGGCGTCCAGGTCGGTCATGATCGCCGGCGTCGCCACGGACACGATGGTCGTGTCGACCAGGATCATGAAGAACCCGATCACCATCGCCCACAGCGCGGGCCACGACTCGTGCGCCGGGGCCGGGCCGGTGTCCTCGAGCCCTCCTGAAGCCGTCGACGCCGAGCCGGGCTCGGGGACGGGACTCATGTCGTCCATCGTCGCATCCGGCCGCTGCGGGTGCCCGTCACCGGCGCCGGCCCGGCACCATCAGGCACACTGCCGCCATGAGCTTCGACGACCTGCTGGCCGGTCCGCCGCCCACCCGGCTGCCCGAGGACCCCGCCGCGGCCGACCTGGCCGCCGGCAGCCCTCCCGGCCAGGCGGCCCGGGCGCATCCGGCTTCACCGCTGGCCTGGGCCACCCTGGCCGAGCAGGCGGCCGGGGAGGGAGCGGACGACCTCACCGTGTACGCCTACGCGCGCGTCGGCTACCACCGCAGCCTGGACCTGCTGCGCCGCAACGGCTGGAAGGGGCACGGGCCGGTGCCCTGGGAGCACGAGCCGAACCGTGGGTTCCTGCGGGCGCTCGCGGCGCTGGCCCGCGCGGCCGAGGCGATCGGGGAGACCAAGGAGGCCGAGCGCTGCCGGGACTTCCTGCGCGACTCCAGCCCGGAGGCGTACGACGAGCTGCTGGGGGGCTGAGACGGCTACGACTCCGGCGGACCGTCCCGCCCGGCCGGCGGCAGCAGCATCGTCATGGCGCCGGGCCGGACCCGCCAGGTGCGCCGGCGTACCGGTCCCTCGACCTCGCCGTCGGTGCTTACCCAGAAGCCGTCCCCGTCGACGGTGACCTCGCCGCCGCGCAGGTACTCCACGTCTCCGCGCCGGTGGTGCCTGCCGAACCGCAGCGAGGCGACGTACCCCAGCCGCGCCCTCATGCCCACGGCGAACGACACCAGCACGTCGACCCGGCCGTCGGAGAGGTCCGCCTCGGGGGTCAGCGGGGTGCCACCGCCGACGGTCGGGCCGTTGCCGAGCGCCACCTGCGCCACGCGCCGGTCGGGCTCCACGACCACCTCGCCGTCCACCGTCACCCGCACCCGGACGAACTCCGGGCGCACGCCGGCCACCGCCGCGCCGACCAGGTAGCCGAGCCTGCCCAGCCGCGCCTTCCACCCCTCCGCGGCCCGGCTGGCCTGAGCGCCCACGCCGAGGTGCACGCCGTTGACCACGACCCTCCCGGTGTCGTCGACGACCAGGTCGACCTGGCGGGTCCGCCCGCCGAGCACCACGCGCGCGGCGTCGCCGGGGTCGAGGGGGACCGCGGCGGCGCGGGCGAAGTCGTTGCCCGTGCCGAGGGGGACCAGGCCGACCGTGCGCCGCTGGAGCAGGTCCAGCCCGGCCAGCGCGTTCACCAGGGCATGCAGGCTGCCGTCGCCGCCGGCCGCCACGACGGTCGCCGCGTCCGACCCGGCCACGACCTCGCGCAGCTCGCCCGGACCCGACGTCGCGCGGACCTCGACGTCGAACCCGGCCCGCAGCACCTCCAGGGCCGCCCGCACCTGGTCGGCGTCGACATCGCCGGCGTCGGCGTTGGTGACCAGCAGCAGGGGCTCCACGACCGGCACGCTAGCCGGTGCGGGCAAGCCGGAGCGGGCTGGTAGCCTTTCGCGCTGGTCAGACCACGGGCGGAGGGGTGAGCGATGCCGGCCATCGTGGTGCTCGGCGCCCAGTGGGGCGACGAGGGGAAAGGCAAGGCCGCCGACCTGCTCGGTTCCTCCATCGACTACTGCGTGCGCTACTCCGGGGGCAACAACGCCGGCCACACCATCGTCGTGAACGGCGAGAAGTTCGCCACGCATCTGCTGCCCAGCGCCGTGCTGACCCCGGACTGCACCCCGGTGATCGCCAACGGCGTCGTGCTCGACGCCCGCGTGCTGTTCGCGGAGATCGACGCGATGGCCGAGCGAGGCGTGGACGTGGCGAACCTGCTGGTCTCCGCCAACGCCCACCTGATCACCTCGTACCACACCACCATCGACAAGACCACCGAGCGGTTCCTCGGCCGTAGCAAGATCGGCACGACCGGGCGCGGCATCGGCCCGACGTACTCCGACAAGATCAACCGGGTCGGCGTCCGGGTCGCCGACGTGTTCGACGAGAGCGCGCTCGCCGAGAAGGTCGAGGCGGCGCTGGAGCCCAAGAACCACGTGCTGGTCAAGGTCTACAACCGCCGCGCGATCAGCGTGCAGGAGATCCTCGACGAGATCGCCGAGTACGCCGACCGGCTCAAGCCGATGATCACCGACACCTCCCTGGTCCTCAACCGGGCCCTCGACGACGGCCGGACCGTGCTGTTCGAGGGCGCGCAGGCGACCATGCTCGACGTCGACCACGGGACCTACCCGTACGTCACCTCCAGCAACCCGGTCAGCGGCGGGGTGTGCACCGGCGCCGGGATCGGCCCGACCCGGATCGACCGGATCATCGGCGTGGTGAAGGCCTACACCACCCGCGTCGGCTCGGGGCCGTTCCCCACCGAGCTGCACGACGACGACGGCGAGCGGCTGCGTCGGCTCGGCGCCGAGTACGGCACCACCACCGGCCGCGAGCGCAGGTGCGGCTGGTACGACGCCGTGGTCTCCAGGTACGCCGCGCGCGTCAACGGGCTGACCGAGCTCTTCCTCACCAAGCTCGACGTGCTCGGCGCCTGGCAGCGGATCCCGGTCTGCGTGGCCTACGACGTGGACGGCGTGCGCCACGACGAGATGCCGATGACGCAGACGGAGTTCCAGGCCGCGAACCCGGTCTACGAGGTGCTCGACGGCTGGGGCGGCGACATCTCCGGCTGCCGCTCCTTCGAGGACCTGCCGAAGAACGCCCGGGCCTACGTGCATGCCCTCGAGGAGCTCTCCGGCGTGCCCTTCTGGGGCATCGGGGTGGGCCCGGGCCGCGAGGAGACCATCGTCCTGCGCTGACCCCCGTCGGCCCGCGGGCGGGTTGGCGTGCTTCCCAAGCCGCGGCTTGGTGACGGCCGGACGACAGCGAGGTCGACGCCCGAATGGCTCGAGCGGGGGGAAAGAGCCCAGCGGCCACATCGGCGAGCAGAGGTTGACCAGGAAGCCTCGCCCTCCCATGATCGAGTGATGGCCGACCCGCAAGGTCGCTGCTCATGATCCGCGTCACCGCGTGGAGTCAGGTGTGCGGTGGGCTACCCGTGAGCGATTGTCAGGCGGTGCGGCCGAGTTCGAGCCTCCTGACGACGCGATGAAGGGAGGCGCGCGGCATTGCGCCGACGCATCTTGAGGGCTGGGGCTATCGCTGCTTGGTGTATGGTGCTAACGGGAACCGCATACGCAGGGAATGCATATCAAGGCGACGATATTTCATACGGAGTCGAATCAAACCACCGGGTGAGAGTGTGTGACCGGGAGACCGACGACCGAGGTGTACATACCGACACCAACTCCTGGGCGGGTACATACTACCGGGCGGACGACAGTGGCAACGACAGCGTGTGTTACGACACGCTCTACATGTCCAGTGGGGTCAAGAGACACCGGACCGTCGAAGAGATCGACAACTGGCCAGACGCGGAGGGTCCGTACTCCAACCACTAGCGTCGCATCCACCGTCAACCTGAACGTGGGCATCGAATCCCTCACGGAAGGGTCGTGTCGATGGTCGTCGTGTTGACGCTGGACGGTGTCGAGGTTCGAGTCCCGGGCCGGGTGCTTGTTCATGACGCGTCCTTGCAGGTGAGTGCAGGGCAGACGTGCGCCATTGTCGGGCCATCGGGATCGGGAAAGACCTCGCTCCTCAATTGCATAGCCGGAATCAGCGCGCCGGCCGCCGGTGAGGTAGTCATCGCCGGGACTAGACTCAGTCGACTGTCCGCGAACGCGCGCGCTCAGTTCCGATTGCGGCATATCGGGCTGCTCTTCCAGTTCGGCGAACTGCTCCCTGAGCTCGATGCGCTGGAGAACGTCGCGCTGCCGTCCCGGCTACTGGGTGCGTCGCGCGAGCAAGCGGAGGCCTGGGCGAGGAGATGGCTGACGAGACTCGGAGTGTCGGAACTCTCGACGGCGCACCCGACGACGCTTTCTGGCGGCGAGCAGCAGCGCGTCGCGTTGGCCCGGGCGCTGGCGCACGCGCCGGAGCTGCTGCTTGCGGACGAGCCGACGGGCATGCTGGACGAGGACGCCACGCGAGCCATCGCCCGCACCCTTCAGGAGATCGCCTCGGAGATGAGCATCGCAGTGGTCACAGTCACCCACGATGCCTACGTCGCGTCGACGGCTGACACCGTCTACGAGCTCGCTGGCGCACGGCTCAACGCCGCTCTTCCATCAGGGCAGTAGACATGATGCTCACTCGGGTGGCCCTGAGAATGGCGATCAACCCAAGTCCGGAGCATCGATGGCGACGCGTGGCGGTCCCAGTGTCGGCAGCCCTGTTCATGAGCCTGTGTCTCATCGCTTGCTCGGTGCTCACCCTGGTTGAGCACGAAGGGCAACGTGGTGCGGCGAGGATGGCTGTCATCTCGCCGACCAGCTCGCCGAACGACTTGTTCGTTCGCTTCGATGCCGACACCTGGCGCGATCACCGGATCGAAGTGCTATGGCTTGAGCCTGCAGGCGCTGGCCGACACCCTGCGCTGCCTCCGGGAATGCGGCGACTTCCGACGCCGGGCCAGTCGGTTGTGTCCCCTGAGCTCGCCCGCATGGCGAGGCGGCACCCTGAGCTAGCTGCGAGATATCCAGATCGTATTGTTCTCGGCGAGAAGGGTGTTCGAGCAGGCGATGAGCTGATCGTCTACCGAAAGCCCCCTGCTGGACGACGTATCGGTGGCGAGGATGAGGCTGTACGGCGGGAGTCTGGCCGGTTTGTCGGAGCTGGGCCGGTTGCTCGCGTCGCGAGGTTCGACGGCTCGATCGCGTTGTTTGAAGCAGACGAGCCAGTCGACCAGGCTCCGGTGTGGGTTCGGCTGGTATCCGTGGTGGGCATGCTGGTCATTCCTGGGGTCCTGGTGCTGTCTGTGGGGATCTTCAGTGCGAGCCGGCTGCGTGATCGGCGGTTCCACCTGCTCCAAGCGCTCGGTGTTTCGAGGCGAACGCTGTGTCGCCTTGCTGCCCTGGAGGCATTGGTTCTCGCGACACCCGG
This sequence comes from Nocardioidaceae bacterium, assembly GCA_044866695.1. GTDB lineage: Bacteria > Actinomycetota > Actinomycetes > Propionibacteriales > Nocardioidaceae > JBIOUF01. The sequence goes on along the minus strand of JBIOUF010000095.1, from coordinate 3,710 downwards.
CTTTGTTGCCTGCGCGGTGGTGTGGCTGGTCGTCGCGCCACGACTGACCTTCCTTCCCTTGGTCGGGCGAGGCATCGTCGGTGGTGATGTTGCGCTCTCATGGGCTGCGCTTGCCCTCGTCATCCTTGGGGCGGTGTGCTTGTGCGGTCTCCTGGCCGCGGTTCGCGCGCTGCCGCGTCGTCGGCCCGTCTCCCCGAGACCCGTCGGTACTGGGCCCCGCCTATCGAGGGTCGCCGCAGCCCCGCTGTTCCTTTCTGCGCTGGCATTCGCCGCCGCGGCTCTTGTCAGCGGAGGAGGAACATCCGACTTGCGCCTGATCGGCATGGTGCTCGCCGTTGCGGGTACGCCCTTGGTGGTCCCCGGGGTGCTTCGAGCGGCTGGCATTGGCCTTGGTCGACAGCCGAAGGTTGCGACCAGCCTCGCAGGCCGAGGAATGGAGTGGACACCACAAGCGTCTGCCAGGCCGTTCCTGGGACTTGCCGGACTTGTCGTACTCGTGCTGATCGGCGCCGGGTACGTCACCCTCGGAAGAGATCTCGAGGCCGCGCCGACGCGCACCAGCGACGATGTCGCGGCGGTCAGCGTGGAATGGCAGGACGTGACACCAGCAGACGTGGATCATCTCGACGAGGCGATCAGCTCTGGCCTGGTGATTCCCGTCAGTGGTGCGGAGGAAGACGACGTGCGCAGCCGCGACAAGGATGGTGCGCACGCGGGGCGAGGAGCAGACGACGGTGGTGGCCACGTTGCCGGCGAAGACATCACGTTGGGAGCAACGTGCTCTGAACTCGCCGCCGCGCTTGGCCAGCCTTGCGACCCGCGCTCGGACCTGATGCTGCCGGAGTCGACGCGTCAGCAGCTTCGAGACCTCCTGATGGAGGCCACTCACGACCGCGTTGGGTCGATCAGGCTGGCCAGCCGCGCCGACCTACGTGAGGCAGGCTCCGCCCTGGTGCTCTCTCGGTCCCCGCTTCCCAGGCTGGACGACGCTGTGCGAACGGCGGCGTTCTCGACGTTGCCGGCACCACACGTCTCGAGCGCCCTCGACCTGCGTCCGCGGGAGTCGCCTGCGGTGCGGTGGATCGTCGCCGGAGTACTCGTTGCAGTCGTGTCCCTGACAGCCGCCTGCCTGATCGGGCTCGTTGATCGACTCCTGGCGACGCGTCAGCGAAGGCTTGTCCTGCTCAACCTGGGCCTCGCGTCGACGCAGCTGACCGTCCTCGAGGTGCTGGGATTCGTGGTTCCCTACGCGGTCTCGGCTGGCACCGGGTTCGTAGTCGGACTCATGATCTGTTGGAGCATGGTGGGGCCTCAACCCGGAGTGCCCTGGGCGGTGGTGCTGGCCGTGCTGGTGGCTCTCGTCGTCGTCGGATCTCTCGGTGCGCTCGCGGTGTCGACGCTCGGTGTGCGGGCTACTCTGCGCGAAGCCGAGTAGAACCGCGCCGGACGGCGGCCCAGGTGAATGTGCCCGAGCCTTCCCGGTCGCCGCCGTGGTGCGAGCCGCTGACTGCCGGCGCCACCTGTGGGTCTTCACGATCGAGGGTACCGGCCGCCACCATCACTGTGGCCGATGGCAGCATACTCTCTCGGCTGTCCTGTCTCGGCGTGTCCTTGCGGGCATCGGCCACAACCGGGCCGCCCCGTAGGATCGGCGCACGTGAGGGTCCTCGTCATCGGCGCCGGCGGCCGCGAGCACGCCCTGGTCCTCGGCCTCGCCCGCGACCCCGGCGTCACCGAGCTGCACGCGGCGCCCGGCAACCCCGGGATGGCGGCCACGGCCACCCTCCACGACGTCGACCCCGTGGACCCGGCCGCCGTCGCGGCGCTGGCGACCCGGCTCGCCGCCGACCTGGTCGTGGTCGGCCCGGAGGCGCCGCTGGTGGCGGGGGTCGCGGACGCGGTGCGCGGGGCCGGCGTGGCGGCGTTCGGGCCCTCGCGGGCGGCCGCCCGGGTCGAGGGGTCGAAAGCGTTCGCCAAGCAGGTCATGGCGGCCGCCGACGTCCCCACGGCGATGGCGCACGTCTGCGCGGACCAGGCGGAGACCGAGGCGGCGCTGGACGCGTTCGGGCCGCCGTACGTCGTCAAGGAGGACGGCCTGGCGGCTGGCAAGGGCGTGGTGGTGACCGAGGACCGCGAGACCGCCCTGGCCCACGCGCGCGCCTGCGACCGCGTGGTCGTGGAGGAGTACCTCGACGGCCCCGAGGTCTCCCTGTTCGCCATCACCGACGGCACCACGGTCTACCCGCTGCAGCCGGCACAGGACTTCAAGCGCGCGTACGACGGCGACACAGGGCCCAACACCGGCGGCATGGGCGCCTACTCGCCGCTGCCGTGGGTCGCGGCGACCCTGGTCGACGAGGTGTGCGACCGGGTGCTGGTGCCCACCGTCCGCGAGCTGGCGCGCCGGGGAACCCCGTTCGCCGGGCTGCTCTACGCCGGCCTGGCCCTGACCGGGCGGGGGGTGCGGGTGGTGGAGTTCAACGCCCGCTTCGGCGACCCGGAGACCCAGGTGCTCCTGCCGCTTCTGGAGTCACCCCTGGGCGCCCTGCTGCTGGCCGCCGCCGAAGGCCGGCTCTCCGAGGTGACCCGGCCCCGCTGGCGGGATGGGGCAGCGGTCACCGTGGTCGTCGCCGCCCACGGCTACCCGGACCGCCCGCGCAAGGGCGACGAGGTCCTCGGTGTGGCCGACGCCGAGGCGCTCGACGGGGTCCGCGTCGTCCACGCCGGCACCGCGCTGGACGGCGACCGGCTGGTGACAGCGGGCGGCCGGGTGCTCGCGGTGACCGCTGTCGGCGGCTCCGTCGCCGACGCCCGGGCCAGGGCGTACGACGGGGTAGCCCGGATCCGCATCGACGGCGCCCACCACCGCGGCGACATCGCCGAGGGGGTCCTGACATGACCGTCCCCAACGTCCTGGCCGCACGGTACGCCGGCGCCGACCTGGTGGAGATCTGGTCCCCCGAGCACAAGGTGGTCCTCGAGCGGCGGCTCTGGGTCGCCGTGCTCAAGGCTCAGCGGGACCTCGGCGTGGACGTCCCGGACGGTGTGGTCGAGGCCTACGAGAAGGTCCTGGACCAGGTGGACCTCGCCTCGATCGCGGCCCGGGAGCGGGTGACCCGCCACGACGTCAAGGCCCGGATCGAGGAGTTCGCCGAGCTCGCCGGCCACGAGCACATCCACAAGGGGATGACGTCGCGCGACGTCACCGAGAACGTCGAGCAGCTCCAGCTCGTCTCGTCGTTGCGGCTGGTGCGGGACCGGGCGGTGGCCACGCTGGCCCGGCTGGGCCGGCTGGCCACCGAGCACGAGACGCTGGTCGTGGCCGGCCGCACGCACAACGTGGCAGCCCAGGCCACCACCCTCGGCAAGCGGTTCGCGACCGCCGCGGAGGAGCTGCTGGTGGCCCTGGACCGCCTCGAGGAGCTGCTCGAGAGGTATCCCCTGCGCGGGATCAAGGGCCCGGTGGGCACGGCCCAGGACATGCTGGACCTGCTCGACGGCGACACCGCGAGGCTGGCGGCGCTCGAGGGGCGGGTGGCCGCCCACCTGGGCTTCTCCCGCGTGCTGACCTCGGTCGGCCAGGTCTACCCGCGCTCCTTGGACCTCGACGTGGTCTCCGCGCTGGTCCAGCTGGTCGCGGCGCCGTCGAGCCTGGCCACGACGATCCGGCTCATGGCCGGGCTGGAGCTGGTCACCGAGGGGTTCGCCGA
>JBIOUF010000094.1:0-14498 GCA_044866695.1 Nocardioidaceae bacterium | reverse complement strand
CCCGGCGGGGCCGGCCCGGCACCACCGCTCAGACGACCGCTTGGAGAGAACGCCATGCCGACCGAGATCCGGGTTCACCTCGTCCCCGGTGTCGAGCTGCTCGACGACCAGGACGGGCGCACCTCGTTGCGCTCCGGCGCGACCGAGCTCGCCGCGGTGAACGGCACTGCCGTGCTGTTCCGCGAGCTGCACGGGCGGGGGCTGCTCCTCGGCGCGCCGGACGCCACCCGGCCCGGCGCGATGAGGCGCGGGGCGGTCCTGGCCCGGCTGGCGCGGCTGGGCTGGCTCTCCCACGTGGTGTACGGCGCAGAGGGCGAGCTCGCCCGCACGCTGCCCGACCCCTCGCCCATGTCAGCACCCGGACCGACGCCGGCCGCACCGCGGGAGGGCCGGCTCGTGCTGTCCCGGTTCGCCCGGGCCGAGCTCACCGCCGACGGCCTGGGCCTCCAGACGCCGCTGTCCGACCACCGCCTGGTCACGCGGCACCCCGGGGTGCTCGCCCTGCTGGCCGGGATGGGAGTGCCGTTCGAGGTCGACGAGCTGTGCGCGACCGGGCCGCTCGCCGGTGACCAGACGCGTGCGGTGCTGGGGCTGCTGGCCCGCGCGGGACTGCTCACCCGCGTCCGCGCCGACGGCCGCCTCGAGGAGGACGACGACGTCGCGCTGCGCCAGTGGGAGCCCCACGACCTGGCCTTCCACGCACACACCCGCTCCGGCCTGGACACCGGGACGACCGGGGCGACGTACCGGTTCCGCGGCGAGATCGACCCGCTCCCCGCGGTGAGCCCCCGCGGGAGCGGACGGACGGTGCCGCTGCGGGCCGCCGGCGTCCGGCCCGACGTGGCGTTCGACGCCGTCCTGCGGGACCGGCGCAGCATCCGGGACCACGCGGAGCGGGCGGTCACGCTCGACCAGCTCGGCGAGCTGCTGCACCGCGCCGCGCGGACCACCGCGGTCCGGCGCCTGGACGGCGAGCAGGGCGGCGAGGAGGCGGTGTCCCGGCCGTACCCAAGCGGCGGCGCGCTCCACGAGCTCGAGCTCTACCTGGTCGTCGACCGATGCGCCGGGCTGGACCCCGGCGTCTACCACTACCGGACCGCCGACCATGAGCTCGAGCACGTCGCCGACGCCTCGGACGCCACCGAGGCGCTGCTGCGCGACGCCGGCTACTCCATGGGCACCGGCCGTTCGCCCCAGGTCCTGGTCATGGTGGCCGCCCGGTTCCCCCGGCTGTCGTGGAAGTACCAGTCCATCGCCTACTCCCTGGTGCTCAAGCACGTGGGGTGCCTGGTCCAGACCCTGTACCTCGTCGCCACCTCGATGGGCCTGGCGTCCTGCGCGATCGGCGGCGGCGACGCCGCGCAGGCCGCCAAGGTGCTGCCCGGTTCGCCGTACCTGCTGACCTCCGTCGGCGAGCTCTCGCTGGGCGTTCCGGCCCCGGACGCCCGCACCCTGACCGACTCCTGAGACAGAAGAGACCGACCAAGGAGACCTCTTGTCATGATGACCAAACCGAGGATCAGCTCTGCGTACACCGTCACGGTGGCTCCGCCGGAGGCCGTCTACCTCGTCGGGGAGCGCGGGTCCACCGCCCTACGCGGCGACCTCTACCTCCGGCTGGTTCCCCTCCTGGACGGCACCCGCGGCGTGTCCGAGCTGCTCGAGCTGCTCCGCCCCGACCTCTCCGCCCTCCAGGTCCGAGCCGCCCTCGGCCGGATGGAGCGGCGCGGGCTGCTCGACGACGCGGGAGGCGACGCCGGCCGGCTGCCCGCCGAGCAGGCCGCCTACTGGGCGACCGTCGGCACGTCCGGCTCCTCCGCTGCGGCAGGACTGGCGGGCGCCACGGTGGCGCTGCACGCCGGCGCCCCGGCCTTCGCCGCCCTGTCCGCCGTGCTCACCGAGACCGGGGTCGCCGTTGTCGACGGGTCGGCCGAGGACCGCGACGCCGACCTGCGGGTCGTCGTGGCCGACGACTACCTCGACCCCGCGCTCGGCGAGCGCAACCGAACGGCGCTCGCCGCCGGGACGCCCTGGCTGCTGGTCCGGCCGGGCGGCGCGGAGAGCTGGGTCGGTCCGGTCTTCGTGCCGGGCGAGACCGGCTGCTGGCGCTGCCTGGCGGACCGGCTCGGCGCGAACCGGCCGCTGGACGCGCTGGACCGGCTCCGGGAGCCCGGCCACACCGGGCGCGCTGCGGCTCGGCTGCCCTCGACCGCTACGACCGCGCTCGGCCTGGCGGCCACCCAGGTCGCCACCAGGATCGCCACCGGGCACAGCGAGCTGGACGGCGTGGTGGTGAGCATCGACCACGGTGAGGCCGCCACGACGCGGCATCTGCTCACCAGGCGGCCTCAGTGCCCGGCCTGCGGCGAGCCCCTCGTGCTGCGCACGGCGCCGCGGCTGTCCGCCACCCCCCAGCCGAAGCTGGCCACGTCCGACGGCGGCCACCGGGTCGAGCAGGCCGAGACCACCCTGGCCCGCCTGGAGCGGCAGGTCAGCCCGATCACCGGGGTGGTGTCGTCGCTGCGCAGGCACGAGACCGGCAGCGACCTGCTGCACGTGTACGCCGCCAACCATCCCTTCGGCCGCTACGGCGCGGACCTGCGCTCGCTGCTGCGGGGGCTGGAGCCGACCAGCGCCGGCAAGGGCCGGACCGACCTGCAGGCCCGCGCCAGCGCGGTGGGGGAGGCGCTGGAGCGGTACAGCGGGCTGTTCACCGGGGCGGAGGAGCGGGTCACCTCGACGTACGCCGCACTGCCCACCGCGGTCCACCCGGAGGAGCTGCTGCAGGTCAGCGAGCACCAGTACGCGACCCGCGAGGAGTGGAACGCCGCTCACTCCGAGTACGCCTTCGTGCCGATGCGGTTCGTCCCGGACCGCGAGGTCGAGTGGACGCCGGCGCGGTCGTTCGTCGACGGCTCGGTGCGGCACCTGCCGACGGCGTACTGCTTCTACAACTACCCCCAGCCGGCAGACCACTATTTCTGTCGAGCTGACTCCAACGGCTCCGCGAGCGGCAGCACGTTGGAGGAGGCCGTCCTGCAAGGGTTCCTGGAGCTGGTCGAGCGGGACTCGGTCGCGCTGTGGTGGTACAACCGCGCCCGGCGCCCACAGGTCGACCTCGACACGATCGAGGACGCGTACCTGCAAGCGGTGCGGCGCGAGTACGCCGCACGTGGCCGGTCGCTGTGGGTCCTGGACGTCACGACCGACCTCGGCATCTGCTCCCTCGTCGCGGTGTCGGCCCGCACCGGAGAGGGGGCGCCGATGGTGATCCAGGGCTATGGCTGCCACCTCGACCCGGACGTCGCGCTCTCCCGTGCGGTCACCGAGCTGACCCAGATGCTCGCCCTGGTGGAGCAGGCGGACGGCGACTTCGAGGGCGACCCGGACAACGCGACGTGGTACGCCCAGACCTCGATGGCCGGGCTGGACTACCTGCTTCCCGACCCCGAGGCCCCAGCGCGCCGGCTCGGCGAGCTCGAACGCCGGGGCGGCGACGACCTGGTCGCCGACGTCCGGTGGTGCGCCGACCTGGTCGCGCGCCGGGGCATGGACCTGCTCGTGGTCGACCAGAGCCGTCCGGACCTCGGTGTGGCGGCGGCCAAGGTCGTGGTGCCCGGGCTGCGGCACTTCTGGTCCCGCTACGCCCCGGGGCGCCTGTACGACGTCCCGGTAGCGCTGGGCTGGCTGGACCGGCCGCTGACCGAGGACCGGCTCAACCCCATGCCGATCGCGTCATGAGCGGCCGCGTCGCCCCGGCAGGGGCCAGGCCGTCGGTGCGCCCGGCTCCCGAGCAGGTGCGGGAGACCCTCGTCCACGCCCTGACCGCGCCCGCCGTGCTCGACGTAGTGGCCTCCCTGCCCGGGGAGGACGGCACCTGCGCCGCGCAGGTCCCGCTGCTGCCCGCCGGAGTCACCACGCCCCTGGCCGAGGAGCTCTCCGGCGCGGACGGCTGGGCCACCGAGTGCTGGGTGCGCACGACCAGCTCGCGGGCCCGCCAGGTCACCCCGGAGCAGTTCGGGCTGGCCACGCCCACCCACCGCACCGTGAACATCGACAACCTGCGGGAGCCGTCGTGGCCGCCGCTGCTCCGAGGCGTGGTGGCGGGGCTGGGCGACATGCGCGTGGCCGCCGCCTTCAGCGCGGCCTACGGCGAGCCGCTGGAGCTGCGGTCGCAGGACGTCGCGAGGTACCGGCGGCGCCAGTACCTGCGTCGGCACTCCGACACCTTCGAGCGGCGCCGCTTCGGGATCGTGCTGTTCCTCAGCCGCGGCTGGGAGCCCGGCCGCGGCGGCGAGCTCGTCGTCGAGCCGCCGAGCGGGGAGAGCGTGGTCCTGGCGCCGGTCGGCGGGCACCTGGCTCTGCTGCGGATCAGCCCCGGCTACATGCACCACGTCTCCCCGGTGCGGTCCCGGGACTGGGTGCGCTACTCCATCGCGGCGCACTACGGCGCGGTCGGGGACGACCCGGGCGGTGAGCCAGGGTGACCCGCCTGCTCGGGTACGCCGCGGGATGCCGGGCGGTGCTGCTGCTCGCGCTGGTCCTGGGGCTCGGCGCGACCGCCGCCGGCCTGGCTCAGCCGAGGGTCGTCCACGTCGTCCTCGACCGGGTGTCCGACGGACGGCCGGTCGGCGGGCCCGTGCTGGCACTGGTGCTGCTCGTCGTCGCCGCCGCGACGCTCGGCGGGCTGGGACTGTGGCTGGTCGAGCTGGCCGGCGAGCGGGTCGTCCTGGCGGCGCGGCGCGACCTCGCGCTCCGGCTCACCCGGCTGCGGGTCGAGGACCTCGACCGGCTGCCGCCCGCGGACCTGGTCTCGCGGGCGACCGCCGACGTCGCACTGCTGAAGGCCGCCTCGACGCGGGGGCTGGTCGACCTGGTGACCGGCGCGCTGGGAGTCGTCCTCACGGTGGGGCTGATGGTCGCTCTCGAGGCCAGGCTCGCGGTGGTGACCGTGCTCGCCGTCGTGGCCTCCTCGCTCCTGCTGCTGGTCGCCCTGCCCCGGTTGCGCGGCGCGACGGTCGCGGCACAGGCGGGCGTCGGCGAGCTCGCTGCCGTGCTGGACCGGGTGCTCGGCGCGGCGCGCACCGTCAAGGCCTCCGGCGCGGAGGACCGGGAGGCCGCCGCCGCGGAGCGGGCGGCCCGGGCGGCGTACCGGGCCGGCGCCCGGGCCGCCCGGTTCACCGCGCTCGGCGGCGTCGGGACGGCGCTGGCGTTCCACCTGCCGGTCCTCGCCGTGCTCGGTGCCGGCGGGGTCATGGTCGCCCGCGGCGAGCTCGGCGTCCCCGCGCTGACGGCCTTCCTGCTCTACGTCTTCTTCCTCGCCGAGCCGGTCTCCTCCCTCGCGCTGGCGGCGGCGTCGCTCCAGTCCGGGCTGGCGGCGGTGGACCGGGTCGAGGGCGTGCTGGCCCTGGCCGTGGAGGACCTGGGCGGCGCCGGCCCGCCGGACCCGCCTCGGCAGGCCGTGGCGCCGGTGCGGCTGCGGGACGTGTGGTTCGGGCACCCGGGACGGCCGGCGAGCCTGCGCGGCGCGTCGTTCGAGGCCGTGCCCGGAGGGCTCACGGTGCTGGTGGGCCCGTCGGGCGCGGGGAAGTCGACGGTGCTGTCGCTGCTCATGCGGTTCCACGACCCGCAGGGCGGGCGGGTCGACGTCGGTGGCCGCCCGCTCTCCGGGACCTCCCGGGCCGCCGTCCGCCGTCGGGTCGGGTACGTCGAGCAGGACGCCCCGGTCCTCGACGGCACGGTGCAAGACAATCTCGCCTACGCCACGCCCGGCGCCACGGCCGACCAGGTGGCCGCGGTGCTGCGGGCCACCCGGCTCGAGGACCTGGTCTCCCGCCTGCCGCACGGGCTCGGCACCCGGGTCGGCCCGCGGGGGGCGCAGCTCTCGGGCGGGGAGCGGCAGCGGCTGGCCCTCGCCCGGGCCCTGCTCCGCGACCCCGACGTGCTGCTGCTGGACGAGGCCACCTCCCAGCTCGACGCCGCCAACGACCGCGCGCTCCGCGAGACCCTCGCCGGCCTGCGCGGCCGGTGCACCGTGGTCGCGGTCGCCCACCGCGGGGGACTGGTGGCCGACGCCGACCGGGTGGTGCTGCTCGACGCCGGCCGGGTCCGCGCCGTGGGGTCGGCTTCGGACCTCGCCCGCGGCGACCCGCTGTTCCACGACCTGTTCGGCGAGCTCGTCGCTCCGGTCCCGGCCGTCGGCTGAGCCCGGTGCCGCCGTCGGCCTGGTTGTGGCCGATGCCTGCACGATGTGCCCGTTGTGGCCCCAGACCGCACCGACACGCCGCCGCGAGCTGCGGTCATCGGACACAATCTGCCGGGGCGCCGTCGCCTCGCGCGTGTCGGCCCGGCTCGAACACGTGTTCGGGCTAGGGTGATCGCGTCGCCGTCCGCCGGTTCGTCCACAGGCTCCGCGTCCCGGTTCGAAACCGTCGGTCGGCCTCCCTAGGTTCGCAGGCGACGCACTCACCAGGTCGTCGGCCGGGCCCTGACCGGCGCGGGCGACGAACGAGCAGACGGGATGGCTTCCATGGCAGCTGGAGACCGGGACAAGGCGCTGGAGACCGCCCTGGCCAACATCGACCGGCAGTTCGGCAAGGGGTCGGTGATGCGCCTCGGCGACGAGACCCGCGCGCCGCTGGAGGTGATCCCCACCGGGGCGATCTCCCTCGACATCGCGCTCGGCATCGGCGGCCTGCCCCGCGGGCGGGTCGTGGAGATCTACGGGCCGGAGTCCTCCGGCAAGACCACGGTGGCCCTGCACGCGGTCGCCAACGCCCAGCGCGCCGGCGGCATCGTCGCGTTCATCGACGCCGAGCACGCCCTCGACCCCGACTACGCCAAGTCCCTCGGCGTCGACACCGACGCCCTGCTGGTCTCCCAGCCCGACTCCGGGGAGCAGGCGCTGGAGATCGCCGACATGCTGGTCCGCTCCGGCGCGCTGGACCTGGTCGTCATCGACTCCGTCGCCGCCCTGGTGCCCCGCGCCGAGATCGAGGGGGAGATGGGCGACAGCCACGTCGGCCTGCAGGCCCGGCTGATGAGCCAGGCGCTGCGCAAGATGACCGGCGCGCTCAGCCAGTCCGGCACCACCGCGATCTTCATCAACCAGCTGCGGGAGAAGATCGGAGTCATGTTCGGGTGCCTCTCGGGGGACACCCGGGTCTCGCTAGCAGATGGCACCCAGCTGCCGATCAAGAAGATCGTCACGGACAAGCTCCCTGTCGAGGTCCTGTCCTACGACCCAGGCACAGAGGCTGTCGTGCCCCGCAAGGTGGTCAACTGGTTCGACAATGGTCCGACCGAGCACTTCCTGCATCTCACCGTAGCCAGCCCCATGGGAGGCGGTGGACAGATCGGCTTCTCCGTCACTCCGAACCACCTCGTGCGTACGCCGGGCGGATGGCGGGAGGCCGGTGAGCTCGTTGCGGGCGACCGCGTGATGGAGACGGTTTCGCATCACCTCTCCGACCAGCAGTGGCAGGTAGCCCTCGGCGGCCTCATGGGAGACAGTGCGCTGTCACCCGACACCAACGGGCACGCGGCGCGGTTGCGATGGGGACATGGCGTCGAGCAGAAGGCATACGGCGACTGGAAGGCGTCCCTTTTCGACAACGTCGAGGTGAGCAAGAGCCAGAGCTCCAAGGACGCCTGCTTCTACGATCTCGAGCCACTCGCAGAGCTCAACGAGCTGCGACGCGTTGTCTACATGGGGGATGGGAGAAAGACGATCACCTCGGAGTACCTCAAGGCGCTGACCCCGTTGGCGCTCGCCATCTGGTACATGGACGACGGCACCTTCACTCTCCGGTCCAAGGGGCGGCAACGACGCACGGGAGGCGGCAGCGGGCGCGTCGAGATCTGTGTCGAGGGCTTGTCCGAGGGCTCTCGTCAGCGCGTGCTCGGCTACCTTCGCGACGAGTTCGGCCTCGACGTCCGGATTCGGCTGGTAGGGGCGCGCAACGTCTCGTTCCTCTGTTTCTCCACCGCGTCGACGGCCAGGTTCCTCGAGATCGTCGCCCCGTACGTCCACCCGTCGATGGAGTACAAGCTGCTTCCTCGACTACGGGGCCAGTTCGCTCTCGAGACGCAGCTCACAGAGCCGGTGAACCGGCTCGTGCCGATGCCGGTTCTTGCGGTCGAGCGAAAGCAGACCAGACGGCAGCCGCGCTACGACATCGAGGTCGAGGGCTGCCACAACTACTTCGCCAACGGCGTCATGGTGCACAACAGCCCCGAGACGACCACCGGCGGGCGGGCGCTGAAGTTCTACTCCTCGGTTCGGCTGGACGTGCGGCGGATCGAGACGCTCAAGGACGGCCAGGAGATGGTCGGCAACCGGACCAGGGTCAAGGTGGTGAAGAACAAGGTCGCGCCGCCGTTCAAGCAGGCCGAGTTCGACATCATGTACGGCCAGGGGATCAGCCGGGAGGGCGGCCTGATCGACGTGGGCGTCGAGGTCGGCCTGGTCCGCAAGGCCGGTGCCTGGTACACCTACGAGGGCGACCAGCTGGGCCAGGGCAAGGAGAACGCCCGCGCGTTCCTCCGCGACAACCCCGACCTCGCCGACGAGCTGGAGAAGCGGATCCTGGAGAAGCTCGGGATCGGCCCGCAGGTCACCGACGAGTCCCCGGAGGAGCCGGTCAACGTCCAGTTCTGACCAGCCGATGGCCGACCCCCGACCCACCGTCGCGACGTCCCGAGATCGCTGGTCGCCCCTCCCGGCCGACCCGGTCGCCAAGGGCCCACCCGCCGACCCCGACGAGGTGGCGCGGCGGATCCTCCTGGACCAGCTCACCGGCCGGGCCCGGAGCCGGGCGGAGCTGGCCAGCGGGCTGGCCCGCAAGGGAGTGCCCGCGGAGGTGGCCGACCGGGTGCTCACCCGGTTCGCCGAGGTCGGGCTGGTCGACGACGCCGCGTTCGCGCAGGAGTGGGTGCGCTCCCGTCATGCCGGACGCGGCCTGGCCCGGCGCGCCCTGGCCGCCGAGCTGCGCCGCAAGGGGGTCGGTGCCGCCGACGCCGCCGACGCGCTGGCCGGAGTGGACCCGGAGCACGAGGTGGCCGCTGCTCGCGAGCTGGTGCGACGCCGGCTGAGGGGAGCCACCGCCAGCCGGCTCGACACCGTGGCGCTCGCGCGGCGGCTCACCGGGATGCTGGCTCGCCGCGGCTACCCGCCGGGGACCGCGTTTCGGGTCGTGCGCGAGGAGCTGGGCGCCCGGGGCGACGAGGCGCTGGCCCACGCAGAGCCGGACGGCGAGCAGGACGGCGCTCACGACGGCGCTCGTGACGACGGTCCTCACGACGGTCGTGCCGGGGCCGGGGGGTGGTGAGGACCGGCCGGCGACACCGGTGCGCGGGGCGTGCCGGTCAGGGATTGCTTGACCGACCCCGGACCCCGACCTAGATTTCGAACAGGTCACGGTACGCGTCACTCTCGTCCCGGGGCCACCACCAACGAACAGCCGCCGAACCACTGACACCGACACACCCGGGAGGGCAGCTTCCCGGGCTCGACCGCACCTTCGTGACCAGAGGGCGCGTCCACCCCGCTCGGGTGGCTGCGTCGTCCCCTGTTCCGACCGGTCGCCGAGGTCATGTCTCGGCGCCCGTCGCGAAGGGAGCTGGCATGACACCCACCTCGGACCGGGCGCCCTGCGAGAGGGCCTGGCCGTGAGCGCCCTGGGCGTGGGCGAGGTCGTGCTCATCGCCCTGCTCGTGCTGCTGCTCGTCGGTGCGGTGGTGGTCGGGATCGGGCTCTACAACCGCAACCTGTCCGCTCGCCGCGAGCACGACCTGCACGTCGACCTCCACGACCAGCGGCAGGACATCGAGCGCCGCGAGTCGCGGCTGACCGCCCGGGAGGAGCGCAGCGAGGCGGAGGCCAAGGCGCTCGAGGACCGGGCCGAGGCGCTGGCCCTCGCCGAGCAGGAGCGGCTGGCCGAGCTGCAGCGGATCGCCGGGCTGACCGCCGAGGAGGCCAAGGCCGCCCTGGTGGCCGCGGTGGAGGCCGACGCCCGGCGACAGGCGGCCCTGCTGGCCCGCGAGATCGAGCAGACCGCGAGGGAGAGCGCCGAGGCGGAGGCCAGGCGCATCCTGACCACCGTCGTCCAGCGGCTGGCCGGGGAGCAGACCGCGGAGTCGACGGTGTCCTCGGTGCGGCTGCCCAGCGACGACCTCAAGGGCCGGATCATCGGCCGTGACGGGCGCAACATCCGGGCCTTCGAGCAGGTGACCGGGGTCAACCTGGTCATCGACGACACCCCCGGGTCGGTCCAGCTGAGCTGCTTCGACCCGGTCCGCCGCGAGGTGGCCCGGCTCACCTTGGAGGCGCTGGTCGAGGACGGCCGGATCCACCCCAGCCGGATCGAGGACGTCCATGCCCGGTGCGAGGGGCAGGTCGCCGAGGTCTGTCTGGGCGCCGGCCACGACGCCTGCCTGGAGATGGGCATCACCGACCTCCACCCCGAGCTGGTCGCCACCATGGGCCGGCTGCGCTACCGCACGTCGTACGGGCAGAACGTGCTGCGGCACCTGGTCGAGTCCGGGCACGCCGCGGGCCTGCTCGCCGACGAGCTCGGCGTGGACCGGGCGGTCTGCGTCCGCGCGGCGTTCCTCCACGACATCGGCAAGGCGCTCACGCACGAGGCGGAGGGGTCCCACGCCATCGTCGGGGCCGACCTGGCCCGGCGGTACGGCGAGGGCGACGACGTCGTGCACGCCATCGAGGCCCACCACAACGAGGTGGAGCCGCGCACCGTCGAGGCGGTGCTCACCCAGGCCGCCGACGCGATCAGCGGCGGGCGGCCAGGCGCCCGGCGGGAGTCCCTGGAGTCCTACGTCGAGCGGCTGACCGCGCTGGAGGAGCTGGCCGGCGCCATGCCGGGCGTGGAGAAGGTCTTCGCCATGCACGCCGGTCGCGAGGTCAGGGTGATGGTCAAGCCCGACCAGGTCGACGACCTCGAGGCCACCCTGCTGGCCCACGACATCGCCAAGATGTTCGAGGAGAAGCTCACCTACCCCGGCCAGATCAAGGTCACGGTGATCCGGGAGAGCCGGGCCACCGAGATCGCCCGCTGACCGCGGCCCGCTCAGGTCATCGGCAGCACCGACTCGGTCTCCTCGATCACCTCGGTCGCACCGCGGCCCTGGCGGCGCTGCCGCTTCTCCAGCCAGGTCGCGGTGAGGGAGAGGATCGAGTTGAGCACGATGTAGATCACCGCGCCGAGCAGGTAGGTCATCAGGTTGTTGTTCACGAACTCGGCGATCCCCCGCAGCTCGCGGAGCAGCTCGGGGTAGACGACGAACGACCCCAGCGAGGTGTCCTTCAGCACCACCACGCACTGGCTGATGATGGCCGGCAGCATGAACCGCACCGCCTGCGGCATGAGCACCATCCGCATCACCTGGCCCTTGCGCATCCCGATGGCGTACGCCGCCTCGGACTGCCCCTTGGGCACCGCCTGGATGCCGGCGCGGAACACCTCGGCGAGCACGCACCCGTTGTAGATGGTCAGCCCTGCGACCAGCGAGACCAGCCCGGTGGTGTAGGTGTCCAGCCCGCTGTGCAGCGCCAGCAGCTGGCGCAGCATCAGGATCAGCAGCAGCAGGGGGACGGCGCGGAAGAACTCGATGAACACCTGGGCGGGCAGGCGCACCCACCGGCGGTCGGAGAGCCGGGCCACCGCCAGGACGACGCCGAGCACGATCGCGAACGAGATGCCCAGCGCCGCCGCCTTGAGGGTCTCCATCAGGCCGGCCCGGATCGCCCGCCAGATGTTCTCCTGCGACAGCGCCTCGAAGACCTCGGGGTCCAGCTCGCCGGCATCCTTCAGGCGGGTGTAGACCCACCACAGCACCCCCAGCATGACCACGGCGAAGACGACCGTGTAGATGCGGTAGCGGGCCCTGGTGCGCGGCCCCGGCTCGTCGAACAGGACGCTGGACACCTCAGGCCACCCGGCCCCTGCGCTCGAGGAAGCCGCCGGCGGCCGAGATCAGCGCCACCAGCAGCATGTAGAACAGCGCGAACCCGAAGAAGATCACCAGCAGTTGGTCGGCGTTGGCGTTGGTCAGCTTGCGCATCATGAAGGTCATCTCGGTGACGCCGACGCCGGCGGCCAGGCTGGAGTTCTTGGTCATCGCGATCAAGGTGCTCACCAGCGGCGGGATGACCGCGCGGAACGCCTGCGGCAGCACGACGAGCCGGAGCGTCTGCGCGAAGGTCATGCCGACGGCTCGCGCGGCCTCGGCCTGGCCGAGCGGGATCGAGTTGATCCCGCTGCGCAGCGCCTCGCACACGAACGCAGCGGTGTACAGGCCGAGCGCCACGCTGGCGAAGACGAAGAAGACGTTGAAGACCAGCAGGTCGACCCGCTCGGCGCCGGCGACCGCGCTGAGGTCCACCTCGGGCTTGATCCCCAGCTCGGGAAGCCCGAACGCGAAGATCAGCATGATCAGCAGCAGCGGGGTGTTGCGAACGGCGTACACGTACGCGGTGCCGACGCCGCGGGCCAGCCCGATCGGGCACACCCGCATCGCGGCCAGCGCGGAGCCGACGACCAGCGCGAGCGTGCCGGCCAGCAGGATGATCTCGACGGTCACCCCGAACGCGGTCAGCACCTGGCGCCAGTTCTCGATGAAGACGTGCACCGGTCCTCCTGTCCGCCAGCGCTCCGGCCTCCCGGCCGGCCCTGCGTGGCCGGCCCTGCGTGGCCGGCCCTGCGTGAACGGCCTTGCGTGGGCCGCCCTGCGTGAACGGTGGGCGCCGCCGCCAGGGCGGCGCCCATGCCGGTCAGCCGGGGGTCACGGGCACGGGTCGAGCTCGGGTGTCTCCGGCGTCTCGACGCCGGACTCGCCGAGCGTCGCCTCGAACGCGTCCGCCCAGGTGCCGTCGTCGAAGGACTCCTCCAGCGTCTCGTTGATGAAGTCGCACATGCCCTCGGCATCCTTGGCGTAGCCGACGCCATAGCGCTCCTCGGAGAACGGCTCCCCGACCACCTTCAGCTCGTCGGGGTTCTCCGCGGCGTAGCCCAGGAGGATCGCGCCGTCGGTCGTCACGGCGTCGACGGTGCCGTTCTCGAGCTGGTCGACGCACTCCGAGTACGTCGCGAAGGGCACCGGCTTGGCGCCGTACTCGTCCTGCACGCGCTCCAGGGACGTCGACCCCTCCACGGAGCAGACCTTGACGTTCTTCAGGTCGTCCGGACCGGTGATGGTGTCCTCGTCCTCGGTGCGGACCAGCAGCTGCTGCCCGGTGACGTAGTAGGGGCCGGCCTGGCCGACCACCTTGCGCCGCTCGTCGGTGATCGAGTACGACGCCACGACCAGGTCGACCGTGCCGTCGGTCAGGAACGGCTCCCGGTTGTCCGAGACCGTCTCGATCCACTCGATGCCGTCTGCGTCGATGCCCAGGTTCGCGGCGAGGATCTTGCCGATCTCGATGTCGAAGCCCTCGGGCTCGTCGGACCCCGGCACCTTGTTGCCGATGCCGGGCTGGTCGAACTTCACCCCGATCTTGACCGAGCCGGCGTCGGACAGCTCCTTGGGGACACCGGTCAGGTCCTCGGCCGCCTCGACGTCGGCGTTCCCGCTGCTCTCGTCGTCGCCCCCACACCCGGCCAGCGAGAGTGCCAACCCGAGGCCCAACACCGACAGAAGGCTGCTGGTTCTTGTCACTCGCATGATTACTCCTTAGGTTCCGGCCGTCCGAGCGGCCCGTCTCGTGGGATGGTCAGTGCTTGAGGATCTTCCCGAGGAAGTCCTTCGCGCGGTCGGAGCGAGGGCTGGTGAAGAACGTGTCGGGGTCGTTCTCCTCCACGATCGCGCCGTCTGACATGAAGACCACGCGGTTGGCGGCGGTGCGCGCGAAGCCCATCTCGTGTGTCACCACGATCATGGTCATGCCGCCCTCCGCGAGCTCGACCATGACGTCGAGCACCTCCTTGATCATCTCGGGGTCGAGCGCGGACGTCGGCTCGTCGAACAGCATCACCTTCGGGTCCATGGCCAGGGCCCGGGCGATCGCCACGCGCTGCTGCTGTCCGCCGGAGAGCTGGGCGGGGTACTTGGCCGCCTGCTGCCCCACTCCGACCCGGTCGAGCAGCTCACCGGCCCGCCGCTCGGCGTCGGAGCGGGACATCCCGCGCACCTTGACCGGGCCGAGCGTGACGTTCTCCAGGATGGTCTTGTGGGCGAACAGGTTGAACGACTGGAACACCATCCCGACCTCGGCGCGCAGCCGGGCCAGCGACTTCCCCTCCGCAGGGAGCGGCTCGCCGTCGAGGCTGATGGAGCCCTTGTCGATGCTCTCCAGCCGGTTGATGGTGCGACACAGCGTGGACTTCCCCGACCCGGACGGGCCGATGACGACGACCACCTCACCCCGGTCGACCGACAGCGTCACGTCGCGCAGCACGTGCAGGTCCCCGAACCACTTGTCGACGTGGTCCAGGACGACCAGCGGCTGCCCCAACGCCGCCCGGGTCACCGGGGGAGTCGTC
>JBIOUF010000093.1:0-3710 GCA_044866695.1 Nocardioidaceae bacterium | reverse complement strand
GTTGCGGTGCATCAGGTCGGCCGAGCCGATCCACGCCACCGGCTCCCCGCCGTTCTCGAACCAGAAGATCCGGCTGTGCTCGAGGAAGCGCCCGAGGATCGAGCGGACCCGCACGGTCTCGGAGAGCCCCGGGACCCCCGGCCGGAGCGCGCAGATGCCCCTGGTCACCAGATCGATCGGAACGCCGGCGATGGACGCGCGGTAGAGCGCGTCGATCACTGCCTCGTCGACGACGGAGTTGGCCTTGATCCGGATGCGCGCCGGCCGGCCCTCGCGGTGGTGGGCGATCTCCTTGTGCACGTGCTCGAGCAGGCCGCTGCGGACCGAGTCGGGGGCGACCAGCAGGTGCTCGTACGTCGCGTTCCGGGAGAGGCCGGACAGGTTGTTGAACAGGTGCGCGACGTCCTCGGTGATGCCGGCGTGCGCCGTGAGCAGGCCGAAGTCCTCGTACAGCCGGGCCGTCTTGGGGTTGTAGTTCCCGGTGCCGATGTGGGCGTAGCGGCGGATGCCGTCGGGCTCGTCGCGCACGACCAGGGCCAGCTTGCAGTGCGTCTTGAGCCCGACCAGGCCGTAGACGACGTGGCAGCCGGCCTGCTCCAGCTTGCGGGCCCACTTGATGTTCGCGTGCTCGTCGAAGCGCGCCTTTATCTCCACCAGGACCAGAACTTGCTTGCCGGCCTCCGCGGCGTCGATGAGCGCCTCGATGATCGGGCTGTCGCCGGAGGTGCGGTAGAGGGTCTGCTTGATCGCCAGCACGTGCGGGTCGGCGGCGGCCTGTTCGATGAACCGCTGCACCGAGGTGGAGAACGAGTCGTAGGGGTGGTGCAGCAGCACGTCACCGCGCCGCACGGCCTCGAAGACGTCGACCGGCAACGCGGACTCGACCTCGGCGAGCTTGGCGTGCGCGGAGGGCAGGAAGGCGGGGTACTTCAGCTCGGCCCGGTCCAGGTCCGCGATGTCATGCAGGCCGCGCAGGTCCAGAGGGCCGGGCAGCCGGACCACCTCGGCCTCGGACACGTCGAGCTCGGTGACCAGCAGGTCCAGGACGTGGGAGTCGATCGTCTCCTCGACCTCGAGGCGCACAGGCGGCCCGAACCGGCGACGCAGCAGCTCCTTCTCCAGCGCGGCCAGGAGGTTCTCCGCGTCGTCCTCCTCGACCTCGAGGTCCTCGTTGCGGGTCACCCGGAACACGTGCACCGCGACGACCTGCATGCCGGGGAACAGCGGCTTGAGGTGCTCGGAGATGACGTCCTCGAGGGGCACGAACCGCTGCTCGTCGACCGGGACGAAGCGGGCGAAGATCGGCGGCACCTTGACCCGGGCGAAGTGCTCCTTGAGCGTCTTGGGGTTGCGCACCAGCACGGCGAGGTTGAGGGAGAGCCCGGAGATGTAGGGGAACGGGTGCGCGGGGTCGACGGCCAGCGGGGTCAGCACCGGGAAGACCCGCTCCTTGAACAGCTCCTTGAGCCGCTTCTGCTCGTCCCGGTCGAGGTCGGAGAAGCGGACCAGCTCGATGTTGTGCTGCTTCAGCTCCGAGACGATGACGTCGCGGAACGCCGCCGCGTGCCGGTGCATCAGCTCGCTGGTGGTGGCCCAGATCCGCTCGAGCACCTCGCGCGGGAGCAGCCCCGACGCGGACGGCACCGCGACCCCCGCGGCCATGCGGCGCTTGAGGCCGGCCACCCGGACCATGAAGAACTCGTCGAGGTTCGAGGCGAAGATGGCCAGGAACCGGACCCGCTCGAGCAGCGGCACGTTCGGGTCCTCCGCCAGCTCCAGCACCCGTTGGTTGAAGTGCAGCCAGGACAGCTCCCGGTCCAGGAACCGGTCGGCGGGCAGGCTGCCGGCCTCGACGTCGTACGGCGGGTCGACGTCGAACGCCGCGGCGGGCACGCCGTGCACCGAGGAGATGCCCGAGGACCCGTCCGTCGGCCGCTCGTCGAGGTCGTCCAGGTCGTCGGGGTCCGGGACGGTGGGGGTGAGCGCCTTGGTCATCGCGCGCTCGGCCCGCTGGGTGGTCATGGCCCCATGGTGTCA
The DNA here is from genome assembly GCA_044866695.1 of Nocardioidaceae bacterium. Lineage (GTDB taxonomy): Bacteria > Actinomycetota > Actinomycetes > Propionibacteriales > Nocardioidaceae > JBIOUF01. Next base: position 1,673 of record JBIOUF010000093.1, on the reverse strand, counting down.
CCGATGAGGGTGCGGCGCTCGGCGCACGGATCAGTGCCGGGTGTACATCAGGTCGGTGTCGCGGTCGGCGTGGGTGAAGCCGTGCCGCTGGTAGAGGCGTACGGCGTGGCCGTTGTCCCGCTCCACGAACAGCACCACGTCAGAGAGGCCCCGTCCCGCCAGGTGGGCCAGGCCGGCCTCGAGGAGGAGCCGTCCGACCCCCCGCCCCTGCGCCTCCGGCGCCGTGCCGATCACGTAGACCTCGCCGAGCGGCGGGTCGGTGGCGTGCACCTTGGTCCAGTGGAAGCCGAGCAGCCGTCCGTCGTCCTGCGCTACCGCGAGCAGGAGTCCCTCGGGGTCGAACCACGGCTCGGCCATCCGCTCGGCGAGGCCCCGCCGGCCCAGGGCGCCCTGCTCGGGGTGCGTGGCGAACGCCGCGGAGTTGACCGCCAGCAGGGCGTCCTCGTCCTCGCCCGGGCGGAACCGGCGCACCAGCACGCCGGCGGCCGGGTCCGGCGCCCCCCGGCCGGCCAGCGAGGCCCGCATCAGCCACAGCTCCCGCACCGGGACGAAGCCGTGCCGCGCAGCGAGGCGGGCGGCGGCGGGGTGGTTCCCGTGCGACCACGCGGTCACCGGCAGGTCGGGCGCGAGGCTCACGACCGCGCCGAGCAGCGCGGCGCCGATGCCGCGTCCACGCCTGCCGGGATGGACCACCAGGTCCAGCTCGGGCCGACCCTCCCCGGACAGCCCGTGCAGGTAGGCGAACCCGTCGGGACCGGCCGAGAGCAGGACCGCCCCGTCCAGCCCGTGGTTGGCCAGGGTGAGCCGCGCGGCCTCGTTGAGCGGGTCCCGGCCGTCGTGGGCGGCGGCCGCGTCCGCCACCGTCCGCACGTCGCCGGCGCCGCCGGCGCCCTGGCGCCAGTCGAAGGCGGCGTGGTCGAGGCGGCTGACGAGCACCGGGTCAGCGTAGTGAACCCCAGCCCGGATACGGATGCGGATCCGGCCTCAGGCGCTGGTGGGCTGGCGCTCCGGCGTGCCGGCCTCCTTGGGCGGCAGCACGAACCGGTAGCCGACGTTGCGCACCGTGCCGATCAGCTGCTCGTTCTCCGGGCCCAGCTTGGCCCGCAGCCGGCGCACGTGCACGTCGACCGTGCGGGTGCCGCCGAAGTAGTCATAGCCCCACACCTCCTGCAGCAGCTGCTCACGGGTGAACACCCGGCCCGGGTGCTGGGCGAGGTACTTGAGCAGCTCGAACTCCTTGAAGGTCAGGTCCAGCGGCCGGCCGCCCAGCTTCGCGGTGTACGTCGCGTCGTCCACCGTGACCTCGCCGGAGCGGATCACGTGGGCCTCGGGGTCGTCCTGGGCCCGCTGCGCGGCGAGGCGGGCGATCGCCAGCCGCAGCCGCGCCTCGACCTCCGCCGGCCCGCAGGTCGTGACCAGCACGTCGTCGAAGCCCCAGTCCACCGCGACGACCGCGAGCCCGCCCTCGGTCACGATCATCAGGACCGGGGCGTCGCTGCCCGTGGTGCGGATCAGCCGGGTGAGGTCGCGGGCGTGGGCCAGGTCCTGGCGCCCGTCGACCAGGACGAGGTCGACCTCGGGGGCCTCCAACAGGGCGCTGCCCTCCGCCGGCAGGACCTTCACGGAGTGCGGGAGCAGGGCGAGCGCCGGGAGGACCTCCACGGACGGCTGCA
>JBIOUF010000092.1:0-3093 GCA_044866695.1 Nocardioidaceae bacterium | reverse complement strand
CCATGCATTCTCGGTTAGTGCAATAGCATGGCTGCGGCAGAATCCGGCGTGTGCCGCGACTGTCGATGCCGGAGGACATGCCCGAGGAGGTGCGGGTCGCCATCGACGTGATCGGGAACAACGTGCGGACCGAGATCCTGCGGCGGCTCTCTCGCCGCGCGATGACCACGCTGGAGCTCGCCGAACAGCTGCGGGTGCACCATGCCAGCGTCCATCGACATCTGGTCTTCCTGGAAGAACATGGGTTGGTGATGGCGGACGTCGACCGAGGCCGGCGGCGCGGGCAGAACGTGACCTGGCACGCCAACCGGACGAAGATCGCCGAGGTGGGCCGGCTGTGGATCGACTACGCCTCCGGTGGGTAGCCCCCAGATGCGACGAGGCCCGGCTGCTCGCCCGCGGAGGCGCCGCAGTCACCGAGACCGCCGGGTCGGCGCTGCCGAGCCGCCTCCCGGGGTGGCGAGGCGAGTGGTCAGTTGCGGGGTTCGTCGTTCCAGCCCCGGTGGCTGGGATGGCCAGAACAGCTCTCCCATCCGGGTTGCTGCTCGGACCCTGAGCTCGTCGACGGCGTGGGTGTATCGCTGGGCGGTGGCCATCTCGGTCCATCCCATGACTGCCATGACGGTGCGCACGTCCACGCCCTGCAGGAGCAGAAGGGTGGCGGCGGTGTGTCGCGCGTCGTGCAGCCGCATCGGTCTCACGCCGGCCGCCGCGAGCAGCGCCTTCCACTCACGGTGGTCCTGGGCCGGGTCGATGAGCGATCCGGTCACGGAGGCGAACACGAGGTCGTGGGTATCGTCCCAGAGGGCGCCCCATTCCAACCTGGCGCGCAGTTGGGCGGCACGGTGGGTCCGCAGCTCCTCGACGAGCTGCGGGGGGAGCACGATCGTGCGGCGCGACGCCTTGGTCTTCGGCTCGACGAGTCGGATCCCGCCGTCGCGTCGGTGCGGACACTCGGCGCCGCGCTTCCTTCCGCACGGGTCGCGCTGGCCTGCGTCGGTGCAGCCGTGCAGCCAGGTCCACCGTTGGACCGAGCGTCGGACCTGCAACGTGCTCCGTTCGAGGTCGAGGTCCTGCCACAGCAGCCCGAGCGCCTCCCCTTGACGCAGTCCCAAGGACAACGCGATCGACCAGCGTGGGGGGTTGGCTCGGCTGCTGGCCGCGGCGAGGATGCGACGGCTCTCCTCGATGGTCAGGGGGTCGGTCTCTGGTACCTCCGCGCGTGGGGGGCGTGCCCACTGGGCGGGGTTGGCGTGCAGCCGGCGGCGGCGCACCGCCTCGTTCAGGGCTGCTCTGAGCACTCGGTGCACGGCGCGGACGGTGTGCCCGGAGTGGCCGGCGGCGACGAGGTCTCGGTACAACTTCTCGAGTTGTTCGGTGGTCAGTTCGCTGAGCTGCTCTCGCCCCAGGACCGGCAGCACGTGTCGACGCATCTGACTTCGGTAGGTGGCGAGGGTCTTGCGACGCGCGGACATCGGCAGGATGTTCTCGAGCCAGTGCGCGATCCAGTCGGCGACGGTCGGATCGTCGGCGGTCCAGACGAAGGCTCCGGTGTCGCGGCTCCGCTCGAGCGCTCGCACCGCCTTCTCCAGTTCGGTCTTGGTCTTTCGGCTGACGTGCCGGCGGTCGACGGTGCCGTCTGGTCGCAGGCCCATCGTGACCTTGGCGTGCCAGCGACCGTCGGCGGCCTTGTACCGCGAGGCGGTGGTGTCGGTGGCCCGCGACCGGGGCCGGCCCGTCCTAGGCATGGCCCTCCGGGCGCAGCGCGGCGACGAAGGCCTCCAGCTCGGTGCGCTCCACGCGCACGGACCGGCCGATGTGGACCACCGGCAACCTTTTGGCGGCGATCTGGCGTTCGACGCTGCGGCGGGTACACCGCAGCTGCTCGGCGACCTCGTCGAGCTTCATCAACATGGGGGGCTCGGTCTGGAGTGAGGCTGTCATGGACGGCCAACGGCGGTGACCTGCCCGCTGGCGATCACTCGCGACCAGACGCGTCGGCTGCTGCACCGGGGCAGTGTCCACGACGCCGCGGCGGTGGCCAACCGCGACTTTTTGGGACCATTTTTGGGACCAGGCGGGGCAGCCGGGGCGGCCCGGCGCCGAGGCCGGCGCGAACGCGTTTCCGCAGGTCAGCGCGGGGGTGAGGGTGGCGCGCCCGGAGGTATTCGAAACCCCAACCTTCTGATCCGTAGTCAGATGCTCTATCCGTTGAGCTACGGGCGCCCGTCCGACAGGACGCGGAGAGTGTAGCCCGGGGCACAGAGTCAAGGACACCGAGGTCAGGTCCCCACTGCTTGTCTCCGCGGCTGTGAGATCGCGCAGACATAAGTCTCGGGCGTGGTGCAGTGGGCCAGAGCCACGATCAAGGGCCGATGCGAGTGCCCGTTTGATCTTCGCCAACAGGTGTGAGCGGCACGTAGACGTGGCCTTCCGAGGTGGCTATAATCGAACGTATGAGCGATCGACCTGCCAGCTCGAGCTCGGCCGATGTGCCGGTCGTTGCCTGCACGGCGACGACGGTGGATGCGCTGGATGACCTGGACGGCGCCGCGGCGTTGGTGGCGTTGGAGGGTGTCCGACGCGCGGAGCTGGCGGTGGGGGCGCGGCGGTTGTCGTTGGTCTGTCGTTGGGTGGACCTGAACGGGCCGGAGTCGGTGCGTGCGGAGGAGGCCCGGCGGGCGGCTGCGGGGGTGCCGTGGTCGGTGATCGAGAAGACCCGGGAGCGGCTGGTGGAGGCCGGTGGGGACGGCACTCCGCTGGTCGCTGAGTTCGCCGCGGACGAGCTGGGCTGCGCGCTGCACACGTCTACCGCGGCGGCGCGGTACCTGGTGGCCGATGCGATGGACCTGCGGCACCGGCACCCCCGGCTGTGGGCGCTGGTCGGGGAGCTGGTGGTGCCGGCGTGGACGGCGTGTCAGGTGGTCCGCCGGACCCGGGCCGCCGGGCTGAGCCTGGAGCAGGCACGGTGGGTGGACGCGCGGACCGCGCGGCGGCTGCCCGGGCTGACCCAGGGCCGGGCGGTGGGGTTGGTGGACGCGGCGATCATCGCCGCCGACCCGCAGGCAGCGCAGGAGCGGCGGCAGGCCGCCC
>JBIOUF010000091.1:0-6896 GCA_044866695.1 Nocardioidaceae bacterium | reverse complement strand
ACCTGCTGGAACTTGTGCACTCGGTGCCGCACCACAGTACCAAGATCGTGGGCGCCTGCCGAGACTCGGGGCCCGCCATGGCCGCATGGACCCCGGTAGGCTGCCGGACGTGATCCGGCTGAGCTGGCTGGGCCACGCCACCGTGGTCATCGACCTCGGCGGCGTACGCCTCCTCACCGACCCCCTGCTCCGCCCGCACGCGGGGCTGCTGCGCCGGGTCGGCCGGGCGCCCCGCGCCGAGGACTGGGCGGGCGCTGCCGCCGTCCTGGTCTCGCACCTGCACTCCGACCACGCGTCGCTGCCCTCGCTGCGGATGCTCGACGGGGTCCCCCTGGTCAGCGGGCCCGCGAACGCCGCCTGGCTGTCCAGACGGCTGCCCAACCGGGTCGTGGCGATGTCGGACGGCGACTGGACGACCGTGTCCGCCGGGCCCGACCAGGCGACCGGCGCCACGCACACCATCGAGGTGGGCGCCGTGAGGGCCGTTCACGGCCACCGTCCCATGCCGCACCGGCCCAACGACACCCATGGCTTCCTGCTGCGCAGCGAGTCGGCGGTGGTCTACTTCGCCGGCGACACCAGCCTGTACGACGACATGGCCGGCCTGCCGGCGCTGGCCGGCCGGCCCGTCGACGTCGCCCTGCTCCCGATCGCCGGCTGGGGACCGCGCCTGTCCGGTGGCCACATGGGCCCTCCCGACGCCGCGGAGGCCTGCCGGATGATGGGTGCCCGCGCCGTGCTGCCGATCCACCACGGCACCCTGCACCCCAGCGGCCACCACCTGGTCGGCCTGGAGTGGATGGACCGCCCCGCCGGCGAGTTCGCCCGCGACCTGGCCCGCGTCGCCCCGGACTGCCGACTCCTGGCCCCCTCACCCGGCGACGTCCTCGAGCTGCCCTGAGCCCGCCCTCGGCCAGGCTCAGCCTGGACCCAGGCTCAGCCGACCGCCCAGTAGGTGCGGGTGTTGACGAACTCGCGGAGCCCGACGTCGGCGAGCTCGCGACCGTAGCCGCTGCGCTTGGTGCCGCCGAACGGGACCCGGGGGTCCGAGGCGACCATGGCGTTGACGAAGACCGCGCCGGTGGTGACCTGCCGGGCGAAGCCGAGGGCACGCCGGCGGTCGGCGGTCCAGATGCTCAGCCCCAGCCCGAACTGGGTGGCCGCGGCGAGGGCGACGGCCTGGTCCTCGTCCTCGGCGACAGCGATGGCGGCCACCGGGCCGAAGGTCTCCTCGTCGAACGCGGCGACGCCCGGTCGGGTGTCGGCGAGCACGGTGGGCTCGAAGTAGTAGCCGGCCCCGTCCAGCGGCTCGCCTCCGGTGAGGAGGGTCGCGCCGGCGGCCAGGGAGTCCGCGACCTGGCGCCGGATGCCGTCGCGCAGGTCGTCGCGGGCAATCGGGCCGACCTGGGTGCCGCCGTCCCGCGGGTCACCGACCTTCAGGGCGCGGACGCCCTCGACGAACCTGGCGACGAACTGCTCGGCGACCGCAGCCTCGACGACGAACCGCTTTGCGCACACGCAGCTCTGCCCGGCGTTGGCGAACCTGGCCCGCACGGCCGCGTCCGCGGCCCGCTCGACGTCCGCGTCGGCCAGGACGACGAACGCGTCGGAGCCACCGAGCTCGAGCACGGCCTTCTTCACGGCGCGGCCCGCGGCCGCTCCGACGGACTCGCCGGCCCGGTTGCTGCCGGTGAGGGTGACCGCGGCGATCCGGTCGTCTGCGATCACGCGCCCGCTGACCTCGGGGACCCGCTCCTCCTCCACCACGACGGTGGTGAAGACGCCCGGGGGCAGGCCGGCGGCCTCGCACAGCTGCTGGAGGGCAAGGGCGCTGCCGGTGACGTTGGGCGAGTGCTTGAGGAAGACGCCGTTGCCGGCGGTGAGCGCCGGGACGGCGAACCGCATGGCCTGCCAGACCGGGAAGTTCCACGGCATGACGGCGTACACCAGGCCCATCGGCTCGTAGGCGACCCAGGCGTCCACGCCGTCGATCTCGACGGGACGGTCGGCGAGCATCCGGCCGGCCTGGGCGGCGTAGAACTCGGCGGTCACGGCGGACTTCTCGATCTCGCCGTGGGCCTCGGCCAGCGGCTTGCCCATCTCGTCGGTGACCGTGGCGGCGAGCTCGTCGGCCCGGTCCCGCAAGGTGTGCGCGAGGGCGCGCACGACCTGCACCCGTCGGTCGAGCGGGGCCCTCCCCCAGTCCAGGGTGGCCCGGTGGGCGGTGTCGAGCAGGCGCTCGATCGCGTCGTCGTCGTGGCTGGCGTAGGTGGCCAGCGGCCTGCCGGTGGCCGGGTTGACGGTGGTGATCGACATGGCTCTCGTCTCGTCTGTGCGTGGGGTGCCGGTCACGCGTAGGGCCGGCCGCCCCGGTCGCTCTCCGACAGGTGCTCGAACGTCTCGCCCGTGGCGGTGATGGTACGGGTGACGTGCCGGCCGCCGTACACGCGGGCGCCTGGTGCCCGCGCCCGCCCGGGCCACCGGACGGCTACCGTGGCGGTGGAGGGCGCCCGGGCTTCCGCGAGCGCGCCCTCACCGGAGAGGAGACCCGTGGTGCGGCCGGTCGGTCGGGACGGCGAGGACGCGGTCGACGTCGACCGGTTCGACGCGCCGGACCGCTCGTGGGTCGCGTGGGCGGTGTCGGTGCTGGAGGCGGAGGCGCGCCGTACGGCTGACACCCATCTGCTGAAGCTGCCCCTGGGCGAGCCCTGGTCCGTCGAGCTGTACCTGAAGGACGAGTCCACCCACACCTCCGGAAGCCTCAAGCACCGGCTGGCCCGGTCGCTGTTCCTCTTCGCGCTCTGCAACGGCTGGGTGCACGAGGGGTCCACGGTCGTCGAGGCGTCCAGCGGGTCCACGGCGATCAGCGAGGCGTACTTCGCCCAGCTGCTCGGCCTGCCCTTCATCGCCGTCGTGCCCCGCGAGACCAGCCCGGCGAAGATGGCGCTGATCGAGCGCCACGGCGGGCGGTGCCGGCTCGTGGACCACGCCTCGCAGGTGTACGACGAGGCCCGCCGGCTCGCGGCGCAGACCGGCGGGCACTACCTGGACCAGTTCACCTATGCCGAGCGGGCCACGGACTGGCGGGGCAACAACAACATCGCCGAGTCGATCTTCGAGCAGATGTCCCTAGAGCCGCATCCCGTCCCGTCCTGGATCGTCCTCGGCGCCGGGACGGGCGGCACCAGCGCGACCATCGGGCGCTACCTGCGTTACCGCGGCTACCCGACCGGCGTGTGCATCGTGGACCCGGAGGGCTCCGCGTTCTTCCCCGGGTGGGTCCGCGGCGACACCGGGTGCACGAGCGACCGTGGCTCCCGGGTGGAGGGCATCGGCCGGCCGCGCATGGAGCCCAGCTTCATCCCCACCGTGGTGGACCGGATGATCCGGGTGCCCGACGCCGGGTCGCTGGCGGCCATGCGCCTGCTCGAGGAGCTGACCGGTCACCGGGCCGGCGGGTCCACCGGCACCAACCTGTTCGGCGCGCTCAAGATCGCCTGCCAGCTGCGGGCTGCCGGCACGGCCGGCAGCGTGGTGACCCTGCTGTGCGACGAGGGCAGCCGGTACGCCGACTCCTACTACGACGACGACTGGCTGCGCGCCCGGCGGCTGGACCCGGCCCCGGTGCTGGACGCGCTGCGCCGGGTCGTGCGCGACGCCGAGTGGCCCGTGGGGCTCGACACGGCCGGCCTGACGTCGGCCCAGTGACGTCGGCCCGGTGACGTCGGCCGGATGACCGCGGCCGGCCGGCCGGTCAGGACCCGCCGACGCCGAGCGTCGCGACGACGTACTCGTTGGCCAGCTTGCCGCCGGGGTCCAGGCGCGCGGCGAGGCGGCGGAACCGCCCTGCCATGGGGTAGCGCTCGTCGACGTCGAAGGCGCCGGGGGTGAAGGCCTTGCCCCAGTGCGGGCGGGGGGCGTACGGCGCGAGCGCGGCCTCGACCCGCGGCAGCAGCGCCGCGACCGCCGCGGGCTCCCGCTTCCAGGTGAAGTGGATCGCCAGCGTGTCGCGTCCGAACGCCGGTGAGAGCCACAGGTCGTCGGCGCGGACGGTCCGCAGCTCGCTGACCACCAGGTGCGGCTCCAGGGCCGGTCCGAGCCCGCGGAGCGCCTCGAGCGCCGCCGCTGCGTCGGCCATGCCGACGAAGTACTCGCTCTGGATCTCCGCGCCCACACTCGGCGTGCTGTCCCGCCGGAAGTGCGGGAGCCCGTCGCACCACGGCCCCGCCACGCCGCGCGCGGTCAGGTTCGTCCCGGCGCCGACCACCAGCGACGGCTGGTCCGGCTCGCGACGGGCGCCGAAGAAGCCGTCCGGCACCGCGAACTCCCCGCCCACGCGACGCTTGACCCAGGCCTCCTCCAGGTGGTCCCCGGACCAGCGCGTGAACAGGCTGACGCTGTACGCCGACCCGGTGACCGCCTCGACGTCCGCCAGCAGCGCCGGCCAGGGCAGCCGCCGGTAGAGGTCCTGGCGCACCCGGTAGGTGGGCTCCACGTCGAGGGTCAGCCGCGTGACGATCCCGAGCGCCCCGAGCGAGACGACCGCCCCGGCGAAGTCGTCGTCGCCGCGCCGCAACGTCCGCAGCGACCCGTCGGCGACCACCAGCTCGATGCCCCGGACCGCCGTGCCGAGGACGCCGTTGGCGTTCCCCGAGCCATGGGTGCCGGTCGCCACCGCGCCGGCGACGGAGATGTGCGGCAGCGACCCCAGGTTGTGCAGCGCCCGGCCATGGCTCTCCAGGAAGGTCGCAACGGCGCCGTACGACGCGCCGCCGCCGACCGTCACCGTCCGCGCCTCGGCGTCCAGCACCGGGTCCGCCGGAATCCTGGTGACTGTGACAAGAGTGCCCTCGGTGTCGCAGATGGTGTTGAACGAGTGCCGCGTGCCGAGCGCCCGCACCCTCGCCGACTCGGCCACGACCGCCTGGACCTCCTCGACGCTCCGCGCCTCCACCAGCCGGCTCGCCCGGTAGGTGTGGGTCCCCGCCCAGTTCTCCCCTGCCACGGACGTCTCGGTCATCGGCGTCCTCTCGGGTTCGCCCGGCAATGACGCTGCGTCGAGTCTGCGCCTACCTCCCGATGGTCTCGACCCGACCTCCACCACTGCGCCGCCGGGCCACCGACGTTGCACCCGTCCCAGGACCCGGAGTACCGGCCGAACTGAGTGGCCAGTGAGCCGTTCGAGATGAGCGGCCTACAAGGCCGGCATCAGGCAGCGCGCCCGCTTCCTGCGATCAGCTCGAACCTGATCGCCTCATCGACTTGTCCGAGTGTCAGGTCGTAGAGGTCGGCCAGGTCGTCCCGGCTGGTGCCCGCCCGGTAGTCCTCTGCGAGCGCGTCGGTGCGCACGTTGCGGACGGCCGGCTGCCCGAACGCGCGACGCGGGTCCATCACCACGTCAGGAGTCCGTAGATCGGGCTTGATCCGGCCTGCGACGCCGTCGTCGTACTCGACCGCGGAGCGGAAGCGCTCGGCTGTGTCGGCGAGGACCGGCTGCCCGTTTCGCACGACCACGAGCTGCAGCCGGCGCTCCAGGCCCACCTGCTCCTGCACAAGGCGAACCAGCTCGCGCCCCTCGACATCGAGGAATGGGTGCGCGTGGGCCAACGGATAGGGCCCGAACTCCTTGCGAAGCCGCACTATGGCCGGTCGCATGCGCTGCACCGGGACGTCGCGGTTGCGGAACTCGGCCAGCAGCCGGGCCTCGACCATCTCCCCCCAGGTGACGATGTCGTCGCCAACGGGCGCTGGGCGCAGCACCGGGTCGTAGAACCTGCCGGCGCGCTGGTATCCCTCGAGCCATCGGAGCGCGGTGCCAGGGGGCAGGCCGGCCAGGCGGTCCACGTCGGCGTAGGAGTAGATCGCGCGGTCGAGGAGGGAGCCAGCCATGGCCGCATCCTCCCACCGGCCACTGACACTGGGCGAGCCGCTGGCGTGTGTCGGATGCCGACAGGCGGAGGGGTGGTGGTCCGCGGACCCGCACACCAGGTTCGTTCCGGGGTGAGCGGGCGCCCTCACGCACCGAACAGCCCGCGGCGACAGGTTCCTCACCGTGCTCGCTTCTGATCGCGGCCTGGTCACCCGGCTCTCGCGACCCCTCGTCGTGGCCGTGCTCGAGGAAGTCGCTCTACATTGACCCCGTGAGCACAGATCTCGGGGACTGGGTCTCGCGGCAGCTGGAGCAGTCGAACCTCGACGACGACGCCGGCCTCGTCGTCCTCACGGCCCTCGAAAGCGACGAGGCGCTTGCCGAGTGCCTGTCCACCGGAACGTCGAGCAGCGTTGACGCTGGCGGGACCACGCCGGCTGCTCCCGCCGCCACGGCGTCGGCCGTGTTCCTGGCGGCCGTCGAGGTAGCCGGGTTCCGCGGTATCGGACCGGCCGCGCGGCTCGAGCTCCAGCCGCGGCCCGGCCTGACGATCGTCGCCGGCCGCAACGGCTCGGGCAAGTCCAGCTTCACCGAGGCGTTCGAGCTCGTCCTGACCGGCGGCACGTACCGCTGGAAGCAGAAGTCGGCTCAATGGAAGGAACACTGGCGCAACCTGCACTGTCCGAACCCGGCCTCGGTCATCGTCGAGCTCGTCGAGGAGGGCAGCGGCCCCCTCACCCTCACGACGCAGTGGGGGATGTCGGCGACCGAGGCCGACGACCGGACCACCACCGCGCAGCGCGCCGGAGAGAAACGGATGGACGGACTCGGGTCGCTCGGATGGGCGCGTCCGCTGGAGCGGTTCCGGCCGATCCTGTCCTACGACGAGCTGGGCGGGTTGCTCGAGGGCAACCCCAGCGAGCTGTACGACGCCATCGCCAACGTCCTCGGCGTCGGCCAGCTGGCCGACGGACTGAGGCGGATCCAAGACAGACGTCGGGAGCTCAGAGCGCCGGAGACCGCGGCG
>JBIOUF010000090.1:0-4160 GCA_044866695.1 Nocardioidaceae bacterium | reverse complement strand
CGGGCGACGAAGGGACCGGGGCGGACTCCGCGGCGCTCCAGCGCGGCGCGCATCGGCGGGTCCATGTCCTGCCCGACGAGCGCGCCGGTGCCGGCGCTGTGGACCCGGACTCCGCGGCCGTCGAGGCCGGCGGAGCCGGCCAGCCCGTCGAGCAGCAGCGCCTGCATCGCCGGCGAGCGCGCGACGTTCCCGGTGCACACCAGCAGCAGGTCGAAGTCCCCCACGACGGCGAGCCTGTCACGGAGGTCACCTCGGCCCACCCTGGGGTCCGGCAAGGCCGCGCCGGGCCCTTCACTAGCGTTGGGCCATGCTCGGGGCCGGATGGTGAGCGGCAGTCGCCGCTGGCTGGTCGCGGTCACCAAGAAGCACCACGGGCTGGGCAACCGGGTGCGGGTCGTGCTCGGGTGCAGGGTGCTGGCCCGCGCGGAGGGCCGGCGGTTCGGCTACGTCTGGCAGGTCGGGCCTCGGTTCGGGGCCCGCCTGGACGAGCTGTGGGAGGTCGACGACCGGCGGGTGCCGGCGTGGCTGTCCCGAGCCCTGTCGGTTCGGTACCCCTTCCGCGACCACACCCTGGCCTGGCTGGACGAGGCGCGCGGGCAGCGCGTGTGGCAGGTCCGCACGCCGCACGCCCTGCTGCTGCCCGACGGGGTGCGGCCGTGGGAGGCCGAGCTGCGCGACCTGCGGCCCACGGCTCCGGTCCGTCAGGCGGTCCGGGACTTCCACTCCCGGCACCTCGCCGGGGCGCCGTACGTCGGGGTGATGCTGCGCACCCACCCGGTCTCCCACGCCGAGACCCTCCAGGCCTCGCCGCTGGAGTGGTACGCCGAGCGACTGAACCAGATCCACGACGAGCACCCCGACCTCAGGTTCTTCGTCTCCGCCGACACCGCGGAGGGCCTGGACCGCCTGCGAGCGAGCGTGCCCGGCTGCGTCGGGGTCTCCGGCAAGGGCGCCTACAACTCCCGCGAGGGCCTGCAGGCCGCGGTCACCGACCTGTACCTGCTGGCGGCGTCGGCGCACCTGGTCGGGCCGCACTTCTCCAGCTTCCCCGAGCTGGCCCAGAAGCTGGCCGGCCCGGGGCTCCGGCTCGAGACGTCGCGCACCCCACCGGCGGCGGCGCTGGAGTCCGGTCCGCTGTCCCTGGCCTCAGACCCGGTCCTCCCGCACCGCCGCGACGCTCTCCGGCTCGGCTGAGCCGGCGGCCCGCGCGGCGCGCCCTCTGCTGCGGCGTGAGGTGTCGGCGACCGCCGCGGTCCGGTAGTAGTCGTACTGGGAGCGCTTCTGCCACGGCCGTGGCGGCGGGGTCATGTTGAACACCACGCCCAGGAGCCGCGCCTCGACCGCCTTCAGCGTGTCCAGGGCGCCCCGCAGCTGCTTGCGGTTGGTCCTGCCGTGCCGGACCACCAGGACGACCCCGTCGGCGTGCACGGACGCGATCGCGGCGTCGGTCACCGGCAGCAGGGGCGGCGCGTCGATCACCACGTGTTCGTAGGAGTGCCGCAGCCCCGCCACGATGTCCTCCATCGCGTGGCTGCCCAGCAGCTCCGAAGGGTTGGGCGGGATGCTGCCGCTCGGCAGCACGAACAGCGAGTCCTGTTCCCACCGCTGCACGGCCTCGTCGAGCTCCACCGCCCCGGCGAGCACGTCCGCCAGCCCGATGGCACCCTCCATCGCGAGGTACTCCGCGATCTTCGGCCGCCTCATGTCCGCGTCGAGCAGCAGCACCCGCTGGCCGTCGTGGGCGAGCACCCGGGCCAGGCTCAGCGCCGTGCTGGTCTTGCCCTCGCCCGCCACGCTCGAGGTCATCACGAAGACCTTGACCGGGTTGTCCACGTCGAGGAACCGCAGGCTGGTGCGCAGCTTGCGCAGCGACTCGTCGCGCACGGCCAGGCGCCGGGAGGAGACGACGCCACCGGCGGGCGCCTTCCGCACCGACCTGTCGTACTCGATGCTGGTCAGGACGTTGATGCCGTCGGGCAGGTCCTCGCGGGTGCGCAGCCTGGTGTCGAGCTTCTCCCGGGCCAGCGCCGCCAGGATGCCCAGGAACAGCCCCGCCAGCGCGGCCGCGAGCACGTTGCGCCGGGTGTTCGGGCTGGACGCGAACGAGGGCGGCGTCGCCTCGGCCACGGTGGTCACCGTGACCGAGGGCCGGCCGTCCTGGAGCTCCGGGGAGAGGTCGCGCACCACGGTGGCCAGCTCGTCGGTCACCGCGTTGGCGATGTCGGCGGCCTGCTGCGGGTCGCCGTCCCCGGCGGTGACGTCGACGATGGCCGACTCCGCGGACGCCGTCGCGGTGACCGAGTGCGCGAGCTCCTTCGGCGTGGTGTCCAGGTCGAGGTCGTCGATCACCGGCTGCAGCACGATGGGCTGCGTGGCCAGGCTCGCGTAGGAGGCGACCTGCTGCTGGGCGAAGCTGGACCCCTGGAAGAGGTCGCTGGCGCTCTGGCCGATGGGGATGGAGAAGTAGGCACTGGCCTTCGCCGTGTAGACCGGCTCGGCCAGCATGGACGCGACGCCGGCGGCGACGCTGAACAGCAGGAACGGCACGACGACGTACCCCCAGCGCTTGCGCAGCATGGCGACGAAGGCGGCGAACGTCACGCCGTCACCTCCCTCCCCGCGGTTCGTGAGGCCGCGAGACGGCCTGCGCCGTCGGCTGTCGCGATGCTAGTCCCCGGGCTGGTACGCCGGTGCTCGGCGTACGCCGCCACCGACAGTCCCACGGTAAACCAGACAAGAAGGGCATACTGGGTGATCAGCGCCACGGTCATCAGGGCCGGGACCTGGGCCACCACCGCGACCATCGCGGCGTTGCCCCGTCCCACCAGGACCGTCACCGTCGCCATCGCCAGCAGCGCCAGGACCCAGACCAGGGTGAGCCACCCGTAGGAGAGGCCGAACAGGACCAGCTGGCTGTCGATGGACTGGAACCCGCCGAAGTACAGGGTGCCCGTGGCGGACCGCTGCATCGCCGGGGAGCTGCCGAGCAGGTCGACGTACGGCAGCAGCGACAGCAGGTTGCCGCGGTACCCGGCGCTGCGGGCTGCCTCCGCGCCGGCGTCGGCGAGGACCCCCAGCACGAACGGCGTGAGCGTCGCGGCGGCGACCACCAGGAGCACGGCCAGCCCCCTGCGCAGCTCGCGCGCCGCCGGCGACCGGAGGAACACCAGGCCCAGCAGGAGGCCCAGGCCGAGGCACACGAGCCCGGTCCGGCTCAGGGTGACCGCGGCGCCGACCGACGCGAGCGCGATCAGCAGCAACCGCACGACGGGGCGGAACCGCGCCTCGACGGCGAGCGCGGCCGCGATGGCCAGCGAGGCGCCCAGCGCGATCGAGTGGCCGAACGCCCCCTCCGAGCGCTCCAGGCCACCGCGCCCCTGGATGGTCCCCCAGGCCACCTTCGCCGAGTTGGCCGGACCCCACGACGCCAGCCCGTGCCACCCGGTGGCGAACTCCACCACCGCCAGGACCGCGACGACTGCGAACACGGCCGCGACGCAGCCGTAGACCCACTCCCGGCCGGCCTGCCCGTAGGCCAGCCTGCCCAGCAGGTAGCCGGTCACCCACACCGAGACGACGCCGAACGCCGACGCGAGCGAGAGCCTGCCTATCGCCAGGGGAGCCAGCGCGGAGACGAACAGGAAGGCCAGCACCAGGTCGGCGAACGACCACAGCGGCACGCGTCTGGTCGCGAGCGCCAGCGCGACCACGCCGGCGACAGCGCTGGCCATCGGGACGAAGACCACGACCTCGACGCCGACCCAGATCGGCACGAAGCCGATGACGAGCAACGCCGCCAGCACGCCGGCCTTCGGCCAGCGCCGGACGACGGCCACGAAGGCCAGGCCGACGGCGCCGGCCAGAGCGGCCCCGATGAGCACCCCCAGCGACAGCTCCGGCACGCGGCGCCTCACAATCCTCGGGGTCCTTCGCACCCAGGGGTGACCTTAGTACCACGGCCCTGGTCGAGCCGGAGCGCTGGCCGACGCTGGCTGAGGAGCCGGAGCGCTAGCGGAGGCGTCTCGACTCGGGCTGAGGAGCGAGCTTGCGAGCGTCTCGAAACCACCGGTGCCTGGGCGCGGTCCCTGCCCCGGTGCCGCTGGTTGGCTTCGTGACGGGCTCGCAAGCTCGCCCTCCTCAGCCCAAGTCGAGACGCCTCC
>JBIOUF010000089.1:0-3676 GCA_044866695.1 Nocardioidaceae bacterium | reverse complement strand
CGGCCTAGCCCGCGCCGCCGCCGACGCCGGACACCGCGTCTACTTCACCACCGCCGCCGACCTAGCCGCCCGCTGCCACAAGGCCGCCATCGAGGGCCGCTGGGCATCCATGATGCGCTTCTACGCCAGCCCCCGACTCCTGGCCGTCGACCTATGCCGAGCACGCGACTATGCCGAGGGCTCGGTCGGGGTGCTCGCAGCGGCCTGAGGAGGGAGACGTTCCCGTCGGCTGACGGTCGATGTCCTCGGCATAGTCGCGGTTGGGAGGAGCCTCGATCGCGGGGGCACCGCGCCCCCGCGAAGGAGGCGAGTGCGTTGTCGGGAACGAGGCGGAGGCCTGGGGGGTTGGCACCCCAGGTCGAGGGCTATCGGGCGTGGCTGCTGGGGCGGGGTTACCGCTCGGACACGGTCCGGAACATGCTGAAGGAGCTTGGGCAGGTCGGCCGGTGGCTCACGGTCGAAGGGCTTGAGGCGGCCCAGCTCGACGAGCAGCGGATCGCGGCGTTCAGTGCGGCACGGTGCGCGGCAGGATTCCGCAGGGTCCCAGGTCCTCGGGGGCTCGCGCCGCTGCTGAGCTACTTGCGAGAGGCCGGGATCGTCGCTGCGGCACCACCGTGCAGCACGCCACTGGGTGGGGTGCTGGCGCAGTACCGGGCCTGGTTGGTCGGCGAGCGGGGTCTGGCCCCGAGCACCGTGCTGCGCTACGTGAATACAGCCCGCCGGTTCCTGGCGGAGCAGGCGATGGTCGACGGCGTCTTCACGCCGTCCGGACTGACCGGAGCCGACGTCAACACGTTCTTGCTTCGGGAGTGCGCGCGAGTCTCGGCCGGGTCAGCTAAGGGCCGGGTGGCCGAGCTCCGCTCGGTGTTGAGGTTTCTCTACCTCCAAGAGATCACGCCGTTGCGGCTGGGCACCGCGGTCCCTCCGGTTGGTGGCTGGCGTCTGGCCGCGCTGCCGCCACCGGCGATGCGGGCGGCCGATGTCCAGAGGCTGCTGGACAGCTGTGAGCGCGGCACCCCGGTCGGTGTCCGGGACTTCGCGATGATGTTGCTGATCGCCCGGCTCGGCTTGCGTTCGATCGAGATCGCTCGCCTGGAGCTGGGCGACGTGGACTGGCGCGCTGGTGAGCTCGTAGTCCGCGGCAAGGCGCGTCGACATGACCGACTGCCGCTGCCGGTGGAGGTCGGGGAAGCCTTGGTCGGCTACCTGTCGGGTGGCCGCAACCCAGCCGACGAGGTACATCTGTTTCTGACCGGCCGCGCACCCCGAGGACCGATCCGCGCTGACCTGGTCGGTGATGTCGTGGAGCGGGCCTGCCGACGAGCCGGTCTTCCCCGGGTCGGGCCGCACCGCCTCCGGCACGCCCTTGCCGGTGAGCTGCTGCGCCAAGGTGCCGGGCTCGTCGCTATCAGCCAGGTCCTGCGTCATCGGGATCTGGCCACGACCGCCCTGTATGCCAAGGTCGACCTGGACGCGTTGCGCCAGGTCGCCCAACCCTGGCCAGGGGCCGCGCGATGACCGCGCTGGAGCAGGCGCTGACCGACTACCTGCTGTTGCGTCGGTCCTTGGGACATGAGCTGGCCGACGCCGGCCGGCTCCTTCCGAGCTTCGTGTCCTATCTCGACGCTGCTGGGGGTGCCACGGTGACGGTCGAGGCCGCGCTGGGGTGGGCGCAGCAGCCGGCCACTGACCGGGTCACGTCCGTGGGCTCGCGACGGATGACCGCGGCGCGGGGCTTCGCCCGATACCTGGCTGGCATCCACGACGGCACCGAGGTTCCACCGCTGGGCCTGATCCCCCAACCGCAACGCTGGCGCCGACCGTTCATCTACTCCACAGCCGACATCGACGCGGTGATGAACCAGGTCGCCTGCTCGATGATCTCCCCGGTGCGGGTCGCGACCTATCAGACGCTGATCGGGTTGCTGGTCGTCAGCGGGCTGCGAATTGGCGAGGCGATCAAGCTCGACCGCTCTGATGTCGACTGGGCGACCGGTGTGCTGCTGATCCGCGAGTCCAAGTTCGGGAAGTCCCGGCTGGTCCCCCTGCAGCCCAGCGCCATGACGGCCCTCGCCGAGCACGCCGATCTCCGCGACACCTTGCAGCCGCGGGCGGAGGAACCGAGCTTCTTTGTGTCCCTGACGCGCAAGCGGCTCAGCTACGCCGTGGTCTGCCAGACGTTCCGGCGGCTGGTCGACGACGCCGGTGTCGGATCCGGTGCCCCCTCCAAGCCACGGCTGCACGACCTGCGTCATACGTTCGCGGTCCGCACGTTGCTGCAGTGGTACCGCAGCGGCGATGACGTCGAGGCCAAAGTGCCCGCGCTGTCGACCTATCTGGGCCATCGCGAGCCGGCGTCGACCTACTGGTACCTCTCGGCCGCGCCGGAGTTGCTCGCGCTGGCCGCGGCCCGCCAGAGCAGCGCATGGTCGGCGGCCAGATCGCAGGGGCGGTCATGACGCTGATCGCACCGACGTTGCAGCTGTTCTTCACCGACCGGCTGGCCCAGCAGCGTCAGGCCAGTCCCCGGACCATCGCCGCCTACCGCGACGCGTTGAAGCTGCTGCTGGAGTTCGTTCACCAACGGAGCGGGAAGACGCCAGCCCAGCTCGACTGGGACGACCTCGACGCCACCGTTATCTCGGCGTTCCTCACCCACTTGGAGGTCGAACGACACAACAGCGTCAGGACCCGCAACGTTCGCCTCACGGCAATCCGGTCACTGTTCGCCTTCGCCGCGTTGCGGCATCCCGAACACGCGCTGCTGATTCAGCGGGTGCTGGCGATCCCGCCCAAGCGGTTCGACAAGCGCATCATGACGTTCTTGACCCCGATCGAGGTCGACGCCCTCATCGCGGCGCCAGATCAGTCCCAATGGGAAGGACGGCGCGACCGGGCCCTGATGCTGCTGGCCATCCAGACCGGCCTGCGCGTCTCCGAACTCACCGGCTTGAACTGCGGCGACCTCACCCTTGGCAACGGCGCGAACGTCTGCTGCCAAGGCAAGGGCCGTAAGCAACGCGCAGTACCCCTCACCGCACCGGTCGAGGCCGTGCTCCGCGCTTGGATGACCGAACGCGGCGGCCTCCGCGCCGATCCACTGTTCCCCACCCGCGGCGGGCGGCGGCTCAGCCGAGATGCCGTCGCCCTACGCGTCCGCACCCACGCCGAGACCGCCGTGACCCGATGCCCCTCTCTGAAAGGAAAACCGATCCACCCCCACGTGTTTCGGCACACCTGCGCCATGTCACTGCTGCAGGCCGGCGTCGACACCTCGGTCATCGCGCTCTGGCTCGGCCACGCCGGCGTCCGGTCCACCGACGCCTACGTCCACGCCGACATCACCATCAAGGAGAAAGCGCTCGCCCTGACAACGCCAGCCTCCGCTCGTCCCGGGCGCTACCGCCCGCCGGACAAGACCCTGGCGTTCCTCGAGAGCCTGTAACTATGCCGAGGCCACCGATGGTCAGCCGACGACAGCGTCTCTCTCCTCAAGGCCGCTGCGAGCACCCCGACCGAGCCCTCGGCATAGTCGCGTGCTCGGCATAGGTCGACGGCCAGGAGTCGGGGGCCGGCGTAGAAGCGCATCATGGATGCCCAGCGGCCCTCGATGGCGGCCTTGTGGCAGCGGGCGGCTAGGTCGGCGGCGGTGGTGAAGTAGACGCGGTGTCCGGCG
>JBIOUF010000088.1:0-9617 GCA_044866695.1 Nocardioidaceae bacterium | reverse complement strand
CCCCCTGTTCGGGGGGGCGGATGGGACGGCTCGGCCCCGTTCGGGGGGGCGGATGGGACGGCTCGGCGCCGTTCGGGGGGGCGGATGGGACGGCTCGGCCCCGTTTCGGGGAGCGGATGGGGCGGCTCGGCGGTGTGTCAAGCCCGGGCAGGGTCAGGCCGCGGAGACGCTCGGTGAGCACGCAGCCATGACCACCAGCTCGACGACGGCGGGGTGTGGCCCGATGACCGCGGCGACCGCGCCCGCGCCGGCCGCGCGGGCCTCCTCCGCCAGCCGGGCGGCGAAAAGGCCCGGCGCCAGCAGGTACGGCGACACGGCATCCCCGGGTCGCACGACCTCAGCCACGCGACGGCCCCGGCCGCCGAGCGTCGCCACCCGGACCGGCCGGCCCCAGGCCTCACCGAGCAGCCGGCCGGCGCGGTCCAGGTCGAGCGCCGCGGCGGCGTCGCGTGACCCGGCCGCGACCATCACCACCTGGGTGCCGGCCGTGGCACCGGCCCGCTGCAGCCGGTCCACCTGTGCCGCTGCGAGCAGCCGGTGCGGGCCCAGCGGTGGGCAGAGGCGGACCAGGCCTCCTGCGCCTCGTGCAGTGCTGACAGCGGCAGGGAGGTCGATGCGGACGTGGTGACCCGTGGACAGCAGCAGCGGGACCACGACCGCCGGCCGGTCGGCCGCCCCCAGCACCGCGGCCAACGAGGGCTCGGCGAGCTCGACGAAGCTGCACACACCGGGCAGTCCGGCCCGCGCGGACGCGGCGGCGGTCACCGTCCGCGCGACGTGGTTGCCGGCGGGGTCCCGGGTGCCGTGCGCGACGGTGACCAGCCGCACCGGCCCTCTGGGCCGTGCGGGCCTCACCGGCCGACCGCCAGCCGGTAGCCCCGCTTCACGACGGTCTGCACGAGCCTCGTCCCGATGGCGGCGCGGAGGCGGGCGACAGCCATCTCGACGGCATGCTCGGAGCTCGCGGTGCCGCCGGGCAGCGCCGCGAGCAGCTGGGCGCGGGAGGCCACATGACCGGGGTCCGCGGCCAGCGCCTGCAACAGCGCGTGCGGGGCGGGGCTGAGCCTGACCTCCACGCCGTCGAGGAGCACCTCCTCGCCGTGCAGCAGCAGCACATGACCGGCGACCTGGAGCAGCTGACCCGCGTCGCGGGACGGCAGCTCCACCTCCAGCTGCCTGACCATGGCCGCCAGCCGGGACCGGTCGGGGTGGATGGTCGGGACGCCCCACAGCTCGAACGCCGCGGCGGTGACCGGTCCGACGCAGGCCGCCACGACGTCCGCCTGGAAGGCGGCGACCATCTCGTCCCGGCGACCGGTCGAGCCGGCCGCGTCCATGAGGGCGGCGACCGCCGGTGCCGAGGTGAACGTGACCGCGTCGAGCTCCCGGTCCGCGACCATGTCGACCATGGCGAACATCGGCTCGGGGTCGTCGGCGCTGGCGACCCGGTAGACGATGACGCTGGTCACGTCCGCGCCCTGGCGGCGCAGCGCGTGCGCCACCATGGAGAGCGACTGCCCGTGCTCCTGGACGACGATCCGCATGCCCTGCAGCCGCCGTCCGCGCAGGTGCTCCAGCACGTCCTCGAAGCACTCCGACGGCGGGGACCAGAGCTCGCGCAGCCCGCGCCGGCGCAGGGCGCCGACGCTCTTCGGCCCACGGGCCAGGATCTCCGCGCGGCGCAGCGCGTCCAGCAGCTCGTCGAGCAGGCCCCACGACTCGGCCGCGTCCAGCCAGGTGCGCATCCCGACCCCCGTGGTGGCCAGGAACAGGTCGACCGGCCTCGCCAGCACCTCCTCCGTCGTGGCGCGCAGCTGCCGGTCGTCCACGCGGTTGTGGTCGGTGGACAGGGCCGGTGCCCACACCACGTCGGCGCCCCGTCGCTCGAGCAGCGCGACCTGCTCCTCGACCTTGCGCGCGGCGGTCACCCCGACCCGGAACCCGCGAAGCGGCCGGCCGGCGGAGCCGGAGGCGAGGGCGGTCTCGGTCATGGGCTGTCAGCTGCCTTTCCCACCCGGCGGGCGCCGACCTGGACGACCCCCAGCGACACCCGCACGTCGTACGTCGGGACTGCGAGTGCCGCGTCGTCGAGGCAGCTCCCGGTGCGCAGGTCGTACGCCTGCTTGTGCATCGGCGAGGCCACGAAGGGCACGTCCCCCCGGGTCCCGACGATGCCACGGGCGAGCACCGACGCCCGTGCCACCGGATCATAGTTGCCCAGGGCGAACAGGCCGCCGTCGTAGGTCCGGAACACCGCGACCGCCTCCCCGCGGACGAGTGCGGCGACGCCGCCCTCGACCTCGATGCCGCTCACCGGGCAGACCGGAACCCACGCCTCCTGGGCGGTCGCGATGTGGTCGGTCACTGGGCGCCCGCCCGCACCGCCGCAGGGACGCCCACCGGGATCGTGCTTCCCAGCGGTACCGGGCCGTCGTTGTCGGCGGGCCGGATCTGGTCGCGGTCGCTGGTGAACGAGATGGACGGGTCAGGCGTGCCGGGCGCGTTGACGAAGGACACGAACCTGGCCAGCTTCGCGGGGTCGTCCAGGGTCGCCCTCCACTCGTCGAAGTACCCGTCCACATGCCGGGCCATCGCGGACTCGAGCTCGCTACCGAGGCCCAAGGCGTCGTCGACGACGACCTGGCGGACCCGGTCCAGCCCGCCGTCGAGGGAGTCCACCCAGGCCGCGGTGCGCTGCAGCCGGTCGGCGGTGCGGATGTAGTACATGAGGAACCGGTCCAGGTAGCAGACCAGGGTCTCAGTGGTGAGGTCGCCCGCCAGCAGCCGGGCGTGCGCCGGAGTGGCGCCGCCGTTGCCGGCGACGTACAGGTTCCAGCCCTTCTCGGTGGCGATGACGCCGAAGTCCTTGGCTCGTGCCTCCGCGCACTCACGGGCGCAGCCGCTGACGCCGCCCTTGAGCTTGTGGGGGGAGCGCAGCCCGCGGTAGCGCAGCTCCAGGTCGATGGCCAGGCGGACCGAGTCCTGGACGCCGTAGCGGCACCAGGTCGAGCCGACGCAGGACTTCACCGTGCGCAGCGCCTTGCCGTAGGCGTGCCCGGACTCGAACCCGGCGTCGACCAGCCGCCGCCAAACCGCCGGCAGCTGCTCCATGCGAGCGCCGAGGAGGTCGATGCGCTGGCCGCCGGTGATCTTGGTGTAGAGGCCGAAGTCGCGGGCCACCTCGCCGATCACGATGAGCCTCTCCGGCGTGATCTCACCCCCGGGGATGCGCGGGACGACGGAGTAGCTGCCGTTGCGCTGGATGTTCGCGAGGTAGGCGTCGTTGGTGTCCTGCAGCGTGCGCCGGTCGCCGTCGAGGACGTGACCGTTCAGCTGGCTGGCCAGGATGGAGGCGATGGCCGGCTTGCAGACGTCGCAGCCCCGGCCGCGGCCGTGCCCGGCGACGATGTCGTCGAACCGGGTGTACCCGTGCACCGCCACGACGTCGAACAGCTCCTGGCGGGTCAGCGGGAAGTGCTCGCAGAGGCTGCGGTCGACGACCCTGCCGACAGCGGCGAAGTGCTCCTCGACGACCTTCTTCACCACGGGGACGCAGGAGCCGCAGGTGCTGCCCGCCCTGGTGCACCGCTTGACGCAGGCGGCGTCGGGGCAGGGGTCGTCGTCTCGGCCGACCGCGTCGAGGATCTCGGCCTTGGTCACCGTGTTGCACGAGCAGACGACCGCCTCGTCGGGCAGGCCGGGCACGGCGCCGCCGCGGCCGCCCGGGAGGATCAGCTCCTCGGGGTTGTCCGGGAGCGGGATGCCGCTGGCGACCATGGGCCGCAGCGCGCCGTACGCAGTGGCGTCGCCGACCAGGATGCCGCCGAGCAGCCTCCCGCCGTCCTCGGAGACCACCAGCTTCTTGTAGACGCCGGTGACCGCGTCGGCGAAGACCAGCTCCAGCGAGCCGGCGGTCGTGGCGAAGGCGTCGCCGAACGACGCGACGTCGACGCCGAGCAGCTTGAGCCTGGTGGACATGTCCGCGCCGGTGAACGCCCCCGCCCCGCCGAGCAGCGCGTCCGCGACGACCTCCGCCATCGCGTAGCCGGGGGCGACCAGGCCGTACGTCCGCCCGCCCGGCGCGGCGCACTCGCCGATGGCCCAGACGTGCGGGCCGGAGGTGCGGCACCGCTCGTCGACCAGCACGCCGCCGCGCTCGGCCACCTCGAGCCCGGCGCTGCGGGCCAGCGCGTCGCGGGGCCGGACTCCCGCGGAGAACACGACGACCTCGGCGGCCACGGGCTCCGCGTCGCGCAGTGCCAGCCCGGTGACCCGGCCCTGGGAGCCGAGGACCTCGGCAGTGGCGGCACCGGTGTGCACGGTGACGCCGAGCTTCTCGATGTGGCGGACCAGGGTGGTCCCGCCGGCCTCGTCGAGCTGCACCGGCATCAGCCGGGGCGCCATCTCGACGACGTGCGTGTCGAGTCCCAGCTGCACCAGGGCGTTGGCCGCCTCGAGGCCGAGCAGGCCGCCACCGATGACGGCCCCGGTGTGGGCGTCGGCAGCGGCGTCCCGGATCGCCTCGAGGTCCTCGATGGTGCGGTAGACGAAGCAGCCCTCCAGGTCCCGCCCGGGCACGGGCGGCACGAACGGCGCGGACCCCGTGGCCAGCACCAGCTCGTCGTACCGCACCGTGCCGACCGTGCCGTCGCCCGTGCGGAGCGTCACCTCGCGGCGGTCGGGGTCCAGGACGGTGACCTCCGTGCCGAGCACCAGCCGGACTCGGGGGTCCTCGTAGCGACCCTCCGGCAGCAGCGACAGCTGCTCGGCGCCGCCTGCGGCGAAGAAGGAGGTGAGCGCGACCCGGTCGTACGCCGGGCGGGGCTCCTCGCCGACCACCACGAGGTCGTAGGTCTCGGTGAGGCCGCGCTCGACCGCGGCCTGGACGAACCGGTGGCCGACCATGCCGTGGCCGACGACGACGAGGGTCCTGCGGAGGTGCGTCATGAGGAGTCCTTCCCAGGCGTGAGCACGGGCGTGCGGGACGGTGGCTCGCGCGTGGCGAGGAGCTGGCGGACCGTGGGCGCGCAGCCGCCGCAGCCGGTGGTGGCCCGCGTGGCCTCCCGGACGTCGGCCAGCGAGCGGCACGCGCGGATCCGCCCGGCGCCGACGCCGGCGCACGCGCAGACCTCGGCGTCGTCGGCGATCCCGCCCGGAGCCGGCGGCCGGTCCGCAGCCAACAGCGCGCCGGGCTCGTGGGCGCCCAGCACCGTGCCCCGGTCGTAGTGCTGGGTGATCAGCCCGACCCGGCTGAGGTCACCCACCAAGGTGGCGCCGACGACGACGCCGTCGCGGAGGACCAGCTTGCGGTGCGAGCCCTTCAACGGGTTGGAGGCCTCGACCACGTGCCCGTCCACGCGCTCGGGGTCGCCGAGGACGGCCACGTCGAGGTCGGTGGCCCGGAGCCGGGCGACGCAGCGGCTGCCGGTGTAGGCGGCGGGCTCGCCGGCCAGGTGCGCGGCGAGCACGGCCGCCTGCTCCCAGGCCGGAGCGACGAAGCCGGTGGTGCGGGAGCCGTGCTGGGCACAGTCGCCGAGCGCGTGGACGCGGGAGTCCTCCACGGCCTGCAGCTGGTCGCCGACCACGACGCCGCGGAGCACCGACAGGCCGGCCCTGCGGGCCAGCGCGGTGGCGGGCCGGCCGCCGGCGGTGAGCACGACCAGGTCGGTCGGCAAGGTGTAGCCGTTGTCCAGCCGGAGCCCTGCCTCGGTGAGCCGGACAGCACGCGCGCCGAGGTAGACCGCGGTGCCCAGCCGGCGCAGGTCGCGGGCCAGGACCTGTCCTGCCGCGGCTCCCACCTGCTGGTGCAGCAGGTGCTCGGCGCCCTCCACGACCTCGGTCACCACGCCGCGCACGCTGAGCGCCCGGGCCACCTGCAGGCCCAGCAGCCCACCGCCGACCACCACCGCCCGGCGGGCCGCGCCGACGGCGTCGAGAAGCCGAAGGCAGTCGTCCATGCTGCGGAACGCGTGCACTGCGTCGTGCAGCCGCCCGTCCACCCCGACCAGTCCGCGGATCGGCGGCAGCGACGGGATGCTGCCGGTGGCCAGGACCAGCCGGTCATAGCCGATCCGGGTGCCGCCGGCCAGCATCACCTCGCGAGCGGCCCGGTCCACGTCGAGGACCCGGGCGCCGAGCCGGAGCTCGACCCCGCGCGCGGCGTACCAGCCGGGGTCGCGCAGCGTCAGCGACTCCAGCCGGTGCTCGCCCTCCAGCGCCGCGGAGAGCAGGATCCGGTTGTACGGCGGGTGCGGCTCGTCGCCGAGGACGGTGACCTCGTGGCCGGTGTCGCGGGCCGCCAGCTCCTCGACCAGGCGCACCGACGCCATCCCCGCGCCGACCACGACGACGCGCTCGGCGGTCACCGCCCGGCCCCCCGGTCCACCGACGCGGCGCACACCTTGAGCTCGGGCATCCGGCTGGTCGGGTCCAGCGCGTCGTTGGTCAGCCGGTTGACGCCGACCCAGTGGAACGGGACGAAGACGGTGTCCGGGCGGATCGACGCCACCACCCGTGCCGGCGCGGTCATCGCGCCCCGCCGGGTCCGGACCCGGACCGGGTCGCCGGTGGCGACGCCCAGCCGGCCGGCGAGCAGCGGATGCAGCTCGACGAAGGCGCCGTCGTCGGGCAGGTCCCGGATGCGCCGCGTCTGCGCGCCGGACTGGTACTGGGCCAGCACCCGGCCGGTGGTGAGGTGGACCGGGTAGTCCGCGCAGGGCTGCTCCCGCGCGCCGGTGTGGTCCACGACGAGGCAGCGGGCCCGGCCGTCCTCGGTGGCGAACCGGTCCGAGAACATCCGCGGCGTGCCCGGGCGGTCGCGGTCCGGGCACGGCCAGAACACCCCGTGCTCGGCGCGGATCCGGGGGTAGTCGATCCCGGCGTAGTCCGCCCGGCCGCCCGCGGACGCGCGACCGAGCTCGGCGAAGACCTCCTCCGGGTCGGTGGCGAAGGGGACCGGGCAGCCGAGCCGCTCGGCGAGCCCCGCGAGCACCTCCAGGTCGGTGCGGACGCCCGCCGGCGGCCGGACGGCACGCTCCCGCAGGACCACCCGGCCCTCCAGGTTGGTCATCGTGCCGGTCTCCTCCGCCCACTGGGTCACTGGCAGCACCACGTCCGCGAGCGCGGCGGTCTCCGACATCACCAGGTCGGCGACGACCAGCAGCTCCAGGGCGGCCAGCCGCCTGGCGACGTGCCGGGCGTTCGGGGCCGAGACCGCGATGTTGCTGCCGAACACCACCAGCGCCTTCGGCCCGTCCGGCTGCCCGAGCGCGTCGAGCAGCTCGTACGCCGACCGGCCGGGACCCGGCAGCGAGGCCGCGGGAACCCCCCACACCGAGGCGACGTGGTCGCGGGCGGCGGGGTCGTCGATCATCCGGTACCCGGGCAGCTGGTCGGCCTTCTGGCCGTGCTCGCGCCCGCCCTGGCCGTTGCCCTGGCCGGTGAGGCAGCCGTACCCGGCGTACGGCCGGCCGCACATGCCCAGCGCCAGGGCGACGTTGATCCAGGCCACCACGGTGTCGGTCCCCTGGCTGTGCTGCTCGGCGCCGCGGGCGGTGAGCACCGTCACCCGCCGGGCGCCGGCGAGCAGCCGGGCCAGCCCGCGGAGCTCGCCGGCGGGCACGCCGGTGACCCGCTCGACCCGTTCGGGCCACCAGGCCGCCACCGACCGGCGGACCTGCTCGAAACCGGTGGTCCGCGCGGCGACGTACTCCTCGTCGACGGCTCCGCACGCGTCCAGCAGGTGCAGCAGGCCGAGCGCCAGTGCCAGGTCCGTGCCGGGCACCGGTTGCAGAAACAGGTCAGCGCGGTCTGCGGTCGCGGTGTGCCGGGGATCCACCACGACCACCCGGCCGCCGCGTTCGCGGAGCCGGTCCAGGTGCCGGCCTGCCGGCGGCATGGTCTCGGCCAGGTTGGAGCCGACCAGCACCAGGACCTCGGTCTGCTCGACGTCGGCGAGCGGGAACGGGAGCCCCCGGTCCACCCCGAACACGCGGTTGGCCGCCGAGGCCGCCGAGGACATGCACCAGCGGCCGTTGTAGTCGATCTGACTGGTAGCCAGGGCGACGCGGGCGAGCTTGCCGAGCTGGTAGGCCTTCTCGTTGGTGAGGCCGCCGCCGCCGAACACTGCCACGCTGTCGGGTCCGTGGGCCTCGCGAAGCGCCCGCAGGCGCGCGCCGACCAGGTCGAGAGCCTCGTCCCAGCCCGTGGCGCGGAGCTCGCCGGTGGCGCGGTCGCGCACCATGGGCGTGGTCAACCGCTCCCGGTTGCCGCTCAGGCCGGCGGCCGTCCAGCCCTTCCGGCACAGCGCCCCGGCGTTGACCGGGAACTCCGGCCACGCCGCGACGCTTAGGGTGCGGCCGCCGACCAGCGTCATCCCACACTGCATGGAGCAGTACGGGCAGTGGGTCCGGGTGCCCGGCGGGTCCGGGGCGGCTGGACCGGCGGTGGGTACCGGCATCCGCCCTGGTGCCTGAGGCGGTCTGGGCGGGCTCATTCTGGGTCACACGCCTTCCTCGGCGAGGCTGGGCACCCTGCCGGTCAGCACGGACCGGCGAAGGTAGACGAACCAGGTGACCAGGGCGCACAGGGCGTAGTAGGCGACGAAGGTCGCGAACGCCGACCGCAGGGCCTGGGTCGGGTCGTCGACCCACGGAGCGCCGAAGGTGAGTGGGATCAGGAACCCGCCCAGGGCGCCGACCGCGCCGGCGAAGCCGAGGGCCGCCGAGGCCTGCGTGGTAGCGGCGGCCAGCGCGGCCTCCCGCTCGGGGGTGCCTGCGGGTGTGGCCGACTCCGCCTCGCTACGCCAGATGCTCGGGATCATCTTGAACGTCGAGCCGTTGCCGATGCCGCTGGCGGCGAAGACGAGCAGGAAGGCGATCAGGAACCAGGGGAACCAGGCGGTGTTCGCCTGGGCGACAGCCGGGTCCGCGGCCGGGTTGGGCTCGAGGCGGGTCAGGACCAACAGCACGGCCAGGGTCGCGGCGACCATCGCCCCGAAGGTCGCCAGCGTGACCCTGGCGCCACCGAACCGGTCGGCCAGCCAGCCGCCCAGCGGGCGGGTCAGTGAGCCGACCAGCGCGCCCAGGAAGGCGTAGTAGGCGACGTTGACGCCCGTGCCGCCGGGGGCAGGGGTCGGCACGGAGAAGCTCAGCTTGACCAGCAGCGGCATGGCCGCCGAGTAGCCGATGAACGAGCCGAACGTCCCGATGTAGAGGAGGGACATCACCCAGGTGTGCGGCCTTCGGACCACGGCGAGCTGGTCCCGCGGCCTGGACCGGGCGGTGCCGAGGTTGTCCATGAACAGGAACGCCGCGGCCGCCGCGAACACGGCCAGGGCGGCGTAGAGCCAGGCGCCGCGTTCGACGTGGATCCCGCCGGTGCTCGCGGCGACCAGTCCGAAGATGCCGGCGCCGCCCACGACGACCGGCACGAACAGCTGCGCGACCGCCACGCCGAGGTTGCCGCCGGCGGCGTTGAGGCCGAGCGCCAGGCCCTTGCGCCCGGCCGGGTAGAAGAAGTTGATGTTCGCCATCGAGGAGGCGAAGTTCCCGCCGCCGACCCCCGCCACGGCCGCGACCAGGCAGAACACCCAGTACGGCGTGCCGGGTCGCTGGACC
>JBIOUF010000087.1:0-2053 GCA_044866695.1 Nocardioidaceae bacterium | reverse complement strand
CCTCGGCCGGATCCGCACGGTCGAGCGGGCCCCCGACGGCACGCTGTGGATCACCACCAGCAACCGCGACGGCCGAGGCGACCCCGTCCGCGTCGACGACCGGGTGATCCGCATCCGGCTCTGACCCTGCGGTCGCCGGTCCTCCGCGGTCCGTGGCTCGGAGAAGGGCGCGGACCGGCGGCCGGTACGACGCAGCCAGGTCCTGCGCTTCGAGTCGGGGGCCGCGCGACGGGCGATCCGTCTGCCGCTGCGCCCTACCGCTCGTATGGGCTATGGAGGACGGCGAGGCCTGCCGCCGTGATGAGATGACGGCATGCTCGAGCAATGGAACGCGCCCTCGGTCGAGCGGGTTGAGCCGGACCGGATCGCCGACGAGCGCACCGCGCTCGAGCAGTGGCTGGACTACCACCGGGCCACCTTGCTGGTGAAATGCGCCGGCTTGACCGCGGAGCAGCTGAAGCGCCGCGCGGTGGCGCCATCGACGCTGTCCCTGCTGGGCCTCGTGCGCCACCTGACGGAGGTGGAGCGGTGGTGGTTCCGGATGCATGCCGGCGGCGAGCAGCTGGACTTCCCCTACGACCCGGACCAGACCGGCGCCGATTTCGACGACACCGCCGATGCCGACGCAGAGGCCAACCTCACGGCCTACGCGGAAGAGATCGAGGCGGCTCGAGCGGCGGTGGCCGGCAAGCACCTCGACCTCGTTGTCCCGAGCCGCGGCGACCACCCCGAGCGCACCCGGGACATCCGGTGGATCTACGTGCACATGATCGAGGAGTACGCCCGCCACAACGGGCACGCCGACCTGGTGCGCGAGGCGATCGACGGCGCCACCGGCGACTGAGTCCGCTGAGCGATCCGCTTCCGGGGCGGCCGGAAGCCTGGCACCATCGGACCTGTGCATGCACTGTGGGTGTAGGCTGGCGCGGTGGCGAAGACGATCCAGATCCGCGACGTTCCCGACGATGTTCATCGGAGACTGACCGACCGCGCGGCCGAAGAGCGCCGTTCGCTGTCAGAGCTGCTGCGAGCTGAGATCGTGGAGCTGGCCCGCCGGCCGACGATCGCCGAGATGCTCGGTCGGCTGGCGAGCCGTCAGAGGCTCGAGGTGCCCGAGTCGGCGGCGGAGGCGCTCGCGGAGGAGCGTCGGGCGGCCCGCCCGCGGTGATCGTGATCGACGCGTCGGCCGCCGTCGATCTCCTTCTCGGCACCGGTCGAGGCGCCGTCGTCGCACACGCGTTGGCTCCCGTGCGCGAGGTGCACGCGCCGGAGCTCATCGATCCGGAGGTGATGAGCGTGGTTCGGCGCTGGACCCTTCGCGGCTGGCTGAGCGCTGAGCACGGTAGGCGTGCGGTCGACGAGCTCGGTGAGCTGGCCGTCGTGCGGCACCGTCACGCGGATTTGCGCCGCCGGGCATGGGAGCTTCGCGATCGCTGCTCGGCGTTCGACGCCTACTATCTCGCGCTGGCCGAGCTGCTGGACGCCGACCTGGTGACCACTGACGATCGTCTTGGCAGAGCCGCCGAGGGTCTCGTGACCGTCCGATAGCGGATCCCCCAGCGACACCAGGCTCTGTGCCACCGGTGGTACCATACGTCCGTGGAGAAGACGACCCTCTACCTGCCCGAGGAGTTGAAAGCCGCGGTCAGGCGTGCGGCGGCGCAACGAGGTGTGTCGGAGGCCGAGGTCATCCGAGAGTCCATCCGCCAGGTCGTGGGTGGCGTCCGGCCACGCCCGCGTGGCGGTCTGTTCGCCAGCGGCCAACCGGTCGCGCGACATGACGAGGAGCTGCTGTCCGGCTTCGGGCAACGGTGACCGGTGGCCCACGTCATCGTGGACACCAGCGCCTTGCTGGCCTACTTCGACGCCTCCGAGCCCGACCACGACGCGGTCGCCGAGACCGTAACCGCTACCACTGGCCTGCTGGTCGTCTCGCCCTACGTGGTGGCCGAGCTGGACTACCTGGTGGCCAGCCGACACGGGGTGAACGCCGAGCTGGCGGTGCTGGACGAGCTCACGGGTGGGGCGTGGGAGCTGGCCGGCTTCGGCATGG
>JBIOUF010000086.1:0-26514 GCA_044866695.1 Nocardioidaceae bacterium | reverse complement strand
GGCAGTTGGGGATCGAGGCCCGAGTGGTCGTCGGCGTGCTCGGGGGCGGCGACCTCGTAGTCGGGCTGGAGGGCTTGGACGTGAGGCTGGAGTTGAAGCGCCGGTCTCTCGTCACCGACGCGACCGTGAACCAGCTCCTCGCAGAGGCCGACGGCCCTACGTTGCTGGTCGTTGCGGACCGCGTGACAGCGGCGGCGCGCAAGTTGCTGACCTCGCGCAGCGCCGGCTACCTCGATCTGCGTGGCCGTCTCGGGCTCCGCACGGGACACATCCTGATCGACGCCGAAGTCGAGCCAATCAAAGAGCGCGCAGAGCGAGTCGACGCCCTCAGCGGCAAGGCCGGCCTGGAAGTCGCTGTGGCGCTGCTCCTGGAGCCAGAGAAGGGGGCATCGGTTCGCGAGCTCGCCCGCGAACTCGGCCGTTCAGCCAGCACGGTCTCCGAGGTGCTGAAGGCGCTGCGTCGGCAGGGACTCATCGACGAGAGCAATCGAGTCATTGGAACTGACCTGTTCTGGCAAGTCGCAGATCGCTGGTCGACACCGCAGACGTACGTCGCGAACTTGCCCAACCCTCGTGACCCGAGCACGAAGGCCCTGCGCCTCGGCTTGGACGAGGAGGTCGGCTGGTCGACGATCGGATCGGTGCCGGCATCCGGCTACGGCGCACCCGTGGTGGCGCGCGAGGACCAGTTGGTCGAGTTCTACGTCCCCGACGAAGCGACTGCTCGGCGAGCGGTGACGCTCCTCGGCGCCGCGCCCACCGCGGCGTCGGCGAAGGCCTCCGTTCGCGTCGCGCCGGTGCCTGCTGTCCTGTCGCATCGGAAGACGCCGAAGGGCCGTGGCGCGAAGTGGCCGAAGGCGCACCCGCTGTTCGTGGCGCTTGACCTCGCGCAGGACCAGGGACGTGGACGCGAAGTCCTCGAAGCGTGGACACCGACGGAGGGCACCCGTGTCTGGTAGGCGAGTCTCCTTCGTCGGCGACGCGATGACGGCAGTGGTCCAAGCGATCGACGAGGTCCACGGACTCATCGGTGCGCCACCAGTTGTAGTCGGCGGTGTCGCGGTGATGTGCCGTCTCTCGACGCCGTATCGAGCGACCAACGATCTCGACGTCGTTGACCGGATGCTCGGCGCATCGCCACAGTTGGAGATCCTTCGAGCGGCAGAGGGTGCGACTCCGGTCGAACCCGCCGCCGTGCTGCTGCCGACGCCGTTCGGAGACGTCAAGATCGACGTCCTCGAAGTCCGGCAGATCGAACTCGATGAGCCGAGCGACGACCCCGGCGACCGTCTACACGCGTCGGCACATGCCTGGGCGAACGACACTGCCACCGATGTCGCGATCGGGGTCGTCCGTGCCAATGGCCAGCCCGTCGAGGTGACCACGAAGGTCGCCGAGCCCGGTCCGCTGATCGCGATGAAGATTCAGGCGGTGATGAACCGCTCGGTCGAAAAGCAGGGGACCGACCTGCTCGACGTTGTTCGACTCATGCTCGACCCTCAGACTCGCCCGGTCGCGCTCCGTCAGATCGGCGAGGTTGACGACGCCATCGCCCGCGACATCGCGACCCACGTCGGCCTTTGGCTCGTCTGCAAGAAGGATCGGGCGCTGCGATGGGTCCGCAGAACGGGCGATCAAGACGTCACCATGGATGACCTCGACCTGGTCGCCGGACTCTTGGTCGCAGCCTGTCAGCGATAGTCGAGCCCTGCGTCGCCCGGGTTCCGCAGTTCGTGGGCACGTGAAGGGCCTGAATCTGGGGGTTGACCTGCGTAAACGCGCTGGGACGCGGTGAGGGGTCGTGTGTCCACGGCCTGGCGGAGCCCTTGGTGGTGCGTTTGCGCAGGTCAGGCGGGGTGTAGGGCGGTCACGGCGGCCGGCGGAGGGACCTGGCAGGCCCGAAGAATGCCGGCTTGGACGGTGCTGAGCGGGGTGATGTGGATGACGCTGCCGGCGGTCCCGGTGAGGGTGACCGCGTGCACCCTGCCGAGCTCGATCTCGATGCGCCGGCAGGTCTGTCCGGTGCGTCGCTCGGCGACGCGGATGAGCAGGAGCGCGAGCCAGCAGAGCAGGACGTGGGCGCGGATGCGGGGCTCGAGGTTGAGCAGGTCGGCCACCGCGAAGAACACCGCCTCCTGCACCCCGGCCTGGGCGTCGACCTGCACCAGCAGGTCCATCGCCCGGTACGCCTGGTCCTCATCCATGGTGTCCAGGCCGGGCATGGCGATGTCGTGGGTGACCCACTCGGCCGCGGCGAGCTTAGAGTGCGCTGCTCGGCCACCTGCACTCCTGCGGCCACCGCAACGCGCCGCGCGTGCTGTCGGCGGCTGCTGCGAGACTGCGCGCATGCCTCCTCAAGGAGCCCTCTGGACCGAACCTGCTCAGGCCGATGCAGTCAGGCGCGATGCCATCGCGCTCGCCAAGTTCGCCGTCACGTCACCTGACCTACGGGGCATCACCCGCAAGGAGGTGCTCAGCAGGTACGTGCTCATCCTGCTCACCCATGGGACTTCGAACGGCAAGTACGGCACCCGGTACCGCTCGCGCGACGCCCTCCACGTCTCCAACCCGGCGAGCCTCGAACACGAGCACGTGTACCCACGCACGTGGCTGATCGATCGGATGATGGAGTCGCCCGACGCCGTGGAGTTGATCCTGACGAACTTCGCTTTGGCGTGCACAGTGACGAGCGACGAGCACCGTCGACTTCGGGCTGCCGAGCGGGCCAACCCTGACGTAGAGGGGTGGGCGAGGTACCACGCGGCGGGGGTCGAGGTCACGGACCTGGCGACTGGCGAGGTCGTCCCTCAGTCCGTCGGGCGCGCTCCGCTCCTCCCGCATGAGCGAGTCGAGCCGAGTTGAGCCTGTGCCGGAACGCTGACCGGGCGGGCACGTAGCGGGCACGAAGAAACCCGCAGACCGAGGACTCGCCTCTGACCTGCGGGTTTGGAAGTGGGCGATACTGGGTTTGAACCAGTGACCTCTTCCGTGTCAAGGAAGCGCGCTACCACTGCGCCAATCGCCCCTGCCGCCCCAAAGGTCCCACATGTGTGGGCTTGAGGCAATCGAGGTGGAGACGGGATTCGAACCCGTGTAGACGGATTTGCAGTCCGTTGCCTCGCCTCTCGGCCACTCCACCGCGGTCCCGCCGCGGCCCCCGGGGACCACGAGGAGGGCCTGCGACGCCGGCTCCCGAGCGGACGACGAGGCTCGAACTCGCGACCTCAACCTTGGCAAGGTTGCGCTCTACCAACTGAGCTACGTCCGCCTGCGCACGTCGGAGAGCACTCCCGCCGCCGCGCGTGCGCAGGAAACTCTAGCCGACCACTCGCCATGGGCAAGTCCGGGTCCGCGGGTGGGTCGAAGCCGCCCTCGCCGGACCGCTTGTGGCCGATGCCCGCATGGTCCGTCGGCGTGTCGCCGTGGTCTGAGGCCACAAGCGCGGGTTGGTGCAGGCATCGGCCACAACCACGCCGACCCACCTGGCAACCCGCGCCGCGCCGTACGGTAAGGCGCATGCGCGTGTGGGTGAACGGCTCGTTGCTCGACGACCCGGAGGGGCCGGCGGTGTCGGTGACCGACCACGGGTTCACGGTCGGCGACGGGGTGTTCGAGGCGGTCAAGGTGGTGGGCGGCACGCCGTTCGCGCTGACCCGGCACCTGGCCCGGCTGGGCCGGTCGGCGAAGGGCCTCGGGCTGCCGACCCCCGACCTGGAGGAGGTGCGCCGGGGGGTGGCGGCGGTCCTCGAGGACTGGAGTCCGGCCACCGGTCGCATCCGGGTCACCTACACCGCCGGGCCGGCGCCGATGGGGTCGGGCCGCGCCGACGCGGGTGGGCCCACCCTGGTGGTGGCGCTGGGTCCGCTGTCCCCGCGACCGCCCGAGAACCGCGTGGTGACCGTGCCGTGGCCCCGCAACGAGCGGGGCGCGCTGGCCGGGCTGAAGACGACGTCGTACGCCGAGAACGTCGTGGCGCTGGCCTACGCCCACGAGCGCGGCGCCTCCGAGGCGGTGTTCGCGAACCTGGCCGGCCACCTGTGCGAGGGCACCGGCTCCAACGTGTTCTACGTCGTCGGCGGGGAGCTGCGCACCCCGACCCTGGCCTCGGGGTGCCTGGCCGGGGTGACCCGGGACCTCCTGGTGGAGTGGTGCGGCGCTCGTGAGGTCGACGAGCCGGTCGAGGTCGCCGAGGGCGCGGACGAGGTGTTCCTGGCGTCCACCACCCGCGACGTGGCGCCGGTCACGTCCTGGGACGGGCGCCGGCTGGCCGCGCCCGGGCCGGTCACCGCGGCCGCGCTGGAGACCTGGCGGGAGCGCGCCGCCGCCGACCTGGACCCGTAGCGCCTACCCCGCCGGACGCCTGACCTCGTAGGTGACGCAGGCGAAGTCCCCGTTGCGCGCGACCTCGCGCGTCTCCAGGTCGACACGGCGGGGCAGCAGCGGCTTGCCGGCTCCCAGTGTCACCGGCGCGATCGAGACCAGGACCTCGTCGAGCAGGCCGTGGTCGGCCAGCTGACCGGCCACGTCGCCGCCACCCACGACCCAGACGTCCTTGCCTGCCGCTGCGGCGACCATCTCGGCATGCAGCGCGGCCAGGTCGCCCTGGGCGAACCGGACCGACTCCGCCGCGGCCGGCAGCGTGCGGTGGGTGAGCACCCAGCAGGGGACCGTGTACGGCCACGGGTTGCCCGCCTCGTGGCCGAGGACCCACTCGTAGGTCGTCGAGCCCATCACCATCGCGCCCACGCGGGAGAAGAACGCGTCGTAACCCAGCGCGCCGTCCTCGTCCTGTGCGCAGGCGAACAGCCAGTCCAGCGAGTCGTCCTCCGTGGCGAGGAACCCGTCGAGCGTGGTCGCGGTGTAGTAGACGGTGCGGGACATGCCGGACCTCCGCGGGATCGGACTGCAACCCCGCCATTGTGCCGACCGTCGTGAGCAGATGGCCGGTGCGGTACGACGACCTATCGCCTCCTCGCCCGTCAGGACGTGCGCCCCGGGCTGCTCGCCGAGCCCGGGCCGGGCGGCTCCGGCCGCCGACCCCCTCAGCGGGCGGTGCGCTGCCGCTGCCGGTAGGCGGCCACGTGCTGCCGGTTGCCGCAGGTCCGGGCGTCGCAGTAGCGCTTCGACCGGTTGCGGGACAGGTCGACCAGCACCTGGCCGCAGCCGGGGGCCGCGCAGGTGCGCAGCCGCTCGCGCTGGCCGGCGGCGACCACCTGGGCGAAGGCCATCCCGCCGTCCACGGCGAGGTGCTCGGCCAGCGAGGCGCCGGGGGTGAAGTAGTGGACGTGCCAGTCGTAGTCGTCGTGGTCGGTGAGCCGGGGCGTCACGGTCGCCTGGGAGACCAGGGAGTTGACCAGGCCGGCCGCCTCGCGGTCGTCGCGGCAGGAGAACAGCGGCCGCACCCGGTCGCGAAGCGCGTGGACGTGGGCCAGGTCGTCCTCGCCGAGGGGCCCCACCTCGCTGACCCGGTGCCGGGTCACGAACGCGGCCAGGGCCGCCACGTCGGGGAGCCGCTCCACGCCTCCGGCCGAGGGGGAGGAGTTGACCAGGTCGACCAGGCAGGCCAGGGAGTGCGCGGTGTCATGGCTGAACGGCACGGCTCCTCCTCTCCCGGTCAGGGTAGAGGGCGCCGCCGCACCAGGTTCGGGTTCAGGCGAGGGACGGCTCAGGCGGGCTCGTCGGCGAGGATCGCCGCGATCGCCGCGTCGATGTCCACCATCGCCGACTCGGTGCCGGGGGGGACCGCGCGGACCGTCCGGTCGGCGAAGCCCAGGAGGTCGGCGGTGCGGGCCTGGACCAGCGCCTCGCCGTCGGGGGAGCACAGCTCGACCACCACGACCGCGCGGCCGTCGCCGTCCAGGCACGGCCACACGTGGACGTCGCCGTCGCCGGCCGGCTCGTGCAGCCCGTCCAGGAGCAGGTCGCGGCCGAAGGTCCATCTCACCTGACCCGCGACGGTCAAGAACACCGCCGTGACCGCATAGGGGTCGCCGGCGTCGTACCGGAGCTCTGCCTCCATCGGCGTGGCCGCGCCCGTGGCGTCGATCAGCTCGAGCGTCAGGCGCTGCGTGACCACGACCGGCGCGGTGTCCATCTGGTAGTCCATCGGTTCCTCCCTTGGCCTCCTGCGTGGTGAGACGCCGGCCGGTGGCGGCCATGACGGCGTTTTCGCGAGGTTCGGGGAAAGGTGAACCAGCGCACGCGACAAACCCGGACACACGCCGCAGACGAACCAGCCTTGGGACTCGCTGGACCATCCCGGTGAGGTCGAGGCAGGGTGCCTGCGACGACTGACGAGAGGGCGTGAACCGGGCCCTGCCATGGGGTACTCTGTGCGGCGCACACGGGCGATTGGCGCAGTGGTAGCGCGCTTCGTTCACACCGAAGAGGTCGCTGGTTCGAACCCAGCATCGCCCACCCCAGCCGGCGCCCGGACTCCGGGCAGCCAGCCAACGGCCACCGGGAAACCACGGCGCGCAGCCGGACCCCGCTCGTTACCATCGAGGCTCGCGTCCATGCCAGTGCCGAGAAGATGGGGCCCGCCCGTGTCCGAGCTCAAGGTGACCGTCCTCGACGAGAGCGATGCCGTCGAGCGAGCGGTCACCGCGGGGACGAAGGCCTGGGAGCTGTACGCCGACCGCCCCGAGGTGGTCGCGGCGCGGGTCGGCGGGGAGTTGCGGGACCTGGCCTACGAGCTGGCCGACGGCGACCGCGTCGAGGCGGTCGCGGTCGACAGCTCGGACGGCCGGGACATCCTGCGGCACTCCACGGCCCACGTGCTCGCGCAGGCCGTGCAGGAGCTGTTCCCCGAGGCCAGGCTCGGCATCGGCCCACCGGTCACCGACGGGTTCTACTACGACTTCGACGTCCCACAGCCGTTCGTGCCCGAGGACCTCGAGCGCATCGAGACCCGGATGCGCAGGATCGTCAAGGAGGGGCAGCGCTTCCGCCGCCGGCCGGTCACCGACGAGGAGGCCCGCGCGGAGCTCGCCGACGAGCCGTACAAGCTGGAGCTGATCGGGCTCAAGGGGGGCGGCGCCGAGGCGGCGGCGGAGGGCGCGGCCGTCGAGGTGGGCGCCGGCGAGCTCACCATCTACGACAACCTGCGCCGCGACGGCGCCCTTGCCTGGAAGGACCTGTGCCGCGGGCCGCACCTGCCCACGACGAAGCGCATCCCCGCCTTCCGGCTGACCCGCACCGCGGCGGCGTACTGGCGTGGCGACGAGCACAACAAGCAGCTCCAGCGGATCTACGGCACCGCCTGGGAGTCCAAGGAGGCCCTGGCCGAGCACCTGCACCGCCTGGAAGAGGCCGAGCGCCGCGACCACCGCCGGCTCGGCCGCGAGCTGGACCTGTTCAGCTTCCCCGACGAGATCGGCTCGGGGCTCGCGGTGTTCCATCCCAAGGGCGGCGTGCTGCGCAAGGAGATGGAGGACTACTCCCGTCGCCGCCACGTCGAGGAGGGCTACTCCTTCGTCAACAGCCCGCACATCACCAAGTCGCACCTGTTCGAGACCTCGGGCCACCTGGACTGGTACGCCGACGGGATGTACCCCCCGATGCACCTCGACGAGACCCGCGACGCCGACGGCACGCTGGTCAAGCCGGGGCAGGACTACTACCTCAAGCCGATGAACTGCCCCTTCCACTGCCTGATCTTCGCCGCGCGCGGGCGGTCCTACCGCGAGCTGCCGATGCGGCTGTTCGAGTTCGGCTCGGTCTACCGCTACGAGAAGTCCGGCGTCGTCCACGGCCTGACCCGGGTGCGCGGCATGACCCAGGACGACGCGCACATCTACTGCACCCGCGCCCAGATGCACGACGAGCTGGCCCGCACCCTGGACTTCGTGCTCGGCCTGCTCGCCGACTATGGCCTCGACGACTACTACCTGGAGCTGTCCACCAAGGACCCCGACAAGCACGTCGGCAGCGAGGAGATCTGGGAGGAGGCCACCGCCACCCTGGAGCGGGTCGGCCGGGCCTCCGGGCTGCAGCTGGTGCCCGACCCGGGCGGCGCGGCGTTCTACGGACCCAAGATCTCCGTCCAGGCGCGCGACGCGATCGGCCGGACCTGGCAGATGTCCACGATCCAGCTCGACTTCAACATGCCGGCCAGGTTCGACCTGCGCTACGCGGCCTCCGACGGGTCGCGCCAGCAGCCCGTGATGATCCACCGGGCCCTCTTCGGGTCGGTGGAGCGGTTCGTCGCGGTGCTTACCGAGCACTACGCCGGCGCGTTCCCGCCCTGGCTGGCCCCGGTGCAGGTGGTCGGGGTCCCCGTCGCCGAGCGGCACGCCGGCTACCTGCACGACGTCGCCGGCAGGCTGCGGGCCGAGGGCCTGCGGGTCGAGGTCGACGACTCCGACGACCGGATGCAGCGCAAGATCCGCACCGCCCAGCTGCAGAAGGTCCCGTTCATGGTGATCGCCGGCGACGCCGACGTCGAGGCGGGCGCGGTGTCGTTCCGGTTCCGCGACGGCCGCCAGGACAACGGCGTGCCGGTGGACGAGGCCGTCGGGCGGGTCGTCGCGGCGGTCGCCGGCCGCGTCCAGGTATGAGACCGGCGGAGGCGGCGGACCCAGCCGGCGCCACCGCCGGGTCCGTGCGCCAGGACGGGGTCGGCGGGCCCGACGGGCTGGACCGGATCTGGACCCCGCACCGCATGGCCTACATCCGCGGGCAGGACAAGCCCCCGGACCGGTCCACGCAGGAGTGCCCGTTCTGCCGGATCCCCCGGCTGCCCGACGCCGAGGGGCTGGTCGTGCACCGGGGCGGGCTCGGCTACGCCGCCCTCAACCTGTACCCGTACAACCCCGGGCACCTGCTGCTGTGCCCCTACCGGCACGTCGCGGACTACACCGACGCCACGGCCGCGGAGACCGCCGAGCTCGCCGCGATGGCGCAGCAGGCCATGCGGGTGGTCCGCTCGGTCAGCGGCGCCCACGGGTTCAACCTCGGCATCAACCAGGGCAACGTCGCCGGCGCGGGCATCGCCGCGCACCTGCACCAGCACGTCGTGCCGCGCTGGTCCGGCGACCAGAACTTCATGCCCATCGTCGGCCGCACCAAGACCATGCCGCAGCTGCTGTCGGAGACCCGCGACCTGCTGGCGGCGGCCTGGGCGGAGCCGACCACCGGTTAGCCTGCTTGCGCCATGCTCGACCGTTTCCGTGCCTTCTGGACCCGCGTCTTCACCCCTGTCGTCGACCTGCTGCTCCGACTGGGCGTGAGCCCCGACGCGGTCACCCTGGTCGGCACGATCGGCGTGGTGGCCGGCGCGGTGGTGTTCTTCCCGCAGGGGCAGCTGTTCGTCGGGGTCCTGGTGATCACGGCGTTCGTGTTCTCCGACCTCGTCGACGGAGCGATGGCCCGCAAGTCCGGGCGGACCAGCGTCTTCGGGGCCTTCCTGGACTCCACCTTGGACCGGATCGGCGACGCCGCCGTCTTCGCCGGGCTGGCCATGTACTACGTCGGGCCCGGTGACGACCGGCGCTGGGCCGGGCTGGCGCTGTACTGCCTGGTGATGGGCTCGGTGACGTCGTACGCGCGGGCCCGCGCGGAGTCCCTGGGCATGCAGGCCAAGGTCGGCGTCGCCGAGCGCGCCGACCGCCTGGTGGCGGTCCTGGTGGCCGCCGGCCTGGCCGACCTGCTGCGGATCCTGGGCGTGCCGGAGCAGGTGATGTGGCTGGTGCCGGTCACCCTCGCCGTCCTGGCGGTGGCCAGCACGGTGACCGTCGTCCAGCGCATCCTGGTCGTCCGCGCCCAGGCGAACGCCGCGGCGCGGTAGCCGGCAGCGGTGATCACCTACGCGCGCGCCCGGCCCGGGATGCGGCGGTCCGCTGCGGGGTGGGCCGAGCAGGCGCGGGCGGCGGGCTACCTGGCCGGCTGGCGGGCGGTGCGCTGGATGCCGGAGTGGCAGGCCCGGCTGGTGTTCGACCGGCTCGCCGACCGGCTCTACCGGCAGGACGGCCGTGGCGTGCGACAGCTGCGCCGCAACCTGGACCGGGTCACCGGTGGCGCCGACGAGGCCCTGGTGCGCGCCGGCGTGCGGTCCTATCTCCGCTACTGGCGCGAGGCGTTCCGGCTGCCGGGCTGGTCGGCCGGTCGTCTGGTCGCGCGTACCCGGGTCACCGGGGAGCACCACCTGCGGGAGCCCCTGGCGGCGGGCGCCGGGCTCGTGGTGGCGCTGCCGCACATGGCCAACTGGGACTGGGCGGGGGCGTGGGCCTGCGCGACCGGCGCGCCGCTGATGACCGTCGCGGAGCGGCTGCGCCCCGAGCGGCTGTACGACGAGTTCGTGGCGTACCGGGCCGGCCTCGGGATGACGATCCTGCCGCTCACCGGCGAGACGGCTCCGCTGCCGCGGCTCACCGAGCACGTCCGGGCGGGGGGGCTGGTCTGCCTGCTGGCCGACCGCGACCTGACCCGCTCCGGCGTCGACGTCGACCTGTGCGGGCACCGGGCGCGGGTGCCGGGTGGTCCGGCGCTGGTGGCCCAGCGGACCGGGGCGCCGCTGGTGCCGGTGACGCTGGCCTACGAGGGCGAGGACCTCCACCTGACCCTGCACGACCCGGTGCCGGTCACGTCGGGACGCGCGGCCGTGGTGACGGCCACACAGCA
Source organism: Nocardioidaceae bacterium (assembly GCA_044866695.1). Lineage (GTDB taxonomy): Bacteria > Actinomycetota > Actinomycetes > Propionibacteriales > Nocardioidaceae > JBIOUF01. Next base: position 15,894 of record JBIOUF010000086.1, on the reverse strand, counting down.
CCTGGCCGACGTGCTGGGCCGTGGCATCGCCGCCAGTCCGCAGGACTGGCACATGATGCAGCGAGTGTTCGTGCACGACCGGACGGGGGCGCGGTGAGCCTTCGCGTGGGGCTGGTCTGCCCGTACTCCTTCGACGTCCCCGGCGGCGTGCAGAACCACGTCCGCGACCTCGCCGAGGTGCTGCGCATGCACGGCCACGAGGTCTCGGTGCTGGCGCCCGGCGACCCCGACGCCGACCTGCCCGAAGGGGTGGTGACCGTCGGGTCCGCCGTGCCGGTGCCGGCCAACGGCTCGGTCGCGCGGCTCGCGTTCGGTCCGCTCGTCGGCACCCGGGTCCGGCGCTGGCTGCGCACCGGGTTCGACCTGGTGCACGTGCACGAGCCGGCCGCGCCCAGCCTGTCCCTGCTGACCGTCGCGGCCGCCGAGGTGCCGATGGTGGGCACGTTCCACACCTCCCGGGCGCGGACCCGCGCCCTGGCGGCCGGGGTGGCGCTGGTCCGCCCGGTGATGGAGCGGCTCAGCGCCCGGATCGCGGTGTCCTCGGCGGCGCGGGAGACGCTGGTGGAGCTGTACGGCGGTGACCCGGTGGTGATCCCCAACGGGGTCTGGGTGGAGCGCTTCGCCCGGCACTCCGAGCGTCCGCGCACGGAGCCGGGCGGCGGCACGCTGGCCTTCGTGGGCCGGCTCGACGAGCGCCGCAAGGGGTTCGCGGTGCTGGCCGCCGCCCTGCCGGGGATCGTCCGGGCCCGTCCCGGCGTGCGCGTCGTGGTGGTCGGCACCGGCGACGCCGGCGCCGCGACGGAGGGCCTGGACCACCACGTCGCCGACCGGGTCTCCTTCCTCGGCCCCGTGGACGACGCGGCGAAGGCGGCGGCGCTGGCCGGGGCGGACATCCTGGTCGCGCCCAACACCTACGGCGAGAGCTTCGGGATCGTCCTGGTGGAGGCCATGGCGGCCGGCGCGGTCGTCGTCGCCAGCGACCTGCCGGCGTTCCGCGCGGTGCTGTCCGACGGCCGGTCCGGCCGGCTGGTCCCGCCCGACGACCCGGCGGCGCTGGGGGCCGCGGTGGTCGCGCTGCTGCACGACGACGCCCAGCGCGCGGTCCTCCGGGCTCGCGGCGCCGAGGCGGTGCGCGCCTACGACTGGCCCGCCGTCTCGGCGCGGATCGAGCAGGTCTACCAAGCCGTCCTGTCCGCCGAGGCTCCCGGCCCGGCCGTGCCGCAGCGGGCGGCCCGGCGGCACCGGAGGGCCCGGTGAGCAGCACCCGGGAGTCGCTGAGCGTCCGGCTGAGCCCGGAGTGGCTGCTCTCGCTGGAGCTGCTGTCGGTGGTGCTGGTCGTCGCGCTGGTGGTCGCCTGGCTGTGGTGGACCGCCTCGCGGCTGGACCGGATGCACCACCGGATCGACCTGTCGCGGGCGTCCCTGGACACCGCGCTCGCGCGGCGCTCCGCGGTCGTCCTCGAGCTCGGCGCCAGCGGCTGGCTCGACCCGGCCCGCGGCCTGCTGCTCCTGGACTCCGCGCACGCCGCCCGGGAGGCGCCGCCGGAGGTCCAGCTGCGCACGGAGTCCGAGCTCTCCCAGACCCTGCGCGCGGTGTTCGCCGACCACGACGAGGTACGCCGCGGCCGCCAGCAGCCCGGCATCGCAGAGCTGCTCGACGCGCTCGCCCGGGACGCCCACCAGGTCAGGACGGCCCGCCGGATCCACGACGACCTGGTCACCTCGAGCCAGCGGCTGCGCCGCACCCGGCGGGTCAGGATGCTGCACCTGGCCGGCCGGGCGCCGCTGCCCACCGTCGTAGAGCTCGACGACGAGCCGCCGCGCACCCTTCCCCTCCCCCCGGCCCCCACGCTGTGGTGACCCGGTGACCCGGTGACCCGGTGACCCGTTGAGCCGGTGAGTCGGTGACCCGGTGACCCGGTGACCCGGTGAGCGGTCGGGTCCGCCTGGTTGTGGCCGATGCCTGCAGGGATCCTCGGTTGTGGTCCGAGACCGCAACGACATGCCGACGAAGCATGTGGGCATCGGCCACAAGCGCGCGGGCGCCGTTCGGGCGGCGAGAGCGTGAGCCGCGGCGGCGCGGGACGTAGGCTGGACGGGCAGCTCCGGCGTACCCCTGAACAGAAGGCAGCCTCCCCGTGACCGACCAGCAGCAGCCCAGCGTCCCCGGCTCGTCCTCGCCCGACACCGTCCCGGCCACGGGCACCGACGGCGTCAAGCGCGGGATGGCGGAGATGCTCAAGGGCGGCGTGATCATGGACGTGGTCACACCCGAGCAGGCCAAGATCGCCGAGGACGCCGGCGCGGTCGCGGTGATGGCGCTGGAACGCGTGCCCGCCGACATCCGCGCCCAGGGCGGCGTCTCCCGGATGAGCGACCCCGACATGGTCGACGGGATCATCCGCGCGGTGTCGGTCCCGGTGATGGCCAAGGCGCGGATCGGGCACTTCGCCGAGGCCCAGGTGCTGCAGAGCCTGGGCGTGGACTACATCGACGAGTCCGAGGTGCTCACCCCCGCCGACTACGCCAACCACATCGACAAGTGGGCGTTCACCGTGCCGTTCGTCTGCGGCGCCACCAACCTCGGCGAGGCGCTGCGCCGGATCACCGAGGGCGCCGCGATGATCCGCTCCAAGGGCGAGGCCGGCACCGGCGACGTCTCCAACGCCGTCACGCACATGCGCGCGATCCGCGCAGAGCTGCGCCGGCTGTCCGCGATGGAGCCCGACGAGCTGTACGTCGCCGCGAAGCAGCTGCAGGCGCCCTACCCGCTGGTCCGCGAGGTCGCGCAGCGGGGCAAGCTGCCGGTCGTGCTGTTCACCGCCGGGGGCATCGCCACCCCGGCCGACGCCGCGATGATGATGCAGCTCGGGGCGGAGGGCGTGTTCGTCGGCTCGGGGATCTTCAAGTCCGGCAACCCCGCGCAGCGGGCCGAGGCCATCGTCAAGGCCACCACCTTCTACGACGACCCCGACGTCGTGGCGAAGGCGTCGCGCGGGCTCGGCGAGGCGATGGTCGGCATCAACGTCGACGAGATCCCGCAGCCGCACCGGCTGGCCGAACGCGGCTGGTGAGACCGGCTCGCGGCGCGGGTCCGGACCGGCGGGACCGGCTCGACGCGTTCGTGCGCACGCTCGTGCGCGGCGGCCTCCTGGAGGAGCACCAGCTGCTCGACGAGGCCCGCACCGCGGTCTGCGACGAGCTGCCCGGCACCGAGGACCCCGGCGCCCTGGCCGGGGAGCTGGTCCGCCGGCACCGCGACCAGCTGCGCCGTGACCAGCGGGACTGGCCGGCCACGACCGACCACGACCGGCTCCAGGCGGCGTTCGGCGACCTGGAGGGCCGAGACGTGCTGGTCCTCCAGGGCTGCGCCGACCATTGGGCGGCCAAGGCGGCGCTGGAGCGGCCGCGCCCCCGGGCGCCGCGCGGCATCGCCTGGTTCACCCTCCCCGACGTCTGGCACGCCGTCGACGAGCCGATGCTGGAGGTCAACCTCTGGCACGCCGACACCGCGAACGCCGCGCCCGGCGACCCCCTGCTGGAGGAGGTGCTCGCGGTCCTGCGAGGTCATGGGCTCCCGGCGCACTTCGACGAGGGGCGGATCGAGGTGGCGGCGCTCTGGCAGCGCCGTACCGGCTGACCGCCGCCGATGAGGCCGGGCCCGCGTCGGAGTCCATCCACCGCGGACGCCGAGCACAGGAGGACCGGATGGACCGGATGGACGAGCACTTCACCGCGACGCTGCAGAGGAGCGACGCTCCCGGCGGCTGGACCTACGTCGTGATGCCCGGCTCGGCGGAGGTCTTCGGCACCCGCGGCCTGGTCAAGGTGCGGGGCACCGTCGACGGGGTGCCGTTCCGCAGCTCGTTCATGGCGCTCGGTGACGGGACGCACAAGCTGCCGGTGGCCGCCGCGCTCCGCAAGGAGATCGGCAAGCAGGCCGGGGACGCCGTCGAGGTGCACGTGCTCGAGCGGCTCGACCGTCCGGCCGGGACGCGAGCCCGCCCCACCTAGTATGGAGCGGTGACGCCGACCGTGGGGGTGCTGGCCCTGCAGGGCGACGTGCGCGAGCACCTCGCCATGCTGGCCAGGTGCGGCGTCGCCTGCGGCACGGTGCGCCGGGCCGACGAGCTCGCCGCCGTCGACGGCCTGGTCGTCCCCGGGGGCGAGTCCACCACGATCGTGAAGCTGGCCCGCGCGTTCGGGCTGCTCGACCCGCTGCGGGACGCGGTTGCCTCCGGGCTGCCCGTGCTGGGCACCTGCGCCGGCATGATCCTGCTCGCGGACCGGATCGAGGGCGGCATCGCGGGCCAGGAGACGCTGGGCGGTCTCGACGTCGTCGTACGCCGCAACGCGTTCGGCCGGCAGGTGGACTCCTTCGAGGCCGACGTCGAGGTCGCCGGCCTGGCCGAGCCGTTCCACGCGGTGTTCATCCGGGCCCCCTGGGTGGAGAAGGTCGGCGCCGACGTCGAGGTGGTCGCCACCGTCGCGTCGGGCCCCGCCGCCGGTAGGATCGTCGCGGTCCGACAGGGCGGACTGCTCGCCACGTCGTTCCATCCCGAGGTCACCGGGGACCACCGGATCCACGACCTGTTCGTCGGCGCCGTCCGCGCGTCGCGGGGCTGACCGCCAAGCCGGATACCGGCCGGATAGATGAGGACCACCCGATGTCTGGGCACTCCAAGTGGGCCACCACCAAGCACAAGAAGGCCGTCGTCGACGCCCGTCGGGGCAAGCTGTTCGCCAAGCTGATCAAGAACGTCGAGGTGGCCGCCCGGGTCGGTGGCGGCGACCCCGCGGGCAACCCGACCCTGTACGACGCCATCGCGAAGGCGAAGAAGTCGTCGGTGCCCAACGACAACATCGACCGCGCGGTCAAGCGCGGCTCGGGCGCCGAGGCGGGCGGCGCGGACTACCAGACGATCACCTACGAGGGCTACGGACCCGGCGGCGTCGCGCTGCTCGTGGAGTGTCTCACCGACAACAAGAACCGGGCCGCCATGGAGGTCCGCACGGCGATGACCCGCAACGGCGGCTCGCTCGCCGACCCCGGCTCGGTGTCGTACCTGTTCACCAGGCGGGGCGTCGTGGTGGTGCCCCGCTCGCAGGGCGCCCGGGAGGTGACCGAGGACGACGTGCTGGAGGCGACGCTGGACGCCGGCGCCGAGGAGGTGAACGACCTCGGCGAGGCGTTCGAGGTGCTGTCCGAGGCCGGCGACCTGGTGGCCGTTCGGACCTCGTTGCAGGACGCCGGCCTGGACTACGACTCCGCCGAGGTGGAGTTCGTCCCCTCGATGAGCATCGAGGTCGACGCCTCGGGAGCGCCGCGACTGCTGCGGCTGGTCGAGGCGCTGGAGGACCTCGACGACGTCCAGAACGTCTACGGCAACTTCGACATCCCCGACGACGTGCTGGCCTCCATCGACGCCTGACCGCCAGCCGCGGCTCGCGTGCGGGTGCCGTGTCGCTGACCGTCCTGGTCGGGGTCACGGGTTAGGTTGCTGCCGAGCGAACACACGTTCGAGGGGAGCGACGCCATGCGGGTGCTGGGGATCGACCCTGGCCTGACCCGGTGCGGTCTGGGCGTGGTGGAGGGCGACGTCGGCCGCCCGGTGCGGGCGGTCGCGGTGGGGGTGCACCGCACGGGGAGCGACCGGCCGGTCGCCGAGCGGCTGCTCACCCTCCAGGAGGCGGTCGAGCTCTGGCTGGCCCGGCACCGCCCCGACGCCGTCGCGGTCGAGCGGGTGTTCAGCCAGCACAACGTCCGCACGGTGATGGCCACCGCCCAGGCGAGCGGGGTGGCGCTCGCGGTGGCCGCGCGCGGCGGCTACCCGGTCGGGCTGCACACCCCCAGCGAGGTGAAGGCCGCGGTCACCGGCAGCGGCCGGGCGGGGAAGGAGCAGGTGGCCGCGATGGTCACCCGGCTGCTCGCCATGCCCGAGACGCCGCGGCCCGCGGACGCCACCGACGCCCTCGCGCTGGCGCTGTGCCACCTGTGGCGGGGCGCCGCGCAGCGCCGGCTCGACGACGCGGCGGCCAGGGCGGGAGCAGCCAGATGATCGCGTTCGTGCGCGGGACGGTGGCCGCCGTGGGGCTCGACGGCGTCGTCGTGGACGTCGGGGGCGTCGGGCTGCAGCTGCAGTGCACACCGGGCACGCTGGCGCGGCTCCGGCCCGGCGCCGAGGCGACCCTGCCGAGCTCGCTGGTCGTCCGCGAGGACTCCATGACCCTGTTCGGCTTCGCCGACGAGGACGAGCGCACCCTGTTCGAGCTGCTGCAGACCGCCAGCGGGGTGGGCCCCAGGCTGGCCCAGGCGATGCTCGCGGTGCATCCCCCCGACGAGCTGCGCCGCGCGGTCCGCGACGAGGACGTGCGGGCCCTGACCGCCGTGTCCGGCATCGGGCAGAAGGGCGCCCAGCGGATCATCCTGGAGCTCAAGGACCGGATCGGCCCGCCGACCGGCCCGACCGGCCAGACCCGAGCCGGCTCCGTGGCGCGGCCGGCCTGGCGCGACCAGGTGCTGTCCGGGCTGGTCGGACTCGGCTGGTCGCCGCGCGACGCCGACCTTGCCGTCGAGAACGTGGCGCCGCAGGCCGGGGAGGTCCCCGACGTGCCCGCCCTGCTGCGCGCCGCCCTGCAGACGCTGAGCCGGGGCTGAGGTGACCACCGACGCGGACCTCACCGCGGCCGAGACGGTGTACGCCGAGAGCCGGGCCCTGGTGTCCGCCGACGCGGACGGCGACGACCGCGCGGTCGAGGCGGCGCTGCGACCGCGGTCCCTCGCCGAGCTGGTCGGCCAGGACCGGGTCCGCGAGCAGCTGGCGCTGGTGCTCGAGGCGGCGCGCGGCCGAGGCCGCGTGCCCGACCACGTGCTGCTCAGCGGGCCGCCCGGGCTGGGCAAGACCACGCTGGCGATGATCATCGCCGCGGAGATGGGCAGCCCGCTCCGGCTCACCAGCGGTCCGGCGATCACCCACGCCGGCGACCTCGCCGCCATCCTCTCGGGGATGACCGAGGGTGACGTGCTGTTCGTCGACGAGCTGCACCGGATGGCCCGGCCGGCCGAGGAGATGCTCTACATGGCGATGGAGGACTTCCGGGTCGACGTCATCGTCGGCAAGGGTCCCGGGGCCACCGCGATCCCGCTCGACATCCCGCCGTTCACGCTGGTCGGCGCCACCACCCGGGCCGGGCTGCTGCCGGGACCGCTGCGCGACCGGTTCGGGTTCACCGCGCATCTCCAGTTCTACGACCCGGCCGAGCTCGAGCGGATCGTCCGGCGCAGCGCCGGCCTGCTCGACGCGCGGCTCACCGACGACGGCGGCGCGGAGATCGCCGGGCGCAGCCGGGGGACGCCGCGGATCGCCAACCGGCTCCTGCGCCGGGTCCGCGACTACGCGCAGGTCCGCGCCGACGGCGTGCTCACCCGCGAGGTGGCCCGGCGGGCGCTGGACCTGTACGAGGTGGACGAGAGCGGCCTGGACCGGCTGGACCGCGCCGTCCTCGACGTGCTGTGCCGCCGGTTCGGTGGCGGCCCGGTGGGCCTGGGCACCCTGGCGGTGGCGGTGGGGGAGGAGCGCGAGACCGTCGAGGAGGTCGCCGAGCCGTTCCTGGTCCGCTCCGGCCTGCTCGCCCGCACCCCTCGCGGCCGGGTCGCGACGTCGTCGGCATGGCGGCACCTGGGTCTCGACGTACCCGCCGCCGCGCCGTTCGGCGACGCCGACGCCACGCTGTTCGACGCCGGGTAGCCGGCCGTCCGGGTACACTCGGCCCCTGGCCGGGTTCGTCCGGTCGTCGTTGTCGTGCCCGCGATCCAGGAGAGGCCTCATGACCGGAATGGAGCTGCTGCCGCTTCTCCTGATCGTCGTGGTGTTCTGGTTCCTGCTGATCCGGCCGCAGCGGCGGCGCCAGCAGGAGCTGGCCCGGACCCAGCGGGCGCTCGCCGCCGGCGACGAGGTCATGCTCGGCGCAGGCATCTACGGGACGGTCCGCTCGGTGGCCGACGACCACGTCGAGCTCGAGGTGTCGCCCGGCACGACGGTGCGCGTGGCGCGGGCGGCGGTCGTCCGGGTGCTCGACGCGACCGAGCGGGCCGAGGCCGACACCGCCGAGAGCGACGGCATGCTCACCGGCGGCGCCGGCGAGACCACCGACCAGACCGCGGCCCCGCTGGCCGACGACAACGAGGGCAGGGCCGACCGGGGCTGACCGCCGGTCCGGCGGTCGACAGCCGCCCACCAGCGTGGGTCCGCGCTCGACGAGCCGTCCGCATCAGCACGAGGAACGGGGAAGACGAATCGTGGCCAAGAAGGGGTCCCGCGCCGGGCGCACCCTGATCATCTTCGGGCTGGTCATCGTGGCCATGTACGTCGCGCTGGCGATCCGCGGCCAGTGGGCGCCCAAGCTCGGCCTGGACCTCCAGGGCGGGACCAGGATCACGCTGCAGGCGACCGGGGCGGGCGGCCAGGACGTCACCCCGGCCAAGCTCGAGGAGGCCGCGGGGATCATCGACAGCCGGGTCAACGCCAACGGGGTGGCCGAGTCCGAGGTGACCACCCAGGGCAACCGCAACATCGTCATCGAGATCCCCGGAGAGACCAGGCGGGACCTGGTCGACTCGGTGACCCGGACCGCGCAGCTGCGGTTCCGCCTGGTCGCCGGACAGCCGCAGGTCGGCGTCCCGCAGGCCCAGCCGTCCGCCCAGCCCTCGGCCTCGCCGTCCGGCAAGCCGGCTGCGTCCGGCAAGCCCCCGGCCGGGGCCGGCCCCTCGACGAAGCCCGCGCCGACGGCCAAGGCGTCACCGCGTGCCGGTGCGGGCAACCAGACCTCCCGTGGCGCTGCGCGCGCCGCCGAGCCCTCACCCAGCGCCCGGCCCACGCGGGCGACGCCGTCCGCCAAGGCGTCCAGCCCCTCCGCGGAGCCGAGCCCGTCCGGCACCTCCTCGGCCTCCGCCGCGCCGAACCCGAAGGCGCCGGTGACCGACGAGTCGACTCCCGAGGAGCTGCTGGCCTGGGCCGCCAAGCCCAACCAGGCCGCCCTGCGCGCCTACCAGCGGTTCACCTGCCCCGCGGACGGCACCCCGCCGCAGGTCGACGACGCCGCCGCCGAGGTGCTGGTCACCTGCGACGAGAACGGGCTGAAGTACCTGCTGTCGCCCGCGGTCATCGAGGGCACCTCGCTGACCGACGCCAACTTCGGCCAGCCGCAGAAAGGCGTGGGCTGGGAGGTCACCCTCGGCTTCGACGGTGACGCGACCAAGACCTTCGCGACGGTCTCGCGCGCCCTGGTCGGCAACGGCGGCCAGTTCGCGATCGTGCTCGACGGGGAGGTGCTGTCCGCGCCCACCGTCAACGAGCCCATCCTGGACGGGCGGGCCTCCATCTCCGGTGACTTCACCCAGTCCGAGGCACGGTCGCTGGCCAACAGCCTCAAGTACGGCGCGCTGCCGCTGACGTTCACCGCCCCGGTCGTCACCGAGGAGGGACCGACCCTGGCGGCGGACCAGCTCGACGCGGGCCTGCTGGCCGGCGCGATCGGGCTGGCGCTGGTGCTGGTCTACTGCATGCTCTACTACCGCGGGCTCGGCCTGGTGGTGATGGCGTCGCTGTTCGTGGCGGCGGCCATCACCTACGCGGTGGTGCTGTTCCTGGGCAACGTCGCGAACTTCACCTTGACCCTGCCCGGCATCGCCGGCCTGATCGTCGGCATCGGCATCACCGCGGACTCCTTCATCGTGTACTTCGAGCGGATCCGCGACGAGATGCGGGAGGGGCGGTCGATGCGGGTCGCGGTGGAGGCCGGCTGGGCCCGGGCCCGGAACACCTGCCTGGCCGCGGACGCGGTGTCCATGCTCGCCGCCGTCGTGCTCTACGTCTTCGCCATCGGCGTGGTGAAGGGCTTCGCGTTCGCGCTGGGCGTCAGCACCGTCATCGACGTGGTCGTGTTCTTCTTCTTCACCCATCCCATGGTGACCTGGCTGGCCCGGTTCCGGTTCTTCAGCTCCGGGCACCCGCTGTCCGGGCTGTCGCCGGCGAGCATCGGCATCGAGCGGATCGGGACGCCGCGCCCGGCGGCGGCACGCGCGGCGAGCACGGGAGGGGCGAGCCGATGAGCAGGCTGTCGGAGTTCGGCCACGCGCTGTACGAGGGCCGCGCCGCCATCGACTTCGTCGGCCGCCGCTGGCGGTGGTACGCCATCTCCGGGGTGATCGTCGCCGTCGCGGTCTTCGGCCTGGTCTGGAAGGGACTGAACTGGGGCATCGAGTTCGAGGGCGGCGTGGAGTACCGCGTCTCGGTCGCCGCCGCAGGCGAGCCGCAGGTCGAGACGATCCGCGACGCGGTGGCCCAGCTCGCGGCGGACGAGGGCATCGACAACGCGTCGTCCCCGCTGGTCAACACCTCCGGCGCGGACATGGTCCGGGTCCAGGTCGAGCCGCTCGACAACGACCAGGCGAACGCCGTGGCCGAGGCGATCCAGCAGGCGGCCGGCGCAGGGCCCGACGACATCAGCCAGTCCGAGGTCGGCCCCTCCTGGGGGGCCCAGGTGGCCGAGCGGGCGATCACCGGACTGGTGGTCTTCCTGGTCCTCGTCGTCCTGCTCATGTGGGCGTACTTCCGCGAGTGGAAGATGTCCGTCGCCGCGATCGTCGCCCTCGCGCACGACCTGCTCATCACCATCGGCGTCTACGCGCTCTCGGGGTTCGAGGTGACGCCGGCGACGGTCACCGGCGTCCTCACCATCCTCGGCTTCTCCCTCTACGACACCGTCGTCGTCTTCGACAAGGTGCGGGAGAACACCAAGAACCTGGCCCGCACGCGGATGACGTACGGCGAGGCCGCCAACCTCGCGGTCAACCAGACCCTGGTCCGGTCGATCAACACCTCCATCGTCGCGCTGCTCCCGGTCGGCGCGCTGCTCTATGCCGGGGTCGTGACGCTCGGCTCCGGGTCGTTGAAGGACCTGGCGCTGGCGCTGTTCGTGGGGATGGCGGCCGGCCTGTACTCCTCGGTGTTCATCGCCACGCCGCTGGTGGTCCAGCTGAAGGAGCTCGAGCCCGGCGTCCGGGCCGGCGACGCCCGGGTCCGCCGCCACCGCACCCGGCGCGAGGTCGACCGGTTCGCCGAGGTGCCGGTGTTCACCGAGACCATGCCCGTGCACGAGGAGCCGGACGGCCTGGTCGTCGACGAGGAGATGGTCGAGGTCGAGGACGGCTTCGAGCCCGACCCCGGGCGCGCGCCGTCGGCGCCGCTCGGCGCGCCCGGCCGGTTCACCGCGGGCGAGCGCCCGCCGTCCTCGCGGCCGGTGTCGGACTCCAAGTCCTCCCACCGCCCTCAGCCGAGCCGCAAGCCGCGCTCGCAGCGCGGCCGGAGGTGAGCCGGCCGGCGCCGGGCTCGCCGGGTCTGCCGGCGCCGGACCCCGCGCTCGGTGAGCTGGTCGACGGGCTGGTCCGCGACGTGGCGGACTTCCCCACGGCGGGCGTCACCTTCAAGGACATCTCGCCGCTGCTGGCCGACCACGCGGCGTTCACCCGCGTCGTGGCGGCCCTGGCGGCGGCAGGGCGAGACCCGGCCGGTGCCGTCGTGGTCGACAAGGTGGTCGGCATGGAGGCCCGCGGCTTCATCCTGGCCGCCCCCGTCGCGCTCGAGCTGGGCACCGGCTTCGTGCCGGTCCGCAAGGCCGGCAAGCTGCCGAGTGCGACGCACGCGGTGTCCTACGAGCTCGAGTACGGCGCCGCCACCTTGGAGATCCACCGCGACGGGGTGGCACCTGGCGAGCGGGTGCTGCTCGTCGACGACGTGCTGGCCACCGGCGGCACCGTGGCCGCGACCCGCCGGCTGGTCGAGTCCTGCGGAGGCACCGTCGTCGCGGTCGCGGTCTTGATGGAGCTGGGCTTCCTCGGTGGGCGCGATGCGCTGGGAGAGCTTCCGCTGCTGGCGGTCCGGGTGCTCTGACACGCCCTAGACTGGAGGTTCGGGGCCGCGCGGACACGCGGCCACTCGCAGGACGGAGCCGCAGGAAGGCAGAGCGCGTGGCCGACGAACCGACGACCGGTCCCGCCGTTGCCGCGCCCGCCCGCAGCGAGACCTCGCTCACCGAGGCGACCCCCGCCCCCGCTCCTGCCCGGGAGCATGCCGGCGAGCCCGGCCCGCGCGGCCGGCGCACGCCGGCCCGCCCGGTGCCGCCGCTGCCACCGCTCGAGCCCGAACCGGACGAGCCCAGCCGCGCGGTCTCCTCGGCAGGCCGGGTCCGGGCGCGGCTGGCCCGGATCGGCACCAGGGGGCAGTCGGTCACCCCCGTGCTCGAGCCGCTCTTCCGGGCCGTCCGCGACAACCACCCGAAGGCCGACCTGGCCCTGCTGGAGCGCGCCTACACCGTCGCGGAGCGCATGCACGGCAGCCAGATGCGCAAGAGCGGCGACCCCTACATCACCCATCCGCTCGCGGTGGCGACGATCCTGGCCGACATCGGCATGACCGAGCCGACCCTGGTGGCCGCGCTGCTGCACGACACCGTCGAGGACACGCCGTACACGCTGGACGAGGTGCGCCGCGACTTCGGCGCCGAGGTCGCCCAGCTCGTCGACGGGGTGACCAAGCTGGACAAGGTCAAGTACGGCGACTCCGCTCAGTCGGAGACCATCCGCAAGATGATCGTGGCGATGAGCCGGGACATCCGGGTCCTGGTCATCAAGCTCGCCGACCGCCTGCACAACATGCGCACGCTGCGCTACCTCAAGCCGGAGACGCAGGAGCGCAAGGCCCGCGAGACCCTCGACATCTTCGCCCCGCTGGCCCACCGCCTGGGCATGAACACCCTGAAATGGGAGCTGGAGGACCTCGCCTTCGCGACCCTGCACCCCAAGATGTACGACGAGATCGTCCGCCTGGTCGCGGAGCGCGCGCCGTCGCGCGACAAGTTCCTCACCAAGGTCATCGGGCAGGTCGAGGCCGACCTGCGCGCCTCCAAGATCAAGGCCACCGTGACCGGCCGGCCGAAGCACTACTACTCGATCTACCAGAAGATGATCGTGCGCGGCCGCGACTTCTCCGACATCTACGACCTGGTAGGGCTGCGCATCCTGGTCGAGGACGACCGCGACTGCTATGCCGTGCTCGGCGTCATCCACGCCCGCTGGAACCCGGTCCCCGGCCGGTTCAAGGACTGGGTCGCGATGCCGAAGTTCAACATGTACCAGTCCCTGCACACCACCGTGATCGGCCTGGAGGGCAAGCCGGTGGAGATGCAGATCCGCACCTACTCGATGCACCGCCGCGCCGAGTACGGCGTCGCGGCGCACTGGAAGTACAAGGAAGAGGTCCACACCGAGCCCGTCGCGCACGGCGCGCAGGCCGAGTCGGGCTCGGACATGGGCTGGGTCCGCACCCTGCTGGAGTGGCAGCACGAGGCCGAGGACCCCGGGGAGTTCCTGGAGTCGCTGCGCTTCGAGATCAACTCCGCGGAGGTCTACGTCTTCACCCCCCGGGGCGACGTGATCGCGCTGCCCACCGGCTCGACCCCGGTCGACTTCGCCTATGCGATCCACACCGAGGTGGGGCACCGCACCATCGGGGCCCGCGTCAACGGGCGGCTGGTGCCGCTGGAGTCCACCTTGGACAACGGCGACGTGGTCGAGGTGTTCACCTCCAAGGCGCCCGGCGCCGGGCCCAGCCGCGACTGGCTCGGCTTCGTCAAGTCACCTCGCGCTCGCAACAAGATCCGGCACTGGTTCACCAAGGAGCGCCGCGAGGAGGCCATCGACCGCGGCAAGGACCAGATCGCGCGGCTGATGCGCAAGGAGGGGCAGCCGCTGAAGCGGGTGCTCACCCACGACTCGCTGTCCAGCGTGGCCGCCGAGCTCCGGCTGCAGGACGTGTCGGCGCTCTACGCCGCCGTCGGCGAGGGACACGTCGGCGCCCAGACCGTCGTCCGCCGGGTGATCGCACTGCACGGCGGGGAGGAGGGCGCCGCCGAGGACCTCGCCGAGGCCGTCACGATCACCCAGCCCGCCCAGCGCCGCCCGACCGCCGGAGACGCCGGCGTCATCGTCAAGGGCGTCTCGGACGTCTGGGTCAAGCTGGCCAAGTGCTGCACGCCCGTGCCGGGCGACGACATCCTCGGCTTCGTCACCCGCGGCTTCGGGGTCTCGGTGCACCGGGTCGACTGCACCAACGTCGCGTCGCTGCGGTCGCAGCCCGAGCGGCTGGTCCAGGTGGAGTGGGCCCCGACGGCGCAGTCGGTGTTCCTGGTCAACATCCAGGTCGAGGCGCTCGACCGGGCCCGCCTGCTGTCCGACGTCACCAAGGTGCTCTCCGACATGCACGTGAACATCCTCGCGGCCACCCTGAACACCACCCGCGACCGCGTCGCCCGCAGCCGCTTCACCTTCGAGATGGCCGACCCGAAACATCTGGGCCACGTCCTGCGCGCCGTACGCCATGTCGAAGGGGTCTACGACGCCTACCGCGTCACCGGCTGACCCGACCCACCCACCCCACCCAACCCCACCCCACCCGACCCCACCCCACCCGACCCCACCCCACCCTCCACCCCCGGCCGAGTAGGCGCATCCTCCTGCATGGACCGCGCCGAGTCGGCGGGTGTTCCTGGTTGGGTGATGCCGAGTGGGCGGGTGTTCCTGGGTGGGGGGTGCCGAGTCGGTCCGTCTTCCTCCGGGCGCGCGGCCCCAAGGCCACATTCGGTCCACAGCCGTCGAACATGCAGAGCTATCCACAGGCGGTCGCGACGCGAGAAACGGGGACACGGGCCCACGGCATCCTGCCGACCATGACCCAACCGCTGTACGAGAACGTCCCGGCGTTGTTGGACGACCGATTCCCCTTGCCCGTCGATGCTCCGTTCACCGCCGGCCAGGCGCGCCGGGCCGGAGTCGGCCCCAACGCGCTGACCCGCCTGGTCACCGAGGGTCTGCTGCGACGTCCGCTCAAGGGCGTGTACGTCGCGGCGCAGGTGCCCGACTCCCTGGCACTACGGGTACGCGTGCTGGGTCTGGTGGTTCCCCGAGGTTCCGCGGCGACGGACTGGACGGCCTGCTGGTTGCACACGGGGATCAGCGCGCCCGGCGGGAACCGGAAGGTCGCTCCCATCTCGGTGTTCCGCCCGAGCGACCGGGGCCGACTGCGCAACGGCCTGTGCACGAGCGGTGAGCGCGCGTTCTTCCGTGGCGACCTCGTCCCGGTTGGCGGCACGTTGCTTGCGACCAGTCCGCTTCGGACCGCTTGGGACCTCGGCCGCTTCGCTCCGCCGGTGGTCGCTCTCGGGGGCATCGACGCCCTACTGCGAGTCGGCGGCCACGACCGCGAGCAGCTGCTCGCAGGAGTGGAGAGGTTCCGTCGACAGCGAGGCGTCGTCCAGCTCCGGACCTTGGCAGCCCTCGCCGACCCACGCTCGGAATCACCCGGTGAGTCGGCGCTGAGACTGCGTTGGCTCGAGACCGCGGAGATGCCTCAGCCACAGCTACAGATCCCGGTAACCGCGCCGGGCGGTTTCCGCTCTTTCCGACTGGACCTGGGCGTCGAGGAGCTCCGCTTCGCTGCGGAGTACGACGGCGAGCGGTTCCACGGACCCGAGGCGGCCAGCGCTGATCGGGACCGTCGCGCGATCTTGGACGTCGAGCTCGGCTGGACCGTGCTCGTCTTCCGGCGCGACGACGTGTACGGCCCGACCCAACAGGCCGGTCGCTTGCTCCGCCGAGGTCTGCTGACCGCGCGAGCACGGGCCGGGGCATTCCGCGTGGGGCCCGACTGGCCCTGATGCCCTGCGGCCGAGCTGCAGCGGTCCCGTTCCCGATGAGGTTTCCGTGTGCACTGCGCAGGGTGGCCAGTGCGTGGGCCGTGGTGGCGGGCGGGAGGACGGGCCGGGTCGGGGTCAGAGGGCT